>CAZVEG010000245.1:0-2520 GCA_964625625.1 uncultured Leptospirales bacterium | reverse complement strand
CTCCCGGGCGGAATTCCGAAGGCCGTTAGGGCGCACAGGCAACCGCGAAAGCATCATGAACACGACAAACAGGATATCATTCCCGGTTTCGAAAATCCGGGCAATCGTCATACCGGTCCCGTCTGTTCATTCGTTAGCGCCGGGGATAGAAAGTGCCGAAAATCACAATTTTGTCAATGACAATTTACCTGTCCCGACGCATCATGACGGTAACGACGATGTCTTGCCGCGGGTTTCCGCGGTTTCGTTTCTCCCGGTGTTCCGGTGATTCAATGATGAGGATTTTTCGTCGATGAAGATAGCCGTTACGGGCAAAGGCGGTGCTGGTAAATCGACGGTGGCCGCGGCGCTCGCTTTGCTCATGGCCGGAAGGGGCGAGCGGGTGTTGGCGCTCGACGCGGACCCCGATGCCAACCTGGCCTCGGCGCTCGGCATTACGCCCGAAGGGCGCGCGGGAATACTGACGGTCGCGCGGCAGAAGGCCCTCATTGAGGAGCGCACCGGCGCGAAGACGGACGGCTACGGCCAGGTGTTTCGGCTTAATCCCGAGGTTTCGGACATCGTCGACCGTTTCGGCCATCTCCATCGCGGCGTGTCGCTTGTGGTAATGGGAGCCGTGGCCGCCGGGGGCTCGGGATGCGCCTGCCCGGAGAATACCTTCCTGGCGGCGCTGGTGCGCGACCTGGTTCTCCGGCGGGATGAAACGCTCATAATGGACATGGAGGCCGGCGTGGAGCACCTCGGCAGGGCCACCGCGCGAGGGGTCGACATGATGCTGGTGGTGGTCGAGCCGGGGGCGCGCGCTGTGGAGTCGGCGCGTCGGATCGCCTCGATGGCCCGGGAGATCGGTATCGCGGACCTCAGGCTCGTATTCAATCGCGTGCGATCGAAACGGGATGAAGAGTATCTCCGGGACGCGTTCGCCGGCATGGAGGTGCTGGGAATACTCCCCTTCACCGAACGCCTGCTCGACGCGGACCGTGACGGAATCGCCGTGACGGACGCCATGGATGCGGGCTTCAGCCGGGGGATGACGCGGATCATCGAGGTCCTGCGGCGCGCCGGGAAAAGGCCTGTATAAACGCTGCCACCGGGATCGCCCGGGGGATCGGAGCGGGCTGTCTGATAATTTTCCTTGAATGTGTAAATTGAATGTAGTAGTATAATAACGTGCTGGAATGCGGGGTGTACACCCCCGGTGCGGCGGCGGAATGTTTTTTAACCGTCCGAAAATACACAGACGCCGCACCAGGTTCTTTATAAGGGATCACGTGGCCGGAGCTCACAAACAAATCATGCGCCGGCATGAATTCACGCAACCGGGAGCGTGAGACATGAGATATGTGCGTTCATTTGTTCGGGACGGCACTGCTGAGTTAATGCGCGTTTATCGAAGTATTCATCCCTACGGTCCGTTCGCGACCACAGTCGTACTCATCGTCGTTTCGCTGGCCGTTTATTCCGTTCCATCACTGTACTGGAAAACCATCGAGGAATGGCGCATGAAACTCTCGGCGATGGCCGACGACCGCAAGACGGCGATCGAGCTGTTCATCGACGAGAGGAAAAGCGACGGCAACGTCGTGGCGTCTTTTCCGGTCATACGGAGGATCGCGGCGGCCTCCAGCGCGGGACTCCCGCCGGCTGAAGCCGACCGCGGCCACGCGCGTTCCCTTCTGGCGATGATCCGGGATACCTACGGGTACCTTTCACTGCATGTGGTTGACGCGCGGGGCCGGACTGTCGTCGGTTCGGACGCCGACCACCCCCTGATACCCGAATGCTCCGATCAGATTCGTGATTTCTATGCCGGGGGACATAACGCACGGATACATTTTCATCGGCATGATGAGAACGGCGTACTCGCCGTTTTGACCCCGATCGAGCTTCCGGGTGAGTCGACGGACATTCGTTCCGTCTGCGGGGCTCTGGTGGCCCATATAAACCTGGGGAAGAACCTGTACGCGCTTGTCGGGAAACGGCCGTTCCCGTCGCGGACCCTGGAGACCGTACTGGTGCGACGGCAGGCGGACCGGCTGATATTCCTCTCCCCCCTTCGCTATGTCGACCTGCCGCCGATGTCGCACAGCGTACCCTTCGATACGCCGGACCTAGCAGGTTCGCACGCCGCGCGCGGGGCCGAGCGCTTCGGTGCGTTCGTCGATTACAGAGGAATCAGGATATTCGCCGTTACACGGCCAATCGCCGGGACGGATGCCGGGCTTGTCGTAAAGGTCGACCGTCTCGAAGCGCTCGCCGATTTTTTCAGGGAGCTGGCCTACCTGTCGGTCGCGGTGCTGGGACTCCTGGCTTCAGCCGCAGGTATCGGATACGCCTTCGTCCGACGGCAGAGGCTCACACATCTCGAGGAGATGTCGCGCAGGGACGCGCGCATCCGCCTTCTTATGGAACAGGCGAACGACATCATTCTGCTCGTTTCACCGAACGGCCGGATTCTCGATTGCAACCGATGCGCGGAAGCGAGCTACGGGTACACACGGGAGGAACTGCTTTCGATGG
>CAZVEG010000244.1:0-2532 GCA_964625625.1 uncultured Leptospirales bacterium | reverse complement strand
CCCCACAGCCAGGCATCGAACCGGTTGTGCACCACCATGGGATACAGGCCGCGCCGCAGCGCCTCCTCCACATGAGTCATGGCATCCTTCACCGTGACGGAACGGCCGAGCCGCGGATCGAGGTCGCGCGTCGCGTCGCCCAGGATGAGACAGCCCAGATCGGCGGGATGGCTCTCGCAGCCATTGCCCCTCCGGCACAGGCACTCGGCCATGATGCCGACGGTGCCGGCTGAACGGATGAGCGTTCCGATGATGGACGCCGGGAGGACCACGCTCTCGCCCGAACGAAGCACACGGCCCACCGGGATGATGTGGGCGGAGGTGTTTCGTTCGGAATCCTTTTTTCTGAAGGGTGAGATGCGCTCCCACAGCCGGGAGGGCCTGAAGAAGAGCATCATGAGGTTATAGAGGAAACGGGATCGTCCCATGGAAATGCCTCGCGTATTTCATTCCCTGCGGTAATGCCGGCCGCACCGGTCCCGCCGGTCAGCTCCGGTACGGATCTCCGATGGACGGGCGTCCGCCCTCAGTCCGGCAGTTCTTTATAGAGCTGTCGCGCTGCGCTGTCCGGATCGTAGCGGACGGCGCTCCCGGCATTAAAGACCATTGTGGCCCTTCGAGCGGTATCGTATACCGGCCAGTGCGGCAGGCCGCCGCCGGCGGGGCTGCCGGTGCGTATGAAAGCTATCCAGTAGTCCATCATGAGATCGGAAAGTCCCATGGGCGGGTTCGCACCCACGATCTGGCCCGCCGTAGGCGAATCGAAGGTCCTGAAAACAAACGGCAGCTCGATGGCGTGGCACGCCCCCAGATCCTTCGATACCCGGGATTGCCAGTCGAAACGGTACATATAAACCGGCGCGTGGGTGCTCTGAATGTCGGAAACCCTCAGGTGCGGAACCCTGAACATCATGTCGCCGGCCAGGGCGAAGGTTACGCCGCTCAGGCCCGGGTTGGGGAGGGTCTTACGGTAGTGATCTAAAATCGCGCGCTCTCCGTCACCGAGAGCGGCCCTTACGCGGGGCGCCCGGGAAAGCACCATGCCGACCGGGATGTATTTTAAATACGGGTAATACAGCAGCCAGTACCGGTACTCATCCAGATTGGTGCCGTTAAGCAGCGGGATGCCCGCGGCGGCGCCTT
This sequence comes from uncultured Leptospirales bacterium, assembly GCA_964625625.1. Taxonomy (GTDB): domain Bacteria; phylum Spirochaetota; class UBA4802; order UBA4802; family UBA5368; genus MVZN01. The sequence continues at coordinate 1,389 of CAZVEG010000244.1, read as the reverse complement.
CCCTTAACGCCTTCACGGGATCGGCGGGAACGAATATGCCGTCGCGCACGGGCGCGAAAGCGAGATCGGCCTCGAAACCGGCCTCGTCCAAAAATTTTTTCTCCAATTCGACCAGCCGTGAAACGGGCAATGCCCTGAGGCCCTCAACGTCTTTCACCCCGGCCAGTTCAAGAAACCGCGCGGTATACCGGGCCGCCAGTTCCTTCGACCGGGTGAGGTTGAGCGCCCCGCTGTGGGCGATGACCTTTTTGAAAAGCCCGCGAACCCGGGGCGAGATCATGAGGAGCATCATGCTGGTGCTCCCCGCCGATTCGCCCATAAGGGTGATGTTCTCGGGATCCCCGCCGAAGCGGGCTATATTCTTTTTTATCCACCTGAGGGCGGCAATCTGGTCCTGGAGCGCCAGGTTTCCCGATCCCGCGAATTCCGCCCCGAACTCGTCCAGGGCGAGAAAGCCCAGGGCCGCTACGCGATAGTTTAGGCTGGCCACGACGATACCGCCCCGCCTGGCGAGGTGCTCACCGTTATAGAGCGGGTCCCCTGATCCTCCCCCGATGAACCCGCCGCCATGGATGTATACCAGCACCGGTCGTTTGCCGGCCCCGGCACCCGGAGTCCATATGTTCAGGCTGAGACAGTCCTCATCCTGATGAAGCAGCGACGCCGGCTCGAACTCGTCGGGCAGCTGGGGACAGGTGGGCCCGTAAAGCCAGGCGGGTTTAACATACTTCCACTGCTTCACCGGCCCGGGAGGCGCGAAACGCAGAACGCCGACGGGAGGCGCGGCGTAGGGAATACCCAGGAATATCTCCAGCCCGTTTTCGGTTTTACCGGCAACCGGTCCGTCCGTCGTCCGCACCACCACGAGTTCACGGAGCCGATCGGGTTGCGGGTTGAAAGGCGCGTCGGCCTTCGAGCATGCCATCACCAGCACCGCCACGATCAGGGCAAGGGCGGCATTCGAGCGGCGGGAAATCGAGTGAATTGTGTTCATCGGGCGAGGACCTCCGGGGCTGTTATGAGTATCGGCCCAGATACTATCATTTCGCCGGCGTGGAGTCAAGCCAATGATGAATGGTTATGGTGGTCCGCCTTGTGTCGCGCGGACTTCGGGCGGCCGCGAGGCTCGGAGCCGGGGGGGGACCCGGCAGGTGGAAAGTGCCTGTTTCGTCGTATTCGCAGGTTTCAATCCACGCGCCCGCGTGGGGCGCGACCGCCTGAACGAACAAGACAAGCTAGCCGTTATACGTTTCAATCCACGCGCCCGCGTGGGGCGCGACCCACTCCCGCGTCGTGAGTACCCAGGCTCGGCCATGTTTCAATCCACGCGCCCGCGTGGGGCGCGACGTGGAGGATGAGGAGGATCAGCCCGTGAAAAGCGTTTCAATC
>CAZVEG010000243.1:0-2581 GCA_964625625.1 uncultured Leptospirales bacterium | reverse complement strand
ACACTCCCATGCTGATGCCGCAGGTTACCGAGGACAGCGCGTACGCGGCAACACCAAGCGCGGAATTCACCATCACGAAATCGTTCTTGGCGTACCACCCGCTCGCCGCCAGCGCCTGCCCCTTCATGTATTCCTCGTACGCCTTCGAGAACCTGTTGCCCAGCCTCTCGAACTCGGCGTCCGTATGCGTCGGGAAGCTCCCGTCCGCGCCGAAGATGCCCTCTATCGCGCGGTTCAGGTTTTCGCTGGCCAGGCGCACGTATACGTCCAGCTCGTCCGCGTCCACGTTCATGTACGTCGCCGGGTCGGTGAAGTCTATGCTCCCCGATAGGCCTTTAAGGGGTTTCAGCATCACCGCGTCCGTTGCGTAGTCGGCGTAATCGGCGAACCGGATCGTCTTCTTCTTGTCGCCGCTGAAGAGGTTCGACTCCTTCACCACCTCGATCTTCCAGCGCCGCGCGCCCTCCTCGCGCAGAAACGGCGCCGCGAACTGCGTGCGTATGTCGGTATCCACGCTCTCGTACACGTCCGCGTTCGCTTCCAGGAGCTGGGCGTTGAAGCTGTCGATGATTCCCTGCAGTATGTCCGTCACGCGCAGGTTCTGCATCACGCTCATCCGCTCGGCGTAGTCCTTCATCTCTTCCGCGTAGCGCGCCTCGAGCGAGCCGCCGAGGTTCAGGTTTAAAAGCACCGCGAAGCCCGCCGTCGTGTCCAGCGTGTTCATGGTGTCGGCGAGCGCCCCGATCGACGCCGGCGGCGCGTTCTTGAGCGCCTCGCGCACCAGCGAATCCGCGTCGAAGTCCAGGTCCACGCCCGGCATGTTCTTCCGCTTGAGCTCGTTCATGAAGCCGTCGATCCGACGCGCCGTCTCCTCCGCCGAGAGCAGGGCCACGGCCTCCGCCGAATCCTTCGAGGTCGCGGCGCGCCATTCGTCCATCGCCGCGCTGAAGGCCTTCTGTTCGTCCATCCAGGCCGCCTCGCCCGCGGTTATCGCCTCGCGCGCGTCGATGCGCCAGGCCGTCCACCGGTTGAGCAGGCGGTTCTGCTGCGACGTCCAGTCGCGCCCTCCCCGGTTCCAGATGAATCCCACCGTCTCCATCCAGCGTTCCTTCCGCTCGTCGAACTTCGCTCTGAGCTCGGACCACTCTTTCTCCTGGAGGGCCGCGTTCTGCGTTACCAGCGCGTTCACTATGCGCTGCTGTACGGCGCTTCCATCGGCGTTTCGTACCATCTCGCTCACGATCGTCCGGTAGCCGTCGTAGCTTCGCTGCCGCAATTCCCCGTACGCCGCGCCGAAGTCGCGCGCGGCCAGAAGCAGGCCGTTGTACAGCTCCTCCTCGTCGCGGAGCAGTACTGTTTTATCGTGCGCGCCGCTTTCGACGCTTCTCCGTGCGAAAGCGCGGTACTCGTCGCGGTAGCTCTCGCGCGCGCTCCGGTAGGTCTCCCGCATCGCGCGCGTCACCTCCTCGAGCGAGTACACCCGGTCGTACACGGTGTGGATCTCCCCGTCGGCAAGCGCGGAGAGGTCCAGTATCGCGCCGCCCTCGTCTTTCAGGCGCACGCTCGCGTCGTCGAGCGCGTAGCTCTCCCCCGTCCTCGTGCCGTCCTGGGCGAGGATATATATCCGCTCCCCCTCCTTCTCCGCGCGCAGGGCGTAGCCGTCCGCGTCCGTTCGCGCCTTCTCCTTCCTCAGGCCCTCCACGTTCACGCTCTCGGCCGTCCGCTCATGCGTCGACGCCGTCGTCGCGTCGTACAGGTGCGACAGGTCCTCCTCCGTCAGGCCATAGGGCGGGTTCATCAGCACCGCGCGGATGTCGGAAAGGGAACGCGCGTCGTCCAGCGTGCGGTACGCGGCTTCCTTCTCCACCAGCGCCTGTTTGGCCGCCAGGGCCTCTTCCAGGCTTTCCGTTATCCTGTCCCGCGCGGCGGTGTATAATTTATTATGCACCACGTACCTGCTTAAGTTATCGTCCCTGCGGTTGCGCAGGCTGCCGCAGTTGACCTTGCAGCGGCGCTCGCGCCTGGCGTAGTGCCGGTAGTCGCCATAGTACTTAACCATCAGACGGTATTCGCTGATCATCGTGTCGATCGTCTCGTGATCCAGGCTTTCGTAAATCGCCTCTATGTCCGCGAACACCACGGTGTCGATCTTCGCCTTCGCTTCGAGCACTCTGGGGTGATTTTCGCCGGCGATGCTCGAGGCGTATGTCGCCTTTAACTTTAAATAGTCGTCGTACTGGAAGAAGGCGGCAAGGTACTCCTCTATCCTCCCCTCGCCGGCGCCGCTGCCGATGATATGCTCGAGGATCCGGTCGCGGAGCGCCGTCTCTTCCTCCGTCATGTCGAGCTCTCCGTCCTCGGTTTTCGGGTTGAAGTTCACGCCCTCCTTCGCCCGCTCGTAGGCCGAGAGCGCGCCCTCGTACTCCTTTTTAACCGCCGCAAGCATCTCCTCCACGAGCGCGTAGACCTGCGCCGTGCGCGCGTAGCTCGCCGTTTTGCGCTCCAGATCGGAGCGGAGCGCCGCGTACGTTTCGTCGGCGCGGAGCTTCGCGAGCGTCTCCTGCGTTTCCTTTTTCGCCCG
>CAZVEG010000242.1:0-2583 GCA_964625625.1 uncultured Leptospirales bacterium | reverse complement strand
GCTCCGGAACCTGTACCGTGTTCTCGTTCATACCATTTCTCCTTCGGGCTTATGCCCTGATAGCCAAATATCCGCGCCTTGACGCGGTCTCTTGCCTGACGTACTCGACGACGATGTCCTCAATGACGGACCCGTCTTCAATGCCTGTCGCCTGCCGTGCGCATCCAGCGATCGCCGCGGGAATGGACCCGGTCGGCACCGAGAGGATCCCCTTGATGAACGCGGTGCCGTCCGGGGTGCGCATGTAGCGCTCGGTCTGCTGGATGTAAAGATTCATGAGCGGGTTCATGCTCCGGCCGCCTTCTCATAGGTCTCGTACCCGGTGAGGGCGCGGGACGCGGCGGCGCGGCGTTCGGCGTCGATGCGCTTCGCGGAGAGCGTCGCCTTGATCTTGCCGAAGGTGTGCGCGGGATACTGGCGGATCGCCATGCGCTCGCCGGAAAGCATGGCCTCGGCTTTGTTGTTCGCTTCGACTTCTTCATAGACGGCAGTGGTATGGAGATCGGACAGCACTACTTCAACGTCGAATTTCTGTTGCATACTCACCTCTTCTTTTATCTTACTTGTCCTTATATTATCTTATATGTTATGGAGTGTCAAGGATAATTATGGAAATATATTGACAGGTACGATATATGCCTGTATATTTCGGGTATGGCTCAGGAAAAGATCACTTTTCAGCCCAAGAAGGGCTATAAAGAACTTCTCGAGAAGCAGGCGAAGCTTGAAGAACGCTCTGTGTCGTACCTGATCAACCGCTATGTCAAGAAAGGGCTGATCGAGGCGGGCGTGAAGCTGCCGCCAGACGAGGACTAACTCCTCCTTCATAACGGGTAATTCTCCTTCAGCCACGCCCACTGGACCGTCAATTCTTCTACAGTTAGCTCCGCCCTACCTTTCCCGCCGACCAGGTCTTTCAATTTCCGCATGAGAATCGTCTCCATCGCCGCGCGCGAGCCGGGGCGCTTCTTCCCTACGATGATCTCGATGTGCTGCGCGATTTGATGCCTCAGGAGCTTCTCGGCCTGGGAAGGCGCAAGCCCGCCGTCGCGGGAGGCGTTGACGTTTTGCGCGAGGATCTGTACATCCGCAACGTCAAAAAGAGGACCGGCGCCGCCGATGACCTCGGAGTGTAATGGCTGCACTCGCTGCCTGCCTTGTCCCGTCGGGCCGTCCTCGCTCTCCTCCTCGTCCTCTCCGCCGCGGTCTTCGCCTTCGTGCAGCGCGAGGGCCTGCTCCTCCTCGATCGCCCGGATCGCCTCGCGGAAGCGCGGGTCGTTCGGGCCGTAGACGAAGCCGCCGACCTTCCCGGGTGCGACGCGGTTCGCGCGGGCGAAGCACTGCTCGAGCCAGGGGATAGAGCGGATGTGGGTGAGACAGGCGATGTGGGAGACAGCAGGGACCGAAAGGCCCTCATAGCACATTCCCACGCATACAAGGACATCGGCCGACGGTAAGGCTTGGCCCTTGAATCGAGCGATTGCCTGAGCGGCCGCCGGTGAATCGTCCGAGGTGGCGATCAGGGAATCAACATGCCGGCGTCTGAGGTGGTCGTGATAGATCCCGGCCAGGCTGATATTCGGCGCCACGATGAGGAGCTTCCCGGCGGGGTAGACCGATGCCCTGGACTCGCGCCACGCGGCCACGGTCGCGTCGAGGAGCTGCAAGGCGTAGTCGGTGCGCAAGACGGTAAAGAGCGCATCGCCTGAATCGTCGCCACAGTTGAGCGAGTCGGAAGAATGGATCTCGCCGTCCTTCTCCCATTCCGCGGAGCCGTCCAAGTACTTGAAGTAGACCGGCACGATCGCGCCCTCGCGCAGCGCGTCGGTCCGCGTGTAGGAAATGGAAGCCGCGCCGGGCCGCGCCGAGAAGTCGGGCAGGCCGTCGGCCGTGTAGGTGAGTCCTGTGATGCGCTGGCCGTCGCCCCGCGCGAAGGTGCCTGAGGCGTAGACCACGAGGCCGGCGCCCTCGATGAGCGGCCGAATTGCGGCATCCCATGCGCCATTGTCTGAGACGTGGTGGTTTTCATCGAGGAAGAGGATGTAGCGGCGCCAGCGAAGCGCGCGGCGGTGGAGCTCCGGATCGGCGATGATCGCCTGGTAGGTCGTGACGTAGCCGTCATACCCGCGCAAGGGGTCGCCTTCGTTCCCTGCTGCCCTGATCCTTGTTCGGCGGGACCACTGCGCATAATCACCTTCGCCCTGAGAGCGGAGCGATGAGCGCGGTACTACCCACACGATCGCGTCGAAGCCTGAGCCAATGAGCACGTCGGCAAGGATTGGAGGAAGCGCGGACTTACCGCCGCCCGGGGTGACAGAGGCGAATATCTCGGTGATAGGTTCGCCGGCCGCGATGCGCTCGGCGAGGGCAAGCATGGCGGATTGGTGGCGGCGGAGGGTCATAGGCCCAGCTCCTGCGGCTCAGGCACGCGGCGCGGCTCGTCGAATAGGCGCGGCTGTTGGTAGGCTATCTCGATGCGCTTGCAAGCTATGTCAAAGTATTTTTCTTCAATTTCAATGCCGATAAACTTGCGGCCAAGGTTCGCGCAAGCTACGCCTGTAGTCCCGCTACCCATGAATGGGT
>CAZVEG010000241.1:0-2608 GCA_964625625.1 uncultured Leptospirales bacterium | reverse complement strand
AGATTCTTCGGTTTACGAACGATGAAGTTTTAAAGAACCGGGATTATGTTATCGAAAGACTGAAGGGCATGATTGAGGCTTAGACCTCACCCCCCGGCCCCCTCTCCCACGGGGAGAGGGGGAGTAGTGGGAGTAAACGAATGCTGATGTCAAACTGCCTGTAGTTTCATATAACGGAGCCCTCTCCCCGTGGGAGAGGGCGCGCCGGCGGCGGGGTGAGGTCTAAGGCCCCCTGCTAAAACTTATACTTCCCCGCCAGAATCTCCTTGTACAGAGCGCCGTTCATCGCCACATACTCGTCCTTCCCGGGCAGGAGCACGTAGACCTTGCCGGCGACCTTCGAAGGATCGAACGTATCGGCCTTCAGGCCGGTCTTGTTGATCTTGTGCGTGGCGGTCCACTGGAAGTCCTCGATGAAGCGGATGAACAGCGGCACCGCGTACTTCGGCAGCACCGATCTAAGGTGTTTCGCGAGCCCCGCGAAGTCCATCGTCGCGCCCTTGCGCATGATGACGGCGGCCATGCCGGCGCGGCCGTCGCCGGTGGGGAGGCTCACGCCATAGACGGCCGAGGCCTCCACGCCCTTGAACGCGTCGATGGCTTTCTCCACCTCCATGGTGGCCACGTTTTCGCCCTTCCAGCGGAAGGTGTCGCCAAGCCGGTCGGCGAACTGCGCGTGGCCGAAGCCCATGTTGATCAGCATGTCGCCGGTGTTGAACCACCGGTCGCCTTTTTTAAAGGCGTCCAGTATGATCTTCTCCTCGGTTTTCTTCTTGTCCGAGTAGCCGGCAAAGGGCGTCTTTTCGGTAATCTCCATGATGAGAAGGCCCGCCTCGCCCTTCTTCACCTTGGTGAGAAATCCCCGCTCGTCGCGGGCCACGCGGTCGTTCTCGATATCGTAGTTTACGATGGCGAAGCCCGTAAGGCTGGTGCCCACGCTGTAATCGAAGTTGAGGAAGTTGGTGAAGATGCCCACGCCCTCCGCCGCGCCGTAGAACTCGAAGACCTTCTTGATGCCGTAGCGTTTCTTGAAGGCCTTCCAGATGTCGGGCCGCAGGCCGTTCCCTATCACGTATTTGAGCGTGGTCCTGTTCTGTCCCTTCTCGTCGGGCTGGGCCATCAGGTAGCGGCACACCTCGCCCACGTAGACGAAGTGCGTCACCCTGAAATTGCGCACGTCCTCCAGGAACCTGCTGGCGCTGAACTTGCGCCGCAGCGCCACGGCGGCGCCGCTGTACAGGGCCGCCGGCCATCCCACGGTGAGCGCGTTGGTGTGAAAGAAGGGCAACGGCACGTACACGGTATGATGCGGACGTATCCGCGTGACCACGCGGCTGAACCAGAACATGGCCGAGAGGGTACGCTTGTTGATGATCACCGCCGCCTTGGGCAGGCCGCCGGTGGTTCCCGAGGTGTACACGTAGGCTATGCGGTCCTTCATCGAGATGGTTCCCGTGGTGGGCGGGTTCGTGGCCGGCATGCCGGCGATAGTATTCGAAATATCATCCTTCGCGCTCAGGCGGTTGATGGCGGGGTCGCCCACGATGAAGAGCTCGGATTTTTTGAGGTCCACGGAGCGTTTCACCGTGTTGAAGAACTCCAGGCACTCCTCGCCGACGAACACCAGGCGGCCTCTGTTGAGGTTGAAGCTGTGCACAAGGGAATCGCCCCGCTGGTTGGTGTTGATGAGCGAGCACACGGCGCCCACCTTGCTGCAGCCGCAGTAAGCCACCAGGAGGTCGGGCCTGTTTTCCAGGCAGACGGTCACGATATCGCCCTTGGTGATCTTTTTCGAAATAAGGAAATGGGCGAAGCGGTTGGCGCGCTCGTTCAGCTCGCGGTAGGTCAGCGTGCCGTCGGGCGATTTTACCGCCGGGTTGTCGGGGTATTGCCGGGCCATGTCCTCCAGCGTGGAGGCCCACGACAGGTATTTATCACCCGAGATCCGCTTGAGTCCGCTTATCACGTTGTAGAGAATGAAGGGTATGCGCCACGAAATCGCCAGCAGCTTTAAAATGAACTCCGGCGCGCTTATGGTCTGTCTGAACTGTTTGGGGGAATCCGTGCTCATGGCTGATCCTCTCTTTGTACAGGTTCCGCGAAGTATCTCTCCGAAATATCCTGCCGGACGCGGCCTGTCGGTTGGTATTTAATTTGTATACTGTAATTTAACGGAACATTTCGAGGAGTCAAGGAGTTTTATATCATGCGATTCCTTCATCTGTAAACCGTGGCGGATGAAGCGGCCTCTCCCGGTGTCATCATTATCATTTACGCGATCAGTCCGATATAAAAATATTACTTGATATAAATGTAAAGGTGTCTGATCAGGAGGTGTCGAGCGGAAGGGAGGACACCATGGAGTACACCTACGAAAAACTGATGTCCGGGCACAAAGACGATGTTATGCGGATATTCAACTACTATACACAGAACAGTTTCGCCGCGTATCCCGAGGGCGTGGTTCCCGATCAATTATTCCTGAGATTTCTGGAAATCGGCGCGGTCTATCCCGCGTACGCGATTACATCGGGCGACGGCACCGTGGTCGGCTTCTGCCTGCTTCGGCCGTACAACCCGTTTGCCGCGTTCAGGGAAACCGCCGAGG
>CAZVEG010000240.1:0-2621 GCA_964625625.1 uncultured Leptospirales bacterium | reverse complement strand
TTCTGCCTGCTTCGGCCGTACAACCCGTTTGCCGCGTTCAGGGAAACCGCCGAGGTCAGCTATTTTATTCGACATGACTACACGGGCAAAGGAATCGGCAAATCCGCGTTGCGCAAACTGGAAGAAGACGCGAAAAATCTCGGAATACGTCATCTGCTGGCCGATATCTCCTCCGAGAACAGGGAAAGCATCGAGTTTCATGAACGAAATGGTTTTACACGGTGCGGGTATTTCAACAATATAGGGAAGAAGTTCGGGAAGCCCTTCAGCGTGGTCTGGATGGAAAAGGAACTGAAGTAGTCCGGGGCTTGGAGAAAAAGGAGCTCCGATTCGTTATTATATCATTCCCGCGCGCATACCACGGAGGACACCGCCGATGCTCGAAATAATCGCCCTGCTCATATTCTCCGAACGGATAAGCTCGAAAGCGCGCCTCAAAGGCTATCCGAACACCGGACGTTTCGTACTTCTTTTCATCCTCATGTGGCTCGGATTCGAGATCATGGGGGCCACACTCTCCCGGTTCGTCACACCGAACCCTAATGTCCGCTGGATCACCGGTTTCGTCTTCGCCTTCATCGGCGCGTACCTGTCGTTTGTCATCGTCGGCGCGCTGAAAACGAAGGAAATACCCGCGGAGTACGACCCGGAAAAGAAGATCGAACCGCCCTTTACCGTCAATTTACTCAGGGAAAACGCCGTCGCGATCGTCGCCATCTGCGGCTTCTCCGCCGCGATGATCTACTACTTGAGCTATTACCTGCTCTTCATACCCCTGCTCATATTCCTGTTCACGAAATACGGCATCTACACGATCGTATTTCACGGTGACCGCATCGTCTTTACGTACCTGTATGGCCGCAGGAAGGTCATCGCGAAAGAAAAAATCGTACGGGCGGTGCTGAACACCAGGCTGCAGGTCGAGGTGCACTGGAAAAAGAGCGCGAAGCATTCCACGAAATCGATCAAGTTCGCCGCGAACGCCTTTCTGGTGGAGGCGATACCGGTCGAGAACATCAAACGTTTTTTACAGGAGACGTATTCGGCCTGAGCGATCGAGTACTCTGAAAAAAATAGTTCCCATCCCCTCCAACTTTTTTTGCCTTTCCTCCAGATATTCAGTAATTTCATATATTTCTTAAATACCCGTGTCCGGGTGTTTGGGAAACCGGGTTTCCGGATGTCGCATCTCAGGAGGAGCGCAATGCGGTTCATGATGCTCATGATACCCCGAGTATACCAGGGCGAGGAGGGCCGAATGGCCCGGGCGGATTTCGCCCCGGACGCCGGGGCCGTCGGGAGGATGATGAAATACAACGAGGAGCTGGCGAAATCCGGCGCGCTCATCGCGCTCGACGGGCTCCATCCGCCGGTCGAGGGGGCGCATATATCGTTTCCCGACGGCAGGCCCATCGTCACCGAGGGACCCTTCGCCGATTCGCGGGAGACCGTCGGGGGGTACTGGATTATAGAGGCGAAATCGCGCGATGAGGCCATCGAATGGGCGAAGCGCGTGCCCGCCGACGAGGGCGACGTGATCGAGGTCCGCCGCATTTTCGAGATGTCGGATTTCCCGGAGGATGTCCGCGAAGCCGCGGATAGTCCGACCGTAGAGGCGGAGATTGGAAAGCGCAAACGGTCCGCGTGATCCGTTGTCGATCATTCGACCGTGACGAGGTGAGCGGATATCGCACCCTCGCATAATATGGAGAAAAGGAGGAAGCCATGGTACGACTTCGCTTTTCGATTCTGATAAATGCCCCGCGCGAACGGGTGTGGAACGCCATGATCGACGATGCGGGCTATAGAGAATGGACCGAGCCGTTCATGGCCGGGTCTCATTTCGTCGGCACCTGGGACGAAGGCAGTAAAATCCTTTTTCTCGCTCCGGGCGAGAACGGCGAGGCCGGGATGGTGAGCCGTATACGGACGAACCGGCCGCACGAGTTCATCTCCATCGAACATCTCGGCGTGGTCGACGGCGGGATAGAGGATACCACGAGCGAGGCGGTTAAGGGCTGGGCCGGCGCCCTGGAGGAGTACACGCTCAGGGACGTCGCCGGCGCCACCGAGGTGCTGATCGAGACGGATTCAAATGAGGAGTACCGGGAGATGTTCGAGGCCACCTGGCCGAAGGCGCTGGAACGACTGAAGGATCTGGCGGAAAGCCGGGACGATCACCCGGCGGAGAAGAAACCGGAATCGAAACCGGGTCTTGTTCGGCGCAAGGCCGTTGCGCGGAAAAAGAGGCCCGCTTCTGCCGGCAGGTGAGGGATGTTCTTTCGCGAAATGGGTGCGAACCGGGTGTGATCGGCGAATGCAGAAAGCGTCGGAATAACTAACCTACCGCCATGCGGCTCAATCAGAGTACCCCCTTTCCTCCCGATAATGAAAGTATATACGCTAACGGGTTGACAAATCGGTGTAAATACCTCAATGATCTCTCACATGAGGAGTGTTCGATGTGCGCGTTGCGTCATATCATTACCCGGCATCGGAGGGACCTGTGAGAATCGTGTATGCCGTGCTCTTTTTCGTCCTTGTCGCGGCTCTGGCCTCATGCGGTGGGGGGCCGTCGGCGGACGAGCTCAAGCGCTTCGACGCCGAGGCGACGGAGGCCT
>CAZVEG010000239.1:0-2653 GCA_964625625.1 uncultured Leptospirales bacterium | reverse complement strand
TCCGGGGCCTTTCTCTGGGGGGTGGCGAGCATCCTGCTCTCCCCCTGCCACCTGGCCAGCATCCCGCTCATCGTCGGCTTCATCGACGGGCAGGGACGCATAAGCACCGCGCGCGCTTTCTTCCTCGCGCTCCTTTTCTCGGCTGGCATTCTCATCACCATCGGCCTCATCGGCCTGCTCACGGGCCTTGCGGGGCGCATGATGGGCGACCTCGGGCCGTGGGGCAATTATTTCGTCGCGGCGATATTCTTAATCATCGGCCTCTACCTGCTCGGCCTCATACCCCTGCCCTTTCTCGAAAACGGCGCGAACCCCCGGTTCAAGGGGAGAGGGCTCGTCGCCGCGCTTTCGCTTGGCCTCATCTTCGGCGTCGCGCTCGGCCCCTGCACCTTCGCCTACATGGCTCCCATGCTCGGCGTGGTCTTCAGCGTCGCCTCTACACAACTCGCTTTCGCCGTTTCGCTGGTCCTCGCCTACGCGCTCGGGCACTGTTCAATCATCGTGCTGGCGGGCACCTTCACCGAGGTGCTCCAGCGCTACCTGAACTGGAACGAAAAGTCGAAAGGCACGCTTATTTTGAAAAAAGCCTGCGGCGTGCTCGTGATTCTCGGGGGCGTATACCTGCTCATTTCCGCGGCGTGAATTTTTTATTCACCGCGTCACGAAGAAAGGCTTGACCGTGCATGGAAACTATATAGTATATGAATATATTTGAATATAGGAATACACGTGACTCCAACTGAACTCTTGAAGGCACTCGGAGACGAGACCAGGCTACGAGCCGCCTGTCTTCTCGCCGCGGGAGAACTGTGCGTCTGCGATCTCGAGCATTGCATCGGGGTGAGCCAGTCAAACCTTTCGCGGCACCTTGCGAAACTGCGCGGCGCGGGTCTGGTCGCTTCGCGCAAACGGGCCCAGTGGGTATATTACCGGCTTGCCGAGGAATGTATCTCCGGCTACCCGGAACTGTTCTCTTTGCTGTGCCGGCTTGCCGACGAGAGAATGCCCTTTAAGCGGGACCGTGTTAGACTGACAGCTCGCCTGCGCGAGAAAAACCACTGCGCCGTTTCACGGAACCACGGCACATCCACCAAGCGGAGGAACGCATGAAAGACAGTCTGATGGGAAAGCTCTCCTTCCTCGACCGCTACCTGACGCTATGGATTTTCGCGGCGATGGCCGCGGGGGTCGGCCTTGGCTACTTCATCCCGGAGACGGCGACTTTCTGGAACCGGTTCCAGGTCGGCACGACCAATATCCCCATCGCGATCGGCCTGATCCTCATGATGTACCCGCCGCTGGCCAAGGTCAAATACGAGGAGCTGGGGGACGTATTTAAAAACTATCGGGTGCTCCTTCTCTCGCTCGTCCAGAACTGGCTCATCGGGCCGTTCCTCATGTTCTTTCTCGCGATAGCCTTCCTGTCCGGGTATCCCGAGTACATGGTGGGACTCATCATGATCGGCCTGGCGCGCTGTATCGCCATGGTGATCGTCTGGAACGACCTGGCGCGCGGGGACACCGAATACGCGGCGGGGCTTGTCGCCTTCAACAGCATATTCCAGGTGCTCTTCTTCAGCGTGTACGCGTGGTTCTTTATCACCGTCCTGCCTCCGTACTTCGGCCTGAAGGGCAGCATCGTGGACATCACGATCGGCCAGATCGCCGAGAGCGTGTTCATCTATCTCGGAATTCCGTTCATCGCGGGAATCATCACGCGCTTCACTTTATTGAAGATAAAGTCCAGGGAGTGGTACGAACGCAAGTTCATCCCGAAAATCAGCCCCGTCACGCTTATCGCGCTTCTCTTCACGATCGTCGTGATGTTCAGCCTGAAGGGCGAGTATATCGTGAAAATTCCCATGGATGTGCTGCGCATCACGATTCCGCTCCTCATCTACTTTGTGGTAATGTTCCTGGTGAGTTTTTTCATGAGCAAAAAGATCGGTGCGACCTATCCCGTCAGCGCCACGCTCTCCTTCACCGCGGCGAGCAATAACTTCGAGCTCGCCATCGCGGTGGCGGTCGCCGTTTTCGGTATCCACTCCGGCGTCGCATTCGCCGCCGTCATCGGGCCGCTGGTCGAGGTGCCGGTGCTCATATCGCTGGTGAACGTGGCGCTTTTTTTCAAGCGGCGATTTTTCAATGAGGAATTATAAATGGAAACGGGCGGACGATACGTTGATGGAGAATGAAAGGATAATATTCGAAATTATAGGACCCGGTTGCCGTTTCTGTGCCAGGCTGCACGAACTCACCGCGGAAGTTGTCGCGGAAAGCCGGCTTGATGCGGAGATCCGCAAGGTGACCGAGCTGAAACAGGTGATCAGACATATTCCGTTCACACCCGTCTTGAGGCTCGACGGAGAGGTGATTCACCGGGGAAAGTTCCTGCCCTCGAAAGACAAGCTCGCGGACATGATAACCGGACGTATCAGGTCATAGCGGTAGAACAATCATGGCATCCGGAAAGCTTAAAATACTCTTCCTCTGCACCGGCAACTCCTGCCGCAGCCAGATGGCCGAGGGCTGGGCGAAAACGCTGAAGGCCGACCGCGTCGAAGCCTGGTCGGCCGGAACCGCGGCCAGGGGGCTCGACCCGCGCGCGGTCGCGGTGATGGCCGAGGCGGGGGTCGATATCTCCTCTCATACC
>CAZVEG010000238.1:0-2714 GCA_964625625.1 uncultured Leptospirales bacterium | reverse complement strand
CCGGCCGTGTGATGATTCTCCCGAATACCTGAGCCGGCCGCGGGCCCGCGGCCGGGGGTCGCTGTGCCGGCGTGCAATTGTGTGAACGTACGGCACCGGGCGAAATGGCGGAGCGGTGTTATCGGTTTCGAAGGATCATGCGGATGTGACCTCGTGGTTGAAACAATAGCTGATCATATTATTTATCTGGGAAGCGGCATATCGCTGATTCTGGCACTTTCCCAGGTGCTGAACCGGCCCTTAAACGCACGAAAGGTGTTTTTACTGCTCTTCTTTTTCGGCATGGCCGTTATGCTGTTTCAGGCGTATCTTTTTCTCGGCCCCCTGGGAAGGATTATGGCCCTGGGCGCGCAGCCGGTGGCCTTCAGCAAGTTCCTGGTGGGGCCCTCCCTGTATCTGTATCTGCAGCAGTTGATGGAACGCAGGGGCGCCTTTACGCGCGGACAGATGCTGCACTTTGTCCCGGCGATCGTATCGGTGATGATGCGGCTGGCCGTCGGGGCGACGCAGGCGTACGGCGTTTCGCTGGATTCGGCCAGGGCCCGCTTTTTCCTGGTGTCCATTCCCTACGCCTACGACTTTGCGGGCCTGTTTTCGATATTCGCCTATATGGCGGTAATTTTTCACAAGGCCGGTATTTTCAGAATGCGCTCCATCAGGAATACGAGGATCGAAACGGCCTTTGTCGTCATTCTTGCGTCCGCCATTGTCGTCGCGGGAATGGTCATCTACGGACTGCTCAGCGGCGACATCGCCTTTTTCAGGATTTCCATTTCACTCGTGAGCCTGCATATCGTTTCGTGGCTGATCATCGGGCTCCGGTATCCGGAGTTCCTCAATCTGATGAGGAGGGAGATCAAGAAGAGCCAGTACGAGCGGTCCCTGCTGAAAAACTTCGACCAGAACGTCCTGAAGGAACGGCTTCTCGACCTCATGGAGACCGAGAAGGTGTATTACGATCCCGGGCTCAGCCTGAAATCTCTCGCGGCGAAGCTGCTCATATCCCCCCATCAGCTTTCCGAGCTGCTGAACATCAGCATGAAAATGAACTTCAATTCATTCGTCAACACCTACCGGGTGGACGAGGCGAAAAGGCTTATCGAAGAGCGGCCCCGGGAATCCATCATTAAAATCGCCTTCACGGTCGGGTTCAACACGCAATCGGTTTTTTACAGCGCTTTCCTGAGACACGTCGGAATCTCTCCAGCGAAGTACCGCGAGACCTCCCCGGAAAAGCCCGGCGGCGGATGAGTACTACCCCTGTCCCTTCCGGGCCTCCCGCCGGGCGGCAGTAATATTTTTTCCTGATTTATATATCCGGTGGACAGGCGGCGGGCATTGCCGCATAATCAGCGGAGGCAGGCGGTTTCCGGCATGAATGGTGTATAGTATCCCGCGCGCCCTTTTCCTTTCCGCGCGCGGCGAACCACGGTGTCAAGAAATCGGCCTGTTCATGAGAGGACGCAAGGAGGCAAGGAATGACGCCGGTCAGGAAAAGAACCATTATCATTCTGGGCGTGCTCGCGGGAATCATCCTGTCGGTGCCCCTCAGCCTGGCGATCATACGGTGGAAATCGGAGAACCGGGGGGTTGTACTCAACCACTGGCGGGTCAGCATGCGGACGGGAAATTTCGGCTCAAACTATCTCCTGCGGGCCGCGGTCGCCGTCCACTCCCTGGGGAACCCCATTCCCGAGGAAGCGATGTTTTTCCATGGATTTTTCGACAACGAGGGAAAGAAACTGAACGGCCGGCACCGGTACCGCATCAGGTTCAAAGCCGGCGGTCTGCCGCCGGTCGACGCCTTCTGGTCCCTTACCGTCTACGACCGGGATGGATGGCTCGTACCCAATCAGCTCGACCGGTATTCATTGAGCGACCGCAGCAGGGGGCTGGTTTTTAATAACGATCGATCCCTTGATATTATCATCCAGCACGAGGCGCCGCCGGGCAAGCTTTCCAACTGGCTGCCGACGCCGAAAGGGGAGTTCACGATCAGCCTGCGGGCGTACCTGCCGAAAAAGGAACTGCTGGAGCTTAAATGGGCGATACCGCCACTAGAGCGCCTGGATGCCGCGCGGGAAGGAGGTGAATGATGATGACTGCAAGAGAGAAGAATTCTTCAGCACTGACGCTCTTTGTCGCCGTGACGCTTGTTACGGCCGTGGTGATGGTAGTCCCCGTCGTCTACTTCATCCCCCGGGTTATCATGGGAATCGCCCGGCACAGGCTTACCGGCGTCGAAACGGTCACCGACCAGGGGAGGGCGCCCATGAACCGGGTGAGTCATACCCACAGGACGCCCACGGCGAAAATGGAGGACAGGGTTATCGTCAGGATGAATGTGGATACCTTCTATTCGTCCGGATGGTTCGATTTAAAAAAGGAGCCCGTTATTATCCATGTACCCGAAACCGACGGCCGCTATTATTCGCTCCAGTTCAACGACTCGTACACCAACGCTTTCGCCTTTATCGGCAAAAGGGCCACGGGAAGCGGCGAGGGCTACTTCGCGCTGGCGGGGCCCGGCTGGAAGGGTACTCTTCCGGCCGGCGTGAAGAGGATCGATTCTCCTACGAACCTGGTCTGGATGATCGGGAGGACCATGTTTTACGGAAAAGACGATATCGAAAATGTCAAGAAGCTCCAGTCGCAGATGACCTTCACGCCCCTCGGTGAATTTAAAATGTAAACATGCCGCATACACCATAACC
>CAZVEG010000237.1:0-2913 GCA_964625625.1 uncultured Leptospirales bacterium | reverse complement strand
GCCGTCCTGGCGCGGCCGACACTCCCGGCCTCCTGCCGGTCGGATAGCACACGGATGTGCCTACCGCAGCCGAAGAATAAGGCCATAATAACCTCTCTGAAAACTCCGCACACCCTATTCCAGAGCGTGGACAGGACGTCCGCGCGCGGCGAGACTCGCAGGAGGCGAATTCGAGCCGCCACACGGCAGGCTCATTTCATCCAACCAGCAAGGCCGCTCCGCACTACCTGACATCGGCGATACCTTGAGTTTCAACCCACAAACAGCCCAGCCGCGCGGCGTGTGAGCGCAGCCGCTCCGGCGCTTGAGGAGCGCGCGGAGATCGCTAAGAGGGGCGCGCGCACGCCCCTCTTAGCATGTTAAGCACCCGCCGGAGCACCCGGCAACATGAAAAACACTGCGCATAAAAAGAACCCCACTCAACCAACTCACAAAAAAAAGCCCCCTCCGACAAAATCTTTTAACATCTCCACCCTCAAAAACGTATTAATACCAAACCCCCAAAAGGAGAAAAAATCATGGCCTACACCCGCCCCACCGCAACCATCCGCGAATTCCGCGGAAACATCGACGGCCTGGTATTCTACACCTGGCAGGGCGACACCTTCGTGCGCCCGTACAAACGCCCGCGCGACCCGAAAACGCCCCGACAGCTCGACCTGCGCGGCGCGTTCGCCCGCGCGATCCGCGCCTGGAGAAAGCTTACGCCCGATGAAAAGGCCCTCTGGAACAGGCAGGCGCGTAAAAAGCGCACAACGGGCTACCATGTTTTCCTTTCGGCGTATATCCGCAACCGCTGGGACCGCGCCGCGGACACGCGCCCCGCTGTGGTCACCATGCCCGGCATCGAATACCGCGACAGCAAGGGACCACTACCTGTACACCACGCCAGCCCCACGCCGGCGCCTTCCTTGCCCGTTCCTTCGTCCTTCGTTCCTCCTTCGTTGGACCTTTCGGACCGGGCCTGTGCCGCCTCCGGCGGCGGCTGACAGAACGCAAAAAAGGCCCTTAACGGGCCCTCGGGACGAAAAAAACGGGGTACAGTACCAGACGTAAGACCGGCCGATGAGGCGGGAGGGCCGGAGGCGCGGGAATTTAAACTCACCCCCTGTCCCCCTCTCTTTGAACGAAAGAGAGGGGGAATTCAGCCAACGGCCCATTGCCTGAACTCCCCCTTCTCTTCGCCGAAGAGAAGAGGGCCGGGGGATGAGTTGACGAGCGTCCCCGTGTAATCTACGCCTCTCCCCACAGAGTCCGCGCCTTCAGCGCCCATGCCTCGAATCCATCGGGATCGTCCGGGTAGGCCTCGTAGTGCGCGCGCATCTTTCCGGCTATGCCCATGGCGGAGAGGAGCGCGCCGAAGCCTTCCTTCGAGAGCTTTCCGGTAAGCCGACCCTTTACGAGCTTCGCGGCCACGGCGAGGAGCCTGCCGGGTCCAAGGCGCACCTCGAAGTCGCGGTTCATGGACTCGAAATCGTACGAGGAGAAGATGATGTCCTCGCTGAAGAGATAGTTGATGTCCGGGCGCGAGAGGGCCGTTGCGATGTTGAGCTGGGCCAGAAGCCCCGCGAACTTGGCCCCCTGGTCGCGGAAGTAGCGCGCGTTGTGCGCCCAGAGCGCGCGCCGTCCCGTGCCGCCGGAGCGCAGTGCCGCGTCCGCGGTCTCGGCCGCGATGCGGCAGGCGGTGAATCCCGAGGTGACGCCCTCGCCCGAGAACGGCTTGGTCATGAAGCCCGCGTCGCCGACGATGAGAAAGCCCCCGGCAACCAGAGAAAGCGGCGGTCGCCGGTACGGGGTGCGTCCCCAGGTCTTCTTGACGAGCGTATGCTTTATTTTCGGGAAGCGCTCGTCGAGGAACTCCTTCTGTATGCGCTCCGCTTCTTTCAGGCTCGCCGGCTGGCCGATGCCGACGATTGCGCCCGTGCCGTAGCTCGGGTTGATGAAGGCCTTGTGATAGGGATAGAAGTTCAGCCCGCTCGGGAAGGTCCCCACGTCCTTCCCCTCCACGTTGTCCCAGTACTGCAAAATGACGTACAGGAAATCCTTCGGGTCGATCGGCGCGTTTTCGAGTCCCATGTCCGCGGGCAGCGCGCAGCGGACGACCGAATCCACGCCGGAGGCGTCGATGGTGAGCTTCGCGGCGATATCGTAGCGTTTGCCGCCGCCGCTCACGCGGACGCCCGTAACGACACCGTTGTCGATGACGGGTTTCTCGAACTTCGTCTCGAAGAGTATCTTCACGCCGGCCCTCTGCGCGATGGACTGCATGCGCAGTATGAAGAGCGGCAGGTCCATCACGTAAAATCCGTAACGGACGGTCTTGACGTCGTTTCCGTCGGGCGGCCACGCGAGGCCGTCCGGGTAATGGCCGATGAGCTCCTTTCCCTCCGGCAGCGGTATGCCGAACTGCTCGAAGCGGATTTCGTCGATATGGAATATGCCGACGTTCTTCCCGAGCGTCCCGCGCTTCTTGCGCTCGACGATCGTCACCGAATAACCTTTTTCAGCCAGCTTCCACGCCGTATAACAGCCGGCGGTGCCCGCGCCTACTATCACCACGTCCGTCTTCTTCGTACTCATCGGAAAGCCTCCCTGTGTGTGGTATGTATCGTATTGAACACGGGACGGAAGGAATGTCAATGTGAATACAGAGGGGCATTTAAACTCACCCCCTGCCCCCCTCTCTTTGAACGAAAGAGAGGGGGGATCCAGTCAATAGCCCATTGCCTGAACTCCCCCTTCTCTTCGCCGAAGAGAAGGGGGCCGGGGGGATGAGTTGACCGGGCCCATCCCATTATCTGCTTGACACCCCCGCCCTCCTCCCCCGAATCTCGGTGATACCGCCGTCAGGCGCTCTTGCACGGAAACGGAACATGAATATACAATCGAAACTCCCCGCGGTGGGCGTGACCA
>CAZVEG010000236.1:0-2936 GCA_964625625.1 uncultured Leptospirales bacterium | reverse complement strand
GCCACATGAACGCACCGCCCCGCACGAACCACTCGTACAGCGAGATGCTCGACGCCGCGGAATCATTCTCCACATCGGGAGACGCCCTGTCCTCTATGACGTGAGTCCGCTCGTGTTTCGCGCCCGGTTCTTTTTCGAAAAGCTCGCCTGAATTCGCGGCGGGCTCCTGCGCATAAAGCGGCACAGAGTTTAGCATTCCCGCCGCCGCGCAGAGCCCCGCGACCGCGACGACCACAGCGACGACGCATGCCTGTATTCTTTTCCTGATCATCACTCAATCACTCATTCTTGCGGAATAATCAAAACCGTCGTGAACGTCAGAGCTGCACCGGCATCTACTCCTTCTCCTGCCTTCCGAAACCGATCTGGAAAAAGTACCAGCCCATAACCAGGATCACGAGAGCGAAACCGGGAATGAGGATGAAGAGTCCGGGGTCGCGCGTGGCCACGATGAAGAGCTGCGGCCGGGTTTCCGCCAGCAGTTTCGCGTAATTATAATTGTTTTCCTTGTTACAGTTTTCATCAGCCGGGTTCTGAACGATCGGCTTGCCGGACTTCTTTTTCTTCTCCATGTCGAGCTGTAAGAGCGCTCCGTTGACGGAGACCGACCGCAGGAATTCCACGGGCACGGTCGTTTCGACTCCATCCTTCATGTAGGAAATTTCCACCGTCGACTGCTCGATCCTTTCGGCAAGCAGCGACTTTTCATCGAAAAAGCGGTGCCGGATCGATTTGATCGAGAAATCACCCGTGCCCGCCAGGTCCAGGCTCGCGCCCTCGACCACCGGCGCCCTCTCCTGCGTAAGCGCGGTGAAGCTGAGCAGGTGCCCCGAGAGCATAGCAATGAAGAGCAGGTGGATGATCGAAGGGGAAAGGAGCACCGCGAAGCGCTTCGCCGGCATTTCCTTCCGTTTCGGCCACAGGGCGATAACGCGTCGCGCCGTGCAGGCGGCCGTGTTGATACCGAGAAACGCGAAGGCGACGAAGAGCGCGACGATCCACCAGCTCGAGCCGATCGCCGCCAGACCCCTGGCGGCGAACCAGTCCTGCACCCGCACGCCGTTCAGCGAATTGAAGAGCACGTAGTCGCCTGCCGCGTACAGCGAGCCGATCCACATGATCGCAGCGACGGAAAGGAGCAGCCAGAAGGCGATGCGCAGGTCGCCGATTATATCGAGCAAACGTTTCATCCCTCACCCCCCTATCCGCGGGAATCCCATCTCGTTGAGATGCGATCCGAAGCTGTTCATGGCCACCACAAGAAAACCGGCGGCGGCGTAATACGATTTCTCACGGTTTCCCCAGCGCGGAAGAAATCGCAGATGCAGATAGGCGGCGAAATAGCACCAGATGACGGCCGACTGCAGATGGCGAGCCCCCCAGCGGAAGGTCGTCGCCCAGCCCTGGTAGGCCCATATCGCGCCCGTAACCTGGGCGATGCTGTAAAGGACGAACCCCCACACGATGAGCGAATGGAAGTCATTCGATCCGCGTTTCGTGATTATACCGACGGCGGCGAACCACGCCGCCAGATAAAAACAGGCGTGCCCGGCCGCTTCCGAAATGAAAAACAGATTGGCCCACACGGTAAGCTTGTTCGGCGTGGGGGGGATGAGTCCCTTCGGATAGAGCAGCGCGAACAGGGCGAACAGGAAGACCGGCGCCGCCGCCGACTCCAACGCGATATCCGTTTCCGAAAACAGCTTCAGGAGGATGATTCCCAGCGCCATGGCCCACGGGAGCAGAAAAACACCGTCGAACATCCCGTTCGGGATGAAAATCCCGGCCAGCCATGCGCGGGAAACCTGGTACGCGGTATGGAGGAGAAACCCGGCGCACAGTGAAAAGAATGAAGCGCGGCTCCTTTTGACGAGGTGCAGGATGAAGGCGACGGCGTACAGCGCCGCCGCCGCGTACAGCGGCACATGGATATTCATCTATTTTATTTCCTCGATCAGCATGATATGCGAGAGCCCCCATATGTCCCTGTCCACGTAGTAATCGTTCACCGGCCCCAGCGTGTAGCCGCCGGCGGGTTTTTTGCCGTCGAGCTTCTCCACAAGCATCATGCCGCGTCCGTCCAGGGTCTTGAAAACTTCCGTGCCGGAGAAGATCGAGCGATATCCGTCGCAGGCGACAAAGAGAAAGAAATTTTTCGGTCCACAGCCGGGAAAGTTTTTAGCGAGCAACGATGCCAGGTTATAGCCCTCCGCGTCCGAAATCCCCTTGTACCCCTGGCCGTGCCCGGTGCGCACCCAGCCCTTCACCGCCGCGCGCTCGACGCCAACCAGGCGCACGGGTTTCGCCTTTCCGCCCGCTATCACCGTCAGCGAGGAGGCCGCGCACTTCTCACCCTTCTTCATCGCGGGGAGCAGTGAGTTGTCCACCGTTACGTCATTGAGGTGAACGCTCCTGACATCGTCCAGATAACGCGCCGTATCGGGCTCGGCGGGGCATACCAGGCGCAGCCCTTTGATGTTTTCCCTATGGGCGTTCCATTTATAGGGCTCATCCTTTTTCGGCTTGCTTGGCACGAGCTCTTTGCGGTCGAACGCCAGTATGACCGGGTTCGCGTCGGCGGTCATGGTGAGCTCGCCGTAGCTGAAGTGAACGCGCTCGCCGGCGGCGTTCTCGAACGTGACGATCATGTCCAGCGGGCGGTCGAAGGCGGCGTTGTCCGGTTTCTTGACCGCCACGCCCTCCAGGATGTGCAGCACCGGTATGCCGGAGTAGCGATAGGTTCCCATGAATTTCCCGTCGGGCGCCACCTCGCGCGTGCGGATGTAGGTCGGAGCGAAGGCGTTCAGCGCGTCCGCGCCGAATTTGTAGACCCTCTTGGTGAGTCCCGACACCTCGAGCGTGGTTCCGCTCTTTACGTCCTGCTTCACCGCGAGCGGCGTGGCCCCGGTGACGGCCATGATCTCCATCTGGTTTTT
>CAZVEG010000235.1:0-2946 GCA_964625625.1 uncultured Leptospirales bacterium | reverse complement strand
TTCTACCTCTACATCGGGGTGCTCCTCATCCTTTTCATGCAGCTTTTCATCTTCCTCGACGCGCGGGAGCTCACCACCTGGGCAACCCCGGTCTTCTGGACGGGCCTCATACTGGTGCTCGACGCGGTGCTGTACGGCGCCACGCGCCGCTCGCTGGTGCGCACGGGCGCCGTCGTGCCGCTCGCCGCGGTCTCCGTCATCGGCTGGTGGGTGTTCGAGTGGTTCAACATCTTCCTTTCCAACTGGCATTACGAAAATCTCGTGGATTCGCCGTGGCTCCTCTACCCGGCATACGTCTGGTCGTTCGCCACCATCATCCCCGGAATTTTTCTTTTATATGGCGTGATGCTGACGCTCGTCGGGAACGTCGCCGCCCGCCCCTTTCCCACAGGCCGGCGCGCGCTCACCGCGCTGTTCCTCACCGGGCTCGTATTCCTCTTCATCCCGATCGTTCCGTTTTCCATGTACTACGTTAACCGCGCCGCGGACGCCTCGCTCTTTTCGTTCCTCTCGTGGGCGGCGAACACCTATTACTCCGAGTTCACCGCCGCGTTCGTGTGGCTGGGTTTCGCGCTGCTGCTGGAACCTTTTAACTTCCTCATGGGAAACCCGTCACTTCTACGGTCCATGTCGCGCGGCGACTACCGCCCGCTCGTGGTGCTCGGCCTTTCCGGCCTTCTCTGCGGCTACCTGTGGGAGTTCTGGAACTACTGGGCGCACACGAAGTGGCATTACACCGTTCCCATCCTGGGACACATCAAGCTCTTCGAGATGCCGGTGCTCGGATACCTGGGGTTCATCCCCTTCGCGTGGGAGCTCTACGCCATGGTGGCGCTCGTCTACCCGCGCGCGATCCGCATTATCGAGGGAGAGAACGCGTGATCACCGTCGTGGAGAACAGGACCTGCGAGGCCTGCCGGGAGCGGGAGGCCGTGGTGCTCTGCAACGGGTGCGGAAAGGCCCTGTGCGCCGACTGCCGCGTCTTCGACCTGTGGTGCTACGGCTGCGGCCACGGCGATCCGCGCGTCTTCTGTAAAAGCTGCAACGACAATCCCGAGATCAACGTGTGGAAGGGGCCGTGACGGCGCGCGTCAGGAATTGACACCATAACGGCCGCACATCACGGGATTCCCACCGTTTTAACCAGCGACCTCGTGGTAGCCCGGTCAGCTTCAACGAGGCCGAACCGGTTGAGAAATCAGCCCGCCGGGGCCTGGATATCGCCTTCAGCACCGGGCATTCGTATTTCAGAGCGGAAGCAGAGTAATGTCCTATCCGGCAACGCTCCTGGTCGACCTGACCGCGTTTTCCAGCCCGACCGCTATATCCGACATGCGACGGGAATTCTGCAGTATCTTCTCCGCTTCCGTTACGAAATTCTGGGTGATGCCGTTGACGTCCGAAATCGTTTTCACGATCTCGCTTATGGCGTTCTTGTGCTCCTCGATAATAATCATGCTTTCGTTCGACCTGGTTTTAACGCTGTCAACCTGCCTGTTCGCGGCAACATTGACAGCGGACTGCCGCCGGACATGCTCGGAAATCTGGTTCATCATACCGTCGATGGAGCTTATTCTCTCGATTACCAGCGCGATCTTGCCGGTGACCTCGGTAACGTCGACCATACCCCTGCTGATTTCACTGTCGCTGGTCCGTATGAGCGTGTCGATATCCTTGATGCTGCTTGCCGTCTGGTCGGCGAGCTTCGATATTTCGTCCGCGACGACGGCGAAGCCCCTGCCGGCATCGCCCGCCCGCGCCGCCTCGATCGCCGCGTTCAGGCTGAGCAGGTTGATTCTGTCGGAGATATCGTCGATGATGTTGATTATATTCCTGATGTCTTTTGACCCGTCCACTATCATTCCCAGGCTGCCGCTCATCTTTGCGAGAGACTGCTCTCCCGCCTGCGCGTCGCGTCCGATTCCGCCGGAGACGTCAATGGTCTTGCTTGTTATGTGTCCGATATCGCCCACGGTGGCGGAGAGCTCTCCCATCCGCTCCGCCAGGACACCCAGGTCCTCATACTGGCTTCGCGTCCCTCCCTCGACGGATTCCATGCCGGCGGAGATTTCCTCTACGGCCGAGGTTATCTCCTCGATTGACGCGGCAAGGTTCTGGGCCGCCTCGGTGAAAACCAGCGATGCCCCTGAAAGGTCCTGCGAAAGCCTGGCAAGGTCCGATGTTGATTCGGTAATCGAGTCAACGAGCTTTTGCAATGCCCCGTACTGCCCGATCTGCCGCCGCGATACATCCTCAAGCCTCTTCAGCGTGGCCCCGAAGATCGTCGTTATGAGCAGGGAGATCGCGACGGTAAACAGTATGGCGCATATGGAATAGATGCAACCCATCCTCGCGATGGCCACTCCCGCCGGATCAAGCCGCTGCAATACCAGCGCGTAGGCCGCGATGTCGCTGGCGATGATGATTACGGCGAACGATACGACCCATCTTTTCGTGCAGAAAAGCGCGGCGAGAACCACGGTTGTCTGCAGAAAGTAAAAATTGGCCGAGAAGACCGTGCCGGGTTCGCGGATGCTCCTTGCGAAAACGCCCGCCAGCAGGGCCAGAACGACGATCGTAATGATCGTATTGGCGGCCGCGTTGTAATGCCCGCGCCTGAGGATGACGAGGGACACCGCCATTGAGAGCACGATCGCGCCGACGACCGGGAAGGTCGTCCTGAGTGAGGCGGGCGAAACCAGAAGGAGAACCGCGACCAGCAACGCGCAAACCGTCGTGCAGAATAAAATAAATTTCACGAGGGTCCTGGCGAGCCGTTGCGTGAGGAACGAAGCCCCGCCGAACCTTTCAACAAAATAGTCGATCATCATTGAAAAGCCGTTCATTTGACGTCTCTCCTGTTCTACCGTAATGCCTCATGTATCATTTCCGGGAAGGGCCTTTCCGCTTTTCAGGATGAATTTGCCCGGTATAAATCCTGCCCCG
>CAZVEG010000234.1:0-2976 GCA_964625625.1 uncultured Leptospirales bacterium | reverse complement strand
GCGAAATAATATGATGCTTTCGGGAAAAGGCTGGTCGGAGCGGGCGCGCGCGGGGCTCGCGCGGCTCATCGCGTCCGGCGCGGGAAAGGGGCACGCGGCGGTCTTCGACTTCGACAACACCATCGTCTGCGGCGACATCGGCGAGGCCACGCTCGCGCTTCTGGCGAAGGAGAAGCTTATAAAGAAGGATGATATCCCCGCCGAGCTCGCGCCGCCGTTTCGTTCCCCTGCTGGCGAAACGGTCAGTCTCTCCGCCTGCCCGGACCTCACCGTCTATTACGAGGAGCTCCTCGGCGCGACGGCGCATCAGGCCGGCGACTTCGCGCCGCTCTCGAACGGCTACGTGTGGGCCGTGGAGGCGATGCGGGGCCTCTCCGTCGCCGACGTGACCGGCGCCACGGAGCGGGTGTACGCGCGGAGCGAGCCCTTCGTCCCGAAACGCATCGAGGTCACGCCGGGCGTGAGCTCCTATCCCGTCCCCTTCTTCTACCCGGAGATGCTCGAGCTCATCGCCGCCCTCATCGCGAACCGCTTCGAGGTGTGGATCGTCTCGGCGAGCAACGCCTGGACCATCCGCTGGATGGCGCTTCGCGCGCTGAACCCCATGCTCGCCGCGCTCGGCTGCGACGAGGGCATAGCGCCGGAGCGCGTGATCGGCGTCTCGACGCTCCTTTCAGATCGCCAGGAAAGGCTCTATAAAGATCACCTCCTGGTGCGCGCGGAACGGCGCTACGCGGGCATGGACCGGGAATACCTCGACGGGCTTCGACTCACCGCGCGCACCGTCTACCCGGCGCCGACCTACTCCGGCAAGGTGGCCTGTATACTCGACCTCATCGGCAGGCGGCCATTTCTCGCCGCCGGGGACAGCCCGGGCGACCTCCCCATGCTGGAATACGCGGAAAACCGCCTGTGGGTCGCGCGGCTCGAAAAGCCCTCCTACCAGCGCGAGATGGCCGCGCTTGCCGAAAAGAGCGGCGGAAACTGGATCGCACAGAAGACGTTATGCGCGAACGCAACGGGTTTCGCGTGCGACACCGCGTGCACCGTCGAAACCGGCCCCATGAAGGACGCCGTCACCGCATCGATCGCGGCGATAGGGCGATTCATTTAGACGCCTGCGGAACCGATCCGGACGGTTCGCTAGTTCAGCTCGCTCTTCAGCAAAGAAACCATGTTCGCGACGCTCTTTTTCGTCGCGGAATCGAAGGTCTTGATCGTCGTATCGTTGATGTCCGCCGTCCAGCCCTTGAGCGGCATGGTGTCGTCGGCCATCACGGAGTATTCGCGTTCCCTTTCGTCGGCCCGATCGGTGGCCACGACAAGCTCGCCGTTGCGGTCGACGATCTGCACGCCGACGAAGGTGCGGGCCTTGGCGGAGATTCCCGACTTGCCGAACCAGCTCTTGCTGTAGGCGAAATCGAAGCTCGCTATCATCACCGCGTCGTAGCCCGCCTTCGCGCAGCATTCCCTGAGCAGCGCCCGCAGCGAATCGTCGTCCTTGCCCACCCACAGGAAGGCCGTGCCGTCGACACCCATCATCTTATGGAAAGACGTGTCCTTGCGTTCGTCCGACCATTGCCTCAACGCGGCGTAGTGTCCGGACTTTATGGACGCGGTGAGCGGCTGGACCTTCCAGCCGAAGGCGCGCTCGAACTGCCCCACCGTCTCGGCATGGGCCCGGTTGAGCAGAAACAGCCCGCGCGGCCTGAACTCCGCCATGGCGTCGGCCGTCCTCTGTTTCGCCTGCACCGCCGCGTCGACCGCGTGAAAGCCCACGGCCTGCCGCTGGTTATCGATGGTAATGGCGGCCGGGCAGTAGAGGCTCACGATCGCGACGTTCCGTATCGACTTCACCGAATCCTTCTTCACCGTTCTGGAGGCGCCGCAGCCGGCGACGCCGAACGCCAGAATGACCGCACCTATACAAATCCATTTCGCGCGCATATTCCCGAACTCCTCCGGTTTGTTCTGTTTTTCAAGCGGGCACAGGGCGCTGCGGCGGACGGTTCGATCGGTTATTACTGTCCCGATTGAAGGCAGGTGGAGTATATCGGCGAACGGCGCGGCATGCAAGGAAAAACCGGGGCGCGTGCGTCAGTCGAGCAGCGTCTCCACCTCGGCGAGCGCCGAGGGTGTGAGGTGGGGCTTCAGCAGATAATAGACCTGCCGGGCGCTCTCGGCGATGCGCTCGGGCGTGATCTTCGAGTCGCTGATGTAGAGCCAGGTGAGCCAGAAGTCGCTGACGATCCAGCCGTTGGTGAGGTTGGCCACAAGCTCCTTCTCCGACGAGGCCCTGATTATCCCGGCGTCGGCCAGGCGCGCGTAAAAGGCCTTCTGCTGCCTGAAGCGCGCGCGGAGGTTGGCCAGGTATTTCTTCTTGAGCAGGGGATCGCGCCCCAACAGCGTGGCGAGCTCCAGGTAAAAGAAACGGTATTTATAGTAGAGGTCGCAGGTCCGCGTGAATATGCCGAAAAACCCGGCCGCCGTGGGCGAAAAGTCCTTCGGCACACGGTAGAGCGTGTCGAAATCGGCGACGATGCGCGCGAAGATCTCGCGGATGATCTCCTCCTTGTCGCGGAAATGGTAATAGAGGTTCCCGGGGCTTATGGTCATGGCCGCGGCGATGTGGTTGGTGGTGACGCGCGAGGCCCCCTCCTCGTTGAAGAGCTCGCGCGCCGTCTCGACGATACGGTCCCGTGTTTTCATCCGTTTCCCCCGGAACCACGAATAGAGTATATGCTCTAATACGTCAAGGAGTATTCGCCGCGCGCGACGGGGCCCCGATAGAACAGGGGGTTGTAACCCCTCGCCGGCCGTCAATGCGCCATGATAAAATCCTTGCGCGGCGACGCGCAGGGCGGTAGCATGCGCTTACGTCGAACGGTTGGAGCGTCATCATGTCCTCGCGCGCGTATCCTTTCTACCTCTACATCGGGGTGCTCCTCATCCTTTTCATGCAGCTTTTCATCTTCC
>CAZVEG010000233.1:0-2991 GCA_964625625.1 uncultured Leptospirales bacterium | reverse complement strand
CCCGTCGTGGCACATCTTGCAGTCGCCAACCGTCGGGAGGCCCTTGAACCTGCCATTATCGTAGTACCCGTGGCATAGCTCGCAGTCCGACGCGTCGTACCTGGTGACATGTGATTTGTGGTTGAACGGGAGGAGCTTTTCGGCCTGGACGCTCATGGCGCGGTCGCAGGCCGCCTGAAACACTATGAATGAACCGTAGGTAAATACAACAAAGGGGAGGAAGAAAAGCAGTAATGATCGTAGCCGTTTCACACACTGTCTCCTTTATTATAAAGATGATACGGGCAGCCCCAGAGGCTGGCTACTCTATGTTGAATATGAAAAAGAACATGAATTATTAAGGAAAAATAGACCTACAGGCCTCGTTCCGATATTCGCGCGGGGGTAGGTTATGTCAACAAAAATATGGTTCAAAACGAGGTAAAAAGGGGGGCGCAAGGCTCCGTCCGGGCGGTCGGGGACGTTTCACTATGGCCCGGGTTGAGCGTTTGGAGGAGACGGCCGTGAATGATAGCAGGACGCGGGACCGCCATCGCCGGGCGGGCTGAGCATTCGGGCCCCGCCGACCGGTCGGACGTTCAGGCCTCCATGAGCTTCCTGGCCTTCGCAACACCCGTTACCGCGTCGGGGGCGTAATGCGCGCCGATACTCCGTGCATATTCCTCATTGACGACCGCGCCTCCGATGAGAAGCCTGGCGGAGAGCCCCTCCGAGCGGATGAGATCGGCGACGACGCGCATCTCGTTCATCGTCGTGGTGAGGAGCGAGCTCAGGCAGATGATGTCCGCGTCCAGCTTCTTCGCGGCGGCGACCACCTCCTCGGATGGCACGTCCTTGCCCAGGTCGGTGACCTCGAAGCCGTGGTTCTCGAGCATCATGGCCACTATGTTCTTGCCGATATCGTGCACGTCGCCGCGTACCGTGCAGATGACCACCCTGCCGAGCTTTCGCGAGGATGCCTTCGAAAGAAGGGGCTTGAGGACCGCAAAGCCCTTCTTCATGGCATTGGCCGAGGCGATCATCTGCGGGAGAAAGTATTCGCCGGTGGAATAGAGCTCCCCCACGCGCTCGAGCCCCCTGATGAGCCCCTTGTTCATAATCGCGTCGGGCGCGTGCGCCCCCAGCGCGGCCTCCACCGCCGCGACGATGGCGTCGTTGTCGCCGTCGACCACCATCGAATAAATGGCGGCAATCGGGTCGGAAGGAGCGCCGCGTTCCGTCGGCTTCGCCGCCGCGTCGGTCTCCTTCCCGCTCACGAAGGCGATGTATCGAGACGCGCCGGGGTCGGCCCCGGTGAGAAAATCGAGCGCGTGACGCTCCTCCGGCGTGTATTCGGCGATTTCGCGCACCCCCGATGGATTGACGATGGCCGCGGAGAGGCCCTTTCCGCGCGCCAGGTGCAGAAAGACGGTGTTGATGTGCTTGCGCGCCGGCAGGCCGAAGGAGATGTTGCTCAGGCCTATGCTCGTCTTGATACCCTTTCTGGCGAAATGCTCGATGACCTTCAGCGTCTCCACGGCCGAGCCGGGCTCGGCGCTCTCGGTGAGCATGAGCGGATCGATAAAGACGCGCCCGGAATCGATCCCGCGCTTGGCGAGCTCCTCGATGATTCGCTCGCCGATCGCGATGCGCTTTTCGGCCTCGCGGTGGATTCCGCTCTCGTCCATGCAGAGCGCCACGGTGAAGAAGCCGTAGCGCCGCACCAGGGGCGCGACAGCGTCGATGCTTTTCGCCTTGCCGCTGATTGAGTTCACGATTCCCGAACCGGGATAGAGCGAAAGCGCCGCTTCGAGCACGACCGGGTTGTCCGAGTCGATCATCAGCGGCGTCTTTACGGCCGAGGAGAGTATCCGCAGGCACTCGCGCATGGCCGCCGGCTCGTCGATTCCGGGGACCCCCACGTTGATGTCGAGTACGTGCGCCCCTTCGTCCACCTGTTTGCGCGATTCCTCGCGGAGAAAGGCGAACTGTCCGGCCTTAAGCTCCTCGGCGAATTTTTTGCGCGCGGTGGGATTGAGCCGCTCGCCGATGACGATAAGCCCCTCGTGCGCGCGGGTGTCGATCGCCGCAAAGCGGCTCGTGATATACGAAAAACTCTTCGCGCCGCGGGAAACCGCTCCGGAAAGGCCCTTCAGGCGGTTTTTCAGCGCGCAGATATGGTCGGGCGTGGTGCCGCAGCAGCCGCCGATTATCTTTATGCCCAGGCCGGCGAGTTCCGCCGACAGCTCCGCGAAACGCTCCGGCGAGAGCGAATAGAACGTCCTGCCGTCCCGTATTTCCGGCAGGCCGGCGTTGGCCCACACGGTAAGCGGGGCGCCGATTCCGCGCAGAGCGCCGATGTGCTCCCGGTACAGCCCGACGAGCCCGTCGGGTCCCATGCTGCAGTTCGCGCCGACCGCGTCAGCGCCTGCCTGCGCGAGGGAGGCGAGCGCGGCGAGCATGCCGGTGCCGCTTATCGTCTTTCCGTTCTCCTCGAAGGTCATGCTGGCGATTACGGGGAGGTCGGCCGCGTCTTTCGCCGCGCGGAGCGCCGTTTTGGCCTCCAGGAGGTCGCTCATGGTCTCGATGATGAAGAGGTCCACGCCGCCCTCGGCGAGCCCGCGCGCCTGTTCGGCGAAGGACTCGTGGAGCTCGTCCACGCGCGTCTCGCCCAGCGGCTCGGCGAGCCTTCCGGAGGGGCCGATCGACCCGGCCACGAACACTCCCGTCGGCGCGGCCACGGAGCGCGCGAGGGAGGCCGCCGCACGGTTGATCTCGCGGCAGCGCCCGGACAGGCCGTACTCGGCGAGCTTCAAGCGGCTGCCGCCGAAGGTGTTGGTTTCAATTATATCAGCCCCGCACGAGGCGTAGGCACGGTACACCCGCTCGATGACGTCGGGCCGTTCCAGGTTGAGGAGCTCCACGCATCCCCGGTAGTCCGGCAGGTGGCGGAAGAGCTCGGTCCCCATGGCCCCGTCGAGCACCAGGGGGTCGGCGTTGTGGAGTCGGTCG
>CAZVEG010000232.1:0-3007 GCA_964625625.1 uncultured Leptospirales bacterium | reverse complement strand
GAGCAGTCCGGCCTTTTCCAGATGGAATTTCCCCTTTGAATCGATGAGCGACTCCTCGGCGTGCACGGCGAGCACCTCGGCCAGGAAGAGGTGGTGGCTTCCGAGCGGAACGATCTCCTTAACCCGGCACTCGATGCTCACCGGGCACTCGGCGATAAGCGGCGCCGCGACGTGACGCGCGGGCCTTCGCGAAAGCTTCGCCGCCGCGAACTTGTCGGTATGCGCGCCCGACTTCACGCCGCAGAGATCGACGGCACGGGCAAGGGCGGCCACCGGGAGATTCACGACGAACTCACCCGACTCCCTGATCAACCGGTACGAATGGCGTTCCGGCCGGAGCGAAACCGATAGCATCGCCGGCTCGGTGCAGACGGTCCCCGCCCACGACACGGTGAGCACG
The DNA here is from genome assembly GCA_964625625.1 of uncultured Leptospirales bacterium. Lineage (GTDB taxonomy): Bacteria > Spirochaetota > UBA4802 > UBA4802 > UBA5368 > MVZN01. The sequence goes on along the minus strand of CAZVEG010000232.1, from coordinate 2,607 downwards.
TTTTCCTCCCCCCGGTAATGCGAGCTCACCAGCACGGCTGGCACGGGGTACAGCATGGTGCCCGGCTTCCAGACTACTTTTGACATGATTCCTCTCCCCGTTGCATGATTTCAGACGCCCGAACTCGTCGAGTCGTCCCTTGAACGCACGCTCCGATCCGCCTCAGGATGGCATCGGCTTTTCGATAAGACGGCAAGCCAGGATGCGGATGATGCAGCGGCCGACGCCCTGATATCAACGATAAAATCGCGCCCCTTTAACTGAACGCCGTTCACCGGTTTCTTCGGCGTCTCCCGCATTATTCATTGACAAATGACAATATTAATTGCATTGCAACATTAATTGCGGTTTGTGCATCATATGTTACCATCCGGCCCGTCACCCGCGGGCCCGAAAGATCGCCGGATTCGCCCGCGATGCACCGACCGCCCTACACCGCGAAAGCATAAGGAGCCGTTCATGTCACTGAAAGATCGTTCCGGCAAATCGAATAACGACCTGCACCATTCCGAGATTTTCACCAGCCTGATGCAGAAAAACCACCGGAGGTTTTTCGGCTCGGCCATATTCATTGCGGGCATAGCCAACATCGCCGCCGTCGCGATCAAGTTGACGGGCATCGGCTCCCAGTACCTCACCTACGAGAGCATCGCGATCGAACTCGCCGCGTGCACCACGATTCTCCTGCTTACATTGTTTCCCCTGAGGTTTTTTAAAACATCTTCCGTTTCGATGTACCTGACCATCACCGGCATCACGCTGTTCTTCTACGTCTTTCAGTATATGATTTACGGATCCAAGGAGCTGTTCGCCTCGCACTACCTCATCCTCGCCCTCAGCGTTTTCTATTTCAATGCCAGGGTCCCACTCTATGCCCTGCTTCTCGTCCTCATATCGCAGACGACGCTTTTCATGATCAGGCCCGAGCTCCTTCCCGGCGGGCCCGGCTCGAGCCTGGCGATCCGTTACATAGTGTACGTCCTCCTCGGTATCGTCTCCTCATTCGGAGCCCGCGCGACGCGCGATTTGATGGTGCTCTCCATACAGAAAACTGAAGAGGCCCACGAAAGCCTGGAGGCGATCCGCCGGATGGCCGGCACCGTGGACCGCTCCGTCGGCGTGCTGTCCGAGGAGTCGCGCGCGCAGGACAACGTGGTCTCCGAAATCCACCAGCGCACCCAGACCCAGGCCGCCTCACTCGAGGAGATCTCGGCCTCGATCGAGGAGCTCTCCAGCAACGCCGAATCCATAACCAACACGGCGCGCACCCTGGTGGAGGAGATGGGCATCACCTCGGAGTCGATAAACGATCTGCAGAAGGTGTACGACAAGATCCAGACCGGCTCGTCGAGCATCATGAACACCATCAATGAAGTCAAGCGTTACTCGCGCGATTCGTTCGGGCGGATGGAAAACACTCTCGATAAATTCCGCGTGCTGGGAGAGCGCGGCGCGAACATGGCCAACTTCATCCAGGTCATCAACGAGATCGCCGACAGGGTGAACCTCCTGGCGCTCAACGCCTCGATCGAGGCGGCACGTGCCGGCGAGCACGGGCGCGGTTTCGCCGTGGTCGCCGACGAGGTATCCAAGCTCGCGGACGCCACGTCGCAGAACTCGAGCGAGATCGAAAAGCTCATACGGGAGAACAAAGACCTTATCGATAACAGCCGGGTTTCGCTGGAGGAATCCGCCGGCATGCTCGAACGCCTCAACAAAGCGATAATCGAGATCACGCGGGAGATCACCGAGGTCGGCGGCCTGCTTTCGGATATCGGCAACACCGTCAAGATCATCACCAGCCTCAATAACAGAATCTCGACCACCAGCCACTCCATCGAGTCCTCGATCAGCGAGCAGCAGTCGGCCACCATGGAATCCAACAAGACGGTGCTCCTGATCTCGGAGAGCGCGCAGGAGGTGGTGAACTTCGCGTCGAGGATTTCCGACTCGTCGGCGGCGATACGCAGGCTCTCCGAGGAGCTCGGCGCCATGACCAGGGGCATGACCGCCTGATCGCGTCAGGCGAGGCTTATCGTCTCGAAGCTCATGGAGAGCAGATCGATCATGAGCACGCGCCGGCGCAGGCCGCTTTCGATTCCCAGTATGATCTTGGACGCCTCGGAGGCCTGAAGGCTCGCCACGACCGCCGGCGTGAACGACGGGTTGCCCAGCCGCTCCTCCACTCCACGCTCACCCCTGAAGCCGGAATAAAGAGTCTCGAGCGTCGATTCCCCGGGAAACTGCACCGTGACCTGCCCGAACCATCCCGCTATCGAACCGTGCACCAGCGGGATGCCGAGCCCGGTGCACGCCACGGCAAGCTCGCGCCTAACGGGAACCGAATCGAGCGCATCGACCACGACCGCCGCACCCGCGAGCTGCCGCTTTGCGGCGGCCGCGGTAAAGCGCTCGTACACGGGCACGATATTCACCGCGGAATTGACCAGCGCGATGCGCGCGGCGGCCGATTCGACTTTCGGTTTTCCGAGAGCCGGTTCGTCGGAGAAAAGCTGGCGGTTGAGATTATGCTCCTCGAAGACGTCCGGATCGATCGCGACGATGCGCCCGACCCCCAGCCGTGCGAGCTCCTCCACGACATATCCC
>CAZVEG010000231.1:0-3009 GCA_964625625.1 uncultured Leptospirales bacterium | reverse complement strand
CTTTTATTGGAGCCGGTGGCGTGCGCGGCGTTGTCCGGGGAAAGAAAATGCGCGACCGTAAAGAACGGGAGGTATGCGTGGCGGATCATGGCCGAGACCGCCCCCGCCACTTCGGCCGGATCGTCCTTCTCACAGCATTCCGCCGGGATGTAGTCGGTCACCCCGTCGAACAGTTCCTTGTACCAGTCGAAGCCAACGACGCCGGAGTCGAGGCCGGCGTCCCTGATGGATCGGAAAACCGTGGGAGCGTGACGGTCGCTCCGTGAACGGGATTCGTTGTTCACGATGCCGTGGAGCGACGGCGGGGCGCCGGAAAGAATTGAAAAGTAGTTCGGCGCGGATACCGACGGGAGCATGGCCCTCGCGTCGTCATAACGAAGGCCGAATCTCGACCACCGGGAAGTGATTTCCGGGCACAGTGACGGATCGTGGAGCGCGTCGCGGGTGGCGCCGTCGAGAATGAACAGCAGAACGGCCGGATATTGCGGCCGGAAGCGCGCCGGGGCCGTTGAAGCGGCTTCACGGTTTCCGAGCGCGGTCGGATCGAGCGGCGGTGCAAATCGACCATATCGGTAGTCGTTGGAAAGGAGCAGCCATACGAGGATGGCGAGGGAGAGCGATATATATGCCGTGTTTCTCATGCGGCCGCCCGGCGGAGAAAATCTATTGACACGATCATGTGCCCGCTTTAAGCTCCTCACTTCGTAATCACGCACGGCATGAGGTCCGCCGCAGTACAGACGATGAAAGAGACTGAAAAAAATCCGACGCCGCAGATACGGCGTTTCAACCGGTTCGCTGAAAAGTATTCCCCTCGGATCGACCTGTCAATAGAGAAATACTTCACCGGCAAAAAAAAGGACGCGGAACACGCTTTCATGGCCGAGATCCGGGGCGATCTGGCGGAGTACTGCCTGAGGCCGGGAAAACGCGTCCGGCCCCTGGTGCTTATCGCGGCGTATCTCGGATACGGCGGCGGGCCGTCCCGCCTGAAGGAAGTCGTGGCGATCGCGTCCTCGCTCGAAATCATGCATTCATTCCTTCTCATACAGGACGATATAATCGACCGTTCGTCGGTGCGCCGCGGCGGCGAGGCCTTCCACCTGCTCATGCGGCGGCGCTTCACCGGCATCACGCGCAACCAGGGCATCGGGAGCGACGTTGCGCTGGTGGCGGCCGACGTGCTTTTCTGCGACGCGCTTCAGCTCGTTCTCGGAGCGAAAATGGAACGAACGGCGAAGGAGAGCTTCCTGCGGCTCTTCGCCCGTACCTACGAACGCACGGCCTGGGGGCAGATTCTCGATATCATCAACACCATGCCGCTCGCGCTCAGGTCCGGCGATACGGCGGCGCGTGAGATAGGGATGATGAAGACCGCCTATTATACGGTGTACTATCCCCTGCTGATGGGATGTGCGCTGGCCGGGGCGGACGGCGCGCGGGAGAGGCGCGCGATCGGGCGTTTCGCCCTGCCGCTCGGGCATGCGTTCCAGGTGCGCGACGACATACTCGGCGTCTTCGGCGACAGGGTCGAGATGGGAAAGTCCGCGGATTCGGACCTGCTGGAGGGCAAGAAGACCGTGCTGGTGCAGAACACGGTCGAGCGCCTCGACGCGGCGGGCAGGAAACGCTTCGAAGCGCTCTTCACGAAAAAGACAAAAACGAAAACCGACCTCAGGCGCATGCGAACCATGATGCGGAAGAGCGGGGCGCTTGACGCCTCCGGCGACCTGCACCGGCGATTGATCGACGAGGCCGTGAGGGCCGCGCCCGCGCTTGCCATGAACGGCGAGGGCAGGGACGTGCTGCTCGGATTGTGCGCGGCCATCGGTGCGCTGAATTGATCCGTAAGGAAAGAATACCACATCCGCGGCCCGGAAGGAGCGACGTGAAGGGCCGTTACCCGAGATAAAAGGAGCAACAATGAGCGCTGCGAAAAAGAAACGGACCCCGGACGAGAATTCGGGGAAATACCACAAGGATACCTTCGACAAGATATCCGACAAGAAGCGGGAGAGGATCATAAAGATATCGACGATAGAGTTCGCCGAGAAGGGATTCAACGGCGCCAACGTGAACGTCATCGCGAACAAGGCCGGGATAAGCATCGGCTCCATGTACAATTATTTTTCCAGCAAGGAGCACCTGTTCCTGACCATCGTCGACGAGGGATACAAGCTGCTCGAGGAGGCCTTCGCCGGCGCCGATCTTTCCAACGGGGACATCTACGGCAAGCTCGAAACCATCATACGGGTCGCGCAGAAGCACTCGCGCTCCCATCCGCATTTCGTCCAGCTCTACCAGGACATCACCACCGAGAGCCTCGCCCATCTCTCGGCCAGGCTTTCGCGCAAGATCGAAAACATTTCGGCCGTCTTCTACCGCCATTACTTGAACGAGGCCAAGGAGCAGGGCCTGGTCGATCCGTCGATCGACGAACACGTCGCGTCGTTCTGCATCGACAATATCATCGTCCTCATGCAGTTCTCGTACACGTCCGAATACTACAAGGAGCGCCTGCGCACCTTCATCGGCGAAGACGCGCTGGAGGACGACGACCGCGTCATCAGGGGAATGATGGACTTCATACGACACGCGATCGGGGTACGAAAGTGAGCGCGGAAAAAACCGAAAAGGGCGCCCCGCGCGCCAAATCGCCGGCGCAGCGTACCAACAGGGACATAATAAACCTTCGCCGTACCCAGCTCACGGCGGCGGCCTACCGCGTGGTGAGCCGGAAGGGCTATTACAACTTCACCATCAAGGACATAGCGCGCGAGGCCGGCCTTTCCACCGGGCTCGTCCACTACTACTTCAAGGACAAGCAGGAGCTTCTCTTCACGCTTCTGAAGGAGATGAACACCAACCTGCGCGTCTACCTCAACAGGGCACTCGCGAAATCGGACGATCCGCGCGAAAAGCTTTCGATTTTCCTCGACCAGGCCTTCAACCTGGTCGAGCGCGAGAAGGACTACTTCCACGTTCTCATCGATTTCTGGACGCAGATCA
>CAZVEG010000230.1:0-3019 GCA_964625625.1 uncultured Leptospirales bacterium | reverse complement strand
GCGATGACGAGGGCGCCCTGCACGTCCGTATCGGGAAGCACGACGACGAATTCCTCGCCACCGTAGCGCGCAACGAAATCCCCCGGCCGCTTCAAAGCCCCCTGCAATGTGGTCGCGACCTTCTGCAGTACCTCATCGCCGGCACCATGACCGTAATTGTCGTTGAAGAGCTTGAAAAAGTCGATATCGATCATGATGAGCGCGATAGTGCTCCGGTTGCGGGCCGAACGCCTCCACTCGCTGTTGATGAACTCGCTGAACCGCCGTCTGTTCGGAATCGCCGTCAGATCGTCGAGAAAGGAGAGGCTCTCGAGCATGAGATTGGTGTCTTCCAGGCATCCCTTTTCCTCCAGCAGATATTCGACATCCCTGAACGCCCTGGAGAAACGCATGGACAGCATCATCGTCTGTGAGAAAAGAAAGACATACATCCCGAATGAAGCCAGATAGGCCGTCTGTATTACCTGGTTGTTGTGAAGGAGGTCATTCGTGACAGCGACGAACAGGATGATGAATCCCGCTATGAATATCGCGGCGCCCTGCCTGCCGTTCATGGCGGCCCGTATCAAAACGTAGATGGAATATAATCCCCCGGCGACCAGAAGAAACTGGTATTCCGTCAGCGCATGCGAGTAAATCGACGCCGGTGTGGCCAGCACCAGGAGCGTCATGATCACTCCGGCGACCTGGGAGAACCGGAGTACACGGCGGTCAAATTCATCCGGGAACAGGGAGCGTAAAAACATCATGAAAATCGGCAGGGAGACATAAATGCAAACATATGCGATTTTCGCGAGCGCCTCCCAGGGTAGTGAGCGCCATATATTCACAAGATAAAACTGGCCGGTTACCAGCCCGCGCACTCCCAGGCACAGTCCGAAAAAACTGAAGTAGAGCGGGGACGGATCCTTTCTGCGAAGGAGATACAGTCCGATATGGTACAGCGACATGATAAGAATGCTGCCGAAGAGAAACATCTCGAACGCGATGCTCTTTTCCCGAAAATCACTGAGATCCTCAGCGCGACCGAACACAATACTGTTCGCCGGACCACCCCTTCGGTGGTGAAAATTTGAAATACGCAAGCGCAGGTCAATGGGACCCCCGTCAGCCGTATACCCGCAGACTTTCGGCAGCCACTCCGGCTTCGAAGTGGCCATTGTCACACCGTATTCGCCGGCACCGCACAGCCGCACTCCATCAATGATCAACTCGTACGCGGTATCGATATCGGAAAAACTGAAGGCCATGCGGCGTTTCCCCGCGGGCATGATCAGCCGCAGGCGGTATTCCGCATACCCCGTGCCGCCAGCTTTTTTTCCATTTACAAGGAAATCATTCCAGCTTCCTGGAACCTTTATATATCGGGTTCCTGCTTTAAACGCCGCGGACGGATTCTCGGAATCATCTTTCCAGTGGAATTCCCATTCTCCATCGAGCGGTACCACACCATCATGCTCGAAATTCCAGTCTTGCAGGTCGAGGACGCCTTCGACGGCCTTCGGAGCGGGTGTGCTCCCCCCGGAACCGGCACAGGAGCAGAGCGCGAGCACGGCCAGCAGAACAACAGTGCCAGTTGTGTAAAATGAATGCTTCATATCAGCCGAACTCATGAATTCATAGAGATGTACACTTCGCCGCCAATCCCATTGACAGGCGACTACCACCGATTTCTGAAGGAACTCGCTGCTCGATCAGTCTCCAACGATATTCCTGAATCGCCGGGTTGGACGCGTAAAGACACTGTTTTATTTCATTTTTCTCTTCTGCGGAAGGCAATCACCGGAGGCACCGAACGCTTTACGGACCGCCACCGTAAAGCTGTCATCCCGAATTTCCCGTTCGCGGCATTCCAAAACAATCGATACAGGAGCTGCCACCTCCTGTATCGATCGACTCCGTCACTATCGTCCGGACTCAACTCTTTCGTATCTTTCGTCTGTCAAGCGGTTTTCCCTCATAGGCGTGCTCGAGCACCATGATCGCGTCGTCGTAATTGATCTCCTCCGGGTTGTAGACCTTGGCACCGTCACCCTGCGCCGTGCGCGCTATATCGGGCAGCTTTTCCTTCGGCACCATCTGCCTCCCCTCGCGATCGACGATCTCTTTCAGAAAGCGCGCGTGACGGCCGCCCGTCGCGTCGTGAAGGTCCTGGTTGAGCTTTCGTATGTATTCTATCGTTTTCTCCGGACGCTGCTTCACCGGTGTCGCCGCGTATACCTCCGGCCCGGCGAGCGCGAACAGCAGTTCCCCGATCTCTTTCGAGCGCTTGTGCATGTTGTATTCGAGCCCGTATGGAAGGAAAAGACTCATGCACACTCCATGCGGCACTCCGCACGCACCGCCGGTCGCATGACCCAGGTTGTGAACCATGCCGACCATCGAGTTTGAAAACGCCATGCCGGCAAGGATCGCTCCGTTTGCCAGGTCGAGCCGTCCCTGCAGATCGCCCGGCTTCTTAATTACATTCAGGATATTCCCGCTTATGAGGCGTATGGCGGTCAGGGCCGTCGCGTCGCTCAGCGGATTTTTAGCCAGGCAGTAATACGCCTCGCATGCGTGAGTCATCGCGTCCATGGCCGTGGGTGCCGTCAGAAAAGGAGGCAGGGTTTTTGTCATACGGGAATCGAGGAGTGCGATGTCCGGTAGAAGAAAATATGACATGAATGCCATCTTTATCTTTTTCCGGTGATCGGCTATGATCGCGGCAATCGTTACTTCGGAACCCGTTCCGGAGGTCGTCGGTATCGCTATCATCGGCTTCAGTTTCCGCTTTACCGCTCCCGCGCCCTCGTAATCGAGGATATTGGCTCCGCCGAGCGAAACGAGTATGTTCACCCCCTTGGCGGTGTCGAGTACCGAGCCCCCGCCCACGGCGATGATCGAATCGCATTTTTTTGCGCGATAGAGCTTCGCCGCCGCGTTGACGATCGTGTACTCGGAATCCGGCGGCACCTCGTCGTACACCGCCCCCACCCTGGCCTTCGATCCCTTCATCGCGCCGCTCACCAGCTTGATG
>CAZVEG010000229.1:0-3125 GCA_964625625.1 uncultured Leptospirales bacterium | reverse complement strand
GTTGATGTCCTTGAAGAAGACAAACGCCGGAATATTGGAAAGGATCGCCTCCTGTTCGCGCGCCTTGCGGCGGTAATCCTCCTCCGCCTCCCTTCGCGCGGTGATATCCTCGGCGATCTTGAGGAAATGGGTGATCTCCCCGTTTTCCTTCATTATCGGGGAGATGATGGCGGTCTCCCAGTACAATGAGCCGTCCTTCCGGCGGTCGCACATCAGGCCCTGCCAGGTGTTCCCCGAAAGGATGGCATCCCACAGATCCGAATAGAAGCCCGTGTCATGTACTCCCGAACGGAAAATCCGGGGATTTTTGCCCAGGAGCTCTCCGTAGGAGTACCCGGTGATTTCAACCACCCGCGGATTGATGAATTCGATGGTACCCCTTGAGTCCGATTATTACCAGCGCCGGGCTCTGGTCGACCGCCCTGTAAAGCTTATAGAGCATCTGTTCGACCGCAAGGCGTTCGGTAATGTCGCTGAGCACCAGGAGCACTCCCTCGGCGGAAGTCTCGTCGAGCCGTATGGAGGACACGGATTGTTCGACCGGAATGGTTTTTCCGTTCCCGGAAACTATATACATGGGATCGAAGCTCTTGCGATTGACGAGGTCCCGGATTGCCTGCTGGTCGAGCGGGGATCCGTTCGCTTCGCCGCGCTCTGTCATTTTGAGGATTTGTTCGAGCGGTTTTCCGGTCGCGTGGTCCGGATCCCATCCCGTCATGGCGCTGGCGGCCGCGTTCATGAAGGTGATCGCTCCGGCGGTATCCGTGGATATGATCGCCTCGTCGAGACTGGCCAGGAGAGAGGCGAGGAGGTTTTCCCTGTAGCGCAGTTCTCTCTCGAGCCGATGCTTGCGCAGGGCGATCTCGACGGCGGGGCGAAGCTGGTTTATCCTCAGGGGCTTGAGGATAAAGCCGCTGATGTCCGTCGTGTTGACGCGCGCGATCGTTTCCTCGTCGTCGTATGCCGTGACGTAGATGACCGGTATATCGAGCGTGCCGGTGATCTCCCGCGCCGCCTCTATGCCGTCGACTTTCCCCTCCAGTACGATGTCCATGAGCACGAGATCGGGCCTGAGCTCCGCCGCGGCCCGGACGGCTTCCTCTCCCGAGCGTACGGTCATGCCCACATCGCACCCCATGGCGATAAGCATCTCCGCGAGTCGTGCGGCGGTGACGGATTCGTCTTCGGCTATCAGGATTTTCGCGCGAACGGAGCGCATGCGTGCTTCCCTCCCCGGTGGCGGTTGGTGCTCGAACCGAATCCACGGCAAGCCCGCGACATCGACTCTTTTCCCGGTACGGTCGAGGGCATAACCGGGAGGATCGCCGCGGCGCGCCACGGTCACGCGTGTAACGCGCGGCAATCCCGTCGGCTCGAGAATTCACGACGGATGAAATTATACATGGCGCAATGGATTTCGTACAATTATTTTTTCCCGGCAGGTGGTTTTTTACCCGTTCACCGTGGTGGGGACCGGATTCGCCGCGCGAAGGCGCTGTAATATAATCGATTAATGTATATAAATATTTGCTTGTATTATTTCAAGCATTGCGCTAATCGTTTAACTGTCAGGCCGTCGTCCAGGGGGCGGTCCCGTACACGCCCGATCGTTCTGCCCGCACGCCATTTAACGGGTACATCCAACCAGTGGAGGAAGCCATGCTGACTTTTCTGAAACGAAAATATTCTCGAATCCGCGGACTCCTGGGAGTGGCGACTCTTAAAAAAGGGAAACCGATCTCGGTTGGAAGCGTTCTCGAAAAACAGGCGGCCAGGCGGCCCGACAAGCCGCTCATACTTTTCGAGGACCGCTCCATCACCTACCGGGAGTTCAACGAGGCGGCGAACAGGTACGCGCATCTGTTCGGCTCGTTCGATTTCCGCAAGGGTGACACGGTCGCTCTCTTTATGGACAACCGTCCAGAATATCTCATCATCCATGCCGGTCTTTCAAAAATCGGTGTGGTGCCCGCGCTGGTAAACAACAACATCCGCGGCAAGGTGCTCGCGCACGCGCTCAATATCGCCGGGGCCAGGGCGCTGATCGTCGGGCACGAGTTCGCCGCCGATTACCTGGCGGTCGCGCGCGAGGTGAAACTCGCGAAGCCCGCTCTCGTCTTCATCGAAAAAGAGGGCGCCGACATTAAGACGCCGAAGGGGATGAAGGACCTCGCGCCGCTTCTGGCCGCGCAGCCGGCGGCGAACCCGGTTATGGATCCTCCGCTCACCACGCGCGATGTCCTCGAATATATCTATACCTCCGGCACGACCGGAATGCCCAAGGCGACGGTGCTCACCCACCACAAGTGGGTCCAGCTCGGCTACGGCGCGGGAGGGCTCTGCCTGACGGCCATCCCGGAGGACGTACAGTACTGCTGTCTCCCGCTGTACCATAACAGCGGCATCAACATCGCATGGCCGACCACGCTCATGCACGGCGGCACCTTCGCCCTGCGGCGCAAGTTTTCGGCGTCCAATTTCTGGAACGATGTGCGTAAATACAACGCCACGCTCTTCGTCTACATCGGTGAGCTGTGTCGTTATCTGAACAATCAGCCGAAAAAGGATGACGACGCGGACAATCCCCTGCGCTACATCCTCGGAAACGGCATGAGGGGCGATTACTGGGTCGAGTTCCAGGAGCGCTTTGGAATAGAACGCATCGTGGAGGTGTACGGCGCCACCGAGGGTGTCGGGGGGCTCTCCAACATCAAGGGGGTTCCGGGGATGATAGGGAGGCTCCGCACGGCGGGGATCCGCATGGGAGAGGTCGCGCGCTACGATGCGGAAAAGGAGGAGCTGGTTCGCGACGGGAATGGTTTCGTGGTGAAGTGTCGCCCCGGGGAAACCGGGATGTTCCTGGCGAAGATCAGCGACGTGAGTCCCTTCTCGGGATACAAGGGCAACACGAAAGCGACCAGTGAGAAGATAATAGAAAACGTATTTCGCCCCGGAGACCGCTACTTCGTGAGCGGCGACCTGTTCAAGCTTCATGAAAAGGACTACGTTTCCTTTGTCGACCGGCTGGGGGATACCTTCAAATGGAAGGGCGAGGTGGTCGCCACGAACGAGGTGGCGGACATACTGAACCGTTTCGGCGGAATAGAGGACAGCAATGTCTATGG
>CAZVEG010000228.1:0-3134 GCA_964625625.1 uncultured Leptospirales bacterium | reverse complement strand
CGCACCGAGATGTCGGCCTGCTGAGAGAGGCCATAGGGCGAGACTCCGTAGATGGTCGCGAAGTTGATGACCTTGGCCTGCCTGCGCATGTCGGGCGTGACGGCATCGATGGCCACGCCGAAGACCGAAGAGGCCGTCAGCGAGTGAATGTCGATCCCCTTTTTAAACGCCTCGCTCATCTGCCCGTCGCCCGAGAGGTGCGCCGCCAGGCGGAGCTCGATCTGCGAGTAATCGGCGGAAAGAAGAATCATCCCCCTGTCGGGCACGAACCCGCGCCTTATCTTTTTGCCGAACTCGTCGCGAACCGGGATGTTCTGCAGATTGGGGTCGGACGATGAAAGCCGCCCTGTCGCGACGACGGTCTGGTTGAAAGAGGTGTGAATCCTGCCCGTGGAGGGGAGCACGAGCTCCGGCAGGCTGTCGATATAGGTGCTCTTGAGTTTGGCGAAGGTGCGGTAGGCGATGAGGTCGTCGATGACCGGGTGCGAGCCCTTGAGCGTCTCGAGCACCTGTATGTCGGTCGAAAAGCCCGTCTTGGTCTTCTTGACGGGTTTGAGTCCCAGTTTGTCGAAGAGGACCGAGGCGAGCTCGCGCGTGGAGTTGATGTTGAATCGCGCCCCGGCCGCCCTGTGTATGCGCTCCTCGGTCTCCTCGAGCAGGCGCTGGTTTTCCTTCGAAAGAGCCCTGAAGTGTTTGAGATCGATCTTCACGCCGTTCAACTCCATGATGGCGAGCACGCGGGCGAGCGGCATCTCGACTTCGTGAAAAAGCCTCCCGAGCCCCTCCTTCTCCAGCCGGGGCGAGAGGAGGTTGTAGAGCCGCAGGGTGATGTCGGCATCCTCCACCGCGTAATCGGCGAGCTCCCTGAGAGGCACCTCCGTGATGGAGAGCGTGTCCTTTCCCTTGCTGACCAGTTCCTTGAAGGTGGTGGTTTTATAGTTGAGGAACTTCATGGCCATATCGTCCATGTTGTGGCGCCGCTCGGACGGGTCGAGGAGGTACGAGGCGATCATGGTGTCGAAGTATATGCCCTGTATATCGATGCCGGCGTTCCGGAAGACGACGATGTCGTATTTTATGTTCTGGCCGATTTTGCGTATGGAGGGATCTTCCAGCACGGGCTTCAGGAGTGCCAGGGCTTCTGAACGGTCCACGCACTCCTCGCTGAAAAGCGACTGGTTCTGAACCGGAATATACCAGCCCGCGTTCTCGTGGACCGCGAGCGAAATGCCGACGAGCTCGGCGGCGACCGGGTTGACCGAAGTCGTTTCGGTGTCGACCGATACGGCTCCCGCTTTGCGTATCTGTGCGACGGCCTCCGCGAGCTCCGCGGCGTTTCTGACGATGCGGTAGTCGCGATCTTGGCGGGCGGCCGGTCCCGGGCCGGACTCGCCGTTTTCGCTCTCGCCGGTAGCAAGCTCGCGGGCTATCGATTCCATTTCCTGCGAACGGAAGTACGCGCGCGCCGTTTCGCTGTGAAAGTCGGGAGTGCGCGCGTCCTCGATGTCGAAGGAGATTGGAAGGTCCGTCCTGATGGTCACCAGGTCGCGGCTGAGGTAGGCCGTTTCCCTGTTTGCCTCGAGCGTCTCACGGAGCTTGCCCTTTATTCGTTCCAGGTCGCCATAGATGCCGTCAATGCTCCCGTGCTCCTGGACGAGCCTGAGCGCCGTCTTCTCTCCGACGCCGCGCACGCCGGGGATGTTGTCGGAGGCGTCGCCCACCAGCGCCATGTAGTCGATCACCTGTTCCGGGCCGATGCCGAGCTTCTCGCGCACCGCCTCCGCGTCGAAGGTCTCGAATTCGGTTATTCCTTTCTTGTTCGCGTATATCGACGTGTTGTCGTCGACGAGCTGGTAGGCGTCCTTATCCCCGGTGACGAGCACCACCTCCAAGTCTTTCGAGGCGTGCGAGCGCGCGATGGAGCCGAGTACATCATCGGCCTCGTAGTCGGCCTCCTCGATCCGCCTGATCCCGAGGGTCTCGACCATGAGCTTGATTTCCTCGATCTGCGAGCGGAGATCGTCCGGCATCTTCTCCCTGTTCGCCTTGTATTCGGGATAGAGCGCGAAACGGAACGACTTTTTCGGCGGATCGAAAGCCACCACAAGGTAGTCGGGTTTCTGGTCGGCGACCAGCCTGAAGAGCATGCGCGCGAACCCGAAGATGGCCGAGGTGTTCTGCCCTTTCGAGTTGAGGAGCGGGTTCTTTATGAAAGCGAAGTAGGCCCTGTAACAGAGCGCATGGCCGTCGATGACGAAAAGTCGTTTTTTCACGGGGATGCTCCGATCGATTTTATGACAGTATAGGCCGGGGCCGCGGCAGATCAAGACAAATTAACGTCCCGGGGTGCCGCCGAGCGATCCGCGGGCGAGCAGCGGCCTGAAGGCTCCTGTTCTGATGACCGGATGGCCCGAAGGCGACGATAGACCGGCATCCACAAAGAACGGGGCGCCGGCGGATCGTGCGGCATATCGTGTCGTAACGCGGGAGTTTTGCGGAGCTGACGATCGTATATTTCCAAAGCATGCTTTTTTTTAATGAAAACCTGAATATCTCTTGCGAAACCGTCGCCGCCGCCGCATAGATGGCGCAAACATATATCATCTGCGGAGACTTGCGGAATGTACGGCATATTTACCGATCCACGGCGACTCCTGCTTCTTCCCCTCATCGTTTTTTCGGTTTCCCTCCTCGGCGCCGCGCCGTTGAAGGAATCCTCCGTTCATGTCATCATCTATCACACCTTCCTGGGCAAGGAACGCGTCTCCACCGATTTCAGCGTGGATGAGCTGCGCGAACACATGGAGCGCCTGAAGGGACAGGGATACCGGTTCGTGACCATCGCCGAAATGGAACGGGGTGCCGTATCGGGAACGAGGAATGTCCTGGTGTGCATCGACGACGGGAACAAAAGCGTGTACCGGGCCTATCGAGAGGTGCTCGGCCCCATGGGGATAAAGCCGCTGCTGGCCATCTATCCGAACATCATCGGTCGGAGAAAATACGCGCTCAACTGGGACGAGCTGCGCGCTCTCGCCGCCGACGGATGTGAGATCGCGGCACACGGATTCTTCCATCTTCATGTCAACGACAAGCTGTACGCGAAGAACAGGCCTTACTTCATGGACGAGATC
>CAZVEG010000227.1:0-3138 GCA_964625625.1 uncultured Leptospirales bacterium | reverse complement strand
CCTCGATATTGACCGATGTCGAGGCGCTTCCCCTGTCCATGCTTTTCTGGCGCTCGCTCACTCACTGGCTGGGAGGAATGGGCATCGTCGTTCTCGCCGTGGCGGTCCTGCCGCTTCTGGGTATCGGCGGCCTCCAGCTCGTCAACGCCGAATCCCCCGGCCCGACCGTCGACCGCATCACCCCGCGCATCGCCGATACGGCCAAGCTTCTCTGGCTCATCTACATCGGCTTCACGTTCGCGCAGACCGTTCTGCTGATGATGGCCGGGATGGACCTCTTCGACTCGGTGACGCACACCTTCGGGACCCTGGCAACCGGCGGTTTTTCGACGAAAAACGCGAGCCTCGGCCATTACGATTCAGCGGCCGTGCACATCATAATCACGGTATTCATGCTGCTCGCCGGGATCAGCTTCTCCCTGCACTATCGAGCGCTCACGGGAAGGCTTAAAAACATTCTCGAAGATTCCGAATTGAAGGCCTACCTCGTCATTTTCGCGGTCTCCACCCTCGCGCTGACGATAAGCGTTTACGGGGAATCCCGCGAAACGCCCGGCGAATCCCTCGTACACGCCGCCTTCCAGGCGGCATCAATATTGACAACGACCGGTTTCGCCAGTACGGATTTCGAACGATGGCCGCTCTTCGCCCAGGGGGTGCTCTTTCTCCTCATGTTCGTCGGCGGTTCGTCCGGTTCCACCGCCGGTGGCATCAAGGTGTTCCGGATCGTCATCCTCCTGAAGCAGGCCTTCATCGAGATGCTCTACCTCATCCACCCGCGCGGCATATTCACACTCAAGGTAAGCGGCAATATAATCCGCAAGGACCTCGTGTATTCGGTGGCCGGGTTCTTTTTCCTTTATATCTTCATGCTGCTATGCACTTCTCTTGTGGTCGCCTCGTCCGGGCACGATCTTACCACCTCGTTCACCACCGCCCTCGCCACGCTCGGTAACATCGGACCCGGGTTCGGAGAGGTCGGACCTTCGAAGAACTACGCTTTCTTCCCCGATTACGTCAAGTGGTTCCTGAGCTTCGCGATGCTGGTGGGAAGGCTCGAGCTCTACACGGTGCTCATCATACTCACGCCGGAATTCTGGAGGAGACGGTAGACTTTTCAGAAGTTGAAATTGTCCGGATCGGGTCCGGTGCGCTCGCCACGGTCGAGCGAATCGATCAGAGCGACGTCATCGGGAGAGAGCGAGAAATCGAAAACCAGCGAGTTTTCAACGATCCTGTCGCGGTGCATCGACTTCGGGATGGTGATGAAGCCGTGTTCGAGGGCCCAGCGAATGAGTACCTGAGAGGGTGTTTTTCCGTATTTTTCGCAGAGCCTCACCACCAGGGGATCGTCGTTCAACCTGCCGCGCATGAGAGGCGCCCATCCCTCCACCCTGATTCCCTTCGACCGGCAAAAATCCACCAGAGCGAGCTGATAAAGCCTGGGATGCAGCTCGAACTGGTTGACCATCGGTTTGATGGATGCGGCTCGCAACAGGTCTTCGAGATGGTGGACCAGGAAATTGCTCACGCCGATCGCACGGACGACGCCGCGCCCGAGCAGATCCTCCATCGCCCTCCACGTTTCAATGTATCTGTCCCTTACCGGCCAGTGAACGAGGTACAGGTCCAGGTAATCCGTTCCAAGCCTGCTTCTGCTTTTATCGAATGCCTTCAGTGTTTCCCCGTATCCCTGTTCCGCGTTCCAGACCTTCGTGGTTATGAACAGCCTTTCGCGTGGAATCGCGCTCGCCTTCAGCGCGCGCCCGATACCCTTTTCGTTGTCGTACAGTGACGCGGTGTCGATGCTCCGGTACCCGGCATCGAGGGCGGCGCGCACGGCGTTTTCCACTTCGGCACCGTCGGGTGTTTTGTAAGTCCCGAGCCCCAGAACAGGCATTCGTACCCCGTTCGCCAGATCAACACGGTCGTCTATGCCGGTAAACATCGTCAACCTCCTCCTGTCCGTTACCGATTATGGTTCGCGGGGAACCCGCGCATCGTCACGATCCGGGAGCAGTATTTCCGGCACTCCATTCCCTCGTCTATAGGGGACCCGGAGCTCGTGCGAGACCCCGCTGGCCGGCGCGAATCTTCCGGACTGGTGATCCCTTTGAAGGACAATGCAAGTCCCGCTTCCATCACGGAATTCAAAAACACATGACTCTATACCGCTCAATGCCGTCAGGTGAATGGAAGCGACCTCCACGAACAGTGTACGGGGATAGGCGCGCGGCAGGGATAATTTCGACATGATAGACGAAGTTATATGGTTGTGGCCGGAAATCCACAGGTCGACCGGATATTTCTCAAGAACATCCTCAAATCTTTTTGAAGATGCCATTCGCATGGTGGGAAAACGCGAGGAGCCAAGACCGCTCCCCGCAAGACAGGCATGGGTCACGGTAATCAGGATCCTGTCCCGGTTCGCGATCACCAGGCCTTTCCACCACTCGAACGTCGTCTGCGATATCTCGGACTGGGGTGTGCGCTTTTCATCGGACATCAGGATGACGAGGATGTTGTCGACGGCAACCGCATAGTGGAGCGGCTTGCGGATATTCCGGAGGTACGCATCGAGGTCGCGCGCCTCGTGGTTACCGGCTATTTCGAACCAGTGCGGAATGCCCGCCCTTTCCCGCGTATCGAGAAACCACCGGTAAAATCGGGCGGCGTCCTTTTTCGCGTATACGATATCGCCCGCCACCAGCGCGAGGTCGATCCCCGGCAGACTGAGCGCGATATCGTCGATCGCCGTCTCGTAGTGGAAGAACTCCTTTTCGTCCACCGGCTGTATGTCCGAATGCGCCCATATCCGGAAAACGTCCCGTGGCTTCTCCGCCGGTATTTCGAGCCTTGCGGAAACGTGACACGCCGCCACGGCAAGGCCCGCAGCGATCGCGAGCGCCATCGCGCCCATCCTCACCGGGCATTTTAATGTTATGCGCATCCCTCCGGCGACCTCAGCCCCGCCGTGCTCCCGATTTTTCCTCGAAGCGAGCCGCGACGGCCGGCGACAGCGCCCCAAGGAATTCGAGGGCCCTTCCCGCCTTCGCCGGTGAAACCGCCTTCAGCCTCGCGATGAATCGTCGAAGCTCGGCGGCGGGCGGCGGATTGACCGGGTCCATCATGTACATC
>CAZVEG010000226.1:0-3140 GCA_964625625.1 uncultured Leptospirales bacterium | reverse complement strand
CCCGTCCGCGCGGCCTCCTTATACTCTAGCATTTTTTCCGGCTCTCTCATGGAAAATGCGCCGGTAAACTCACGCAAACGGGCTGATAAGCCGCCCTTCGGCGTCGAATCCCGCGTCAAATGGTCCGCGCGCGCTTGCGTATTCGCCGGAGAGGCCGTCAAGCACCGCCTTCGAAACCGCGACCGTTTCCATGCTGAGGGTGTTCCGAATCCACACCAGCCGGAGCTCCTCGGGCGAACCGGTCCCCGACATTTTAAGCGCCGTCTCCACGGCCTCGCGGTCGGTCTCGAAGGTCATGGGGATCTTGCACGTGTCCGTTCGGTACGCCGTCTGCGAGTTAAGGTACAGCCTCGCGAAATCGATTTTTTCCACCAGCCGCCTGGTGGTGAAGTCCGCGAGGCCTATACCCTGGGCGTTCCCCTTCGTCTCTTCCGTGAGGTCGCGCACGAATATGCGGCCCACGCGCACGGGCGAGCCCTCCTTTCGCCCCGTCACCGCGGCGTCGATGCCGGTGCCGCTGATCTCCTTGCCCATTTCGTCCACGATGAGAAGGTCGATGTCGTCCGAGGGGAGCCTGCCCGTCAGGGAACGCGCCTCGCTCAGAAGCTCCGCCTCGCGCGAGAGGAACTCGGCCGGGGAGAGCGCCTCGACGCGCGCGATCTCCTCGCGAGCGTTCTGTACTATCGCGAGCCCGAAGCGCACGGCGCTTTTCGCCAGCACCACTTCCATCACCGAACGGACGATCTCCATCCACGAGCGCCGTTCGATCGCGCGATGATAGGTGGCCGCGCCCTCGCGTTTGCCCAGGCCGATCATGCACATCTTGACGAGGCCGCTCTCGATGTCTCCGGAGAGTTTGGTGTGCGGCTTGACGCGGTTGACGACGCCGATGTGCTCGGCCTTCGCCGCGTGCGCGTCCATATATACGGGGGTGCCGAGGGAGGTCATACCGACCCACACCACGTCCATCGACGCGCGTATCTCGCAGCCCATGGCCTCCTCGGTGATGCCGTAGGACGCCAGTATTGCCCGCTGGCCGTCGGCCGTTCCGCCGCCGTGGCTTCCCATGGCGGGCACGATGAAAGGCCGCGCGCCGATGGACGCAAGATGACGCACGGTCTCGGCCATGATCGTGTCGATATGGCGTATGCCGCGGCTACCGCCCGTAAGCGCCACACTCGCACCCGGCAGAATGGTCGTTTCCAGCCTAAGGCGCTCAAGCGCGCCGCGCACGGCGCCGGCGACATCGACGATGCCGTCGGCGCGGTATTCGCGCGAAAGCAGATACAGTTTCGGAAGCGGCATAGTGACTCCGGGTTATCGGTCGTTCGGGCCGGGGATACGGTTCAGCGCGCTGCCGCGTAACGGCGCTTCAGCCGCTCGAGCTCCTTCTTCATCGCCGGAAGCAGTTCTGTGCCCCGTCCGGCGCCGATGATGTTCGAAAGCTCGCGCGGATCTTCCTCAAGGTCGTAGAGCTCGTTCGCGCGGCAGGCCTCCCATTCGATGTACTTGTACCGCTCCGTGCGCACCGCCCGGTGCGGGGGGACCCTCCCGCCGAAGGGGAAGTCCTTGAAGAGCTCGTACATGAACGATTTCCTGCCGGGCGCCTTCGCGTCCCGAAGCGCCGGCACCAGGCTCTCGCCGTCCACCGGTCTCTCCGGACGAACGCCTGCAAGCTCCAGGAGCGTCGGGAAGAGGTCGATGTTGAGCGCCATCTGGCGCGCCCTGCGCCCCGGACCGCGCACCAGGCGCGGGTAGCGCACGACGAAGGGGATGCGCATGGACTCCTCGTAGGGCCAGTGCTTGGCGTACAGCCGGTGCTCGCCCCACAGGTACCCGTTGTCCCCGGCGTACACGATGACGGTGTCGTCGAGAATTCCCATCGCGTCAAGCTGTTTTAGGACCCTGCCGAGCTGTTCGTCGACCGAGGTCAGGCATTCGCAGTACCTGCGATAGATGCCGTGCATCGACCCCATGGAGCCCTCCAGCCAGTTGTTGCCGCTCCAGGTGTTCCACCGGTCCGATTCGGGCGCGAGAAAATCGATCTTCTCGTTTTTATATATGCCCTTCAGGTGGCGCGGCGGCTTCCAGTCGTGGTGCACGGCCTTGTGCGAGAGGTAAACGCAGAAAGGCCTGTCCGCCCGCTCCTTTATGAAGTCGAGCGCGTAGTCGGTGAGCTCCTCGGTGATGTATTCCTTTCGCGGCGCCGCCGGACGGTGATTGACGAAGAGCGGGCAGTCGTAGTAATCGCCCTGGCCGTCCTTTTTGGTGAATGAAACGAAGAGATCGACGCCGCGGAGCTTCGGAAGCCCCCCTCCCGGCATGTGCCACTTGCCGATGAAGGCCGTGTCGTATCCGGCCTTCTTTAAAAGCTCCATGAAGGTGATGTTGCCCTCGTTCCACGGCGTGAAGTTGTTGATGACGCCGTGCGACGAGGCGTAGCGCCCGGTGAGAAAACTCGCGCGACTGGGACTGCAGAGCGAGGTGGTGACGAAGGCGTTGGAAAAGAGGACGCCCTCGCGGATGAGCCGGTCCATATTGGGTGTCTTGAGAAAGGGGTGCCCCAGCGCCCCGAACATGTCGTAGCGGTGGTCGTCGGTCAGTATGAAGATGATGTTGGGCCGCCTTCGCGGCGCGGCCTCGAGGACGGCATTTCCAAAGGGAAGCCTGCTCGCGAGCGCCATGGCGGCTGCGCCCGCCGCCGCCGCGAGCGCCTGGCGCCGGGAGAGGGGACGATCGTTTTCGGTGTGTATCGACGGATGTTTTTTCACGGGGGCCTCCTATCGGACGAAGTGGTCGGCATAATGGTTCACCACCACGTACGCCCATTCCTGGCCCTTTATGAGGCCGAAGTACACGCCGGCCATTCCGGCCGCAAGGAGTGAGAGTACGGCCGGATGGAGGACCCGTGCGTCATTTCCGCGCCTGCGGTCAACGGCCCTGCACGCGAGCTCGGCGACGGAAAAGATAAAGAGCGTAACCGCCACCACACCGAAGGTCCACGGAAGAAAGAAAAAATATACCATTTCGACGACGCTGAACTGGCATGAGACGGAGAGCGCCATGCGGACGAGCCAGACCAGCGGGTTCGCGAAGGCAACGGCCAGGCGCTCCGCGAGCGAGGCGCCGCGGAAGTAGGC
>CAZVEG010000225.1:0-3229 GCA_964625625.1 uncultured Leptospirales bacterium | reverse complement strand
GCATGGGCCGGAACGTTCCCTTGCGCCACGGTTCGATCATATCGCCGTACCAGGGGCTTTTCGGGTGCCCGCTCTGACCCGTTGAATTGATGCTGATGTTCCCGCTGAAATCGTTCATGTCGACGATCATGCGCATGGAGGGGATCATTCGCACGGAGAAATCGCCCGTGCCGGCGTCCCACATGTTGTTGTTCACGCACTCGGTCGAGCCGCCCACGGGCACGGGCCCCCGGTTGACCAGTTTTTCAAGCAATCCGATTTTACTGGCCCCCAGGGGGTTGCTGACGAACGTGGCCCCGTGCAGATCGCTCCATCTCCACTTCGAGCGGTTTTTCCCGAGCGCGGCGACGGCGGCCTCGTACCCCTCCCGGAACGCGCGGACGAGGACCTCGTCCCTTGTCTCGGTTTTGTCCTTCGTCGTGGAATCGTCCCACCACGCGTCGTCGGGGTTCGCGAGCAGGAGGGTCATGGCCCACATCTCCTTGTCGGCGGCATCCGATTTCGCGACGTCTCCCAGTTTGTCCTGGAAGACCAGGCCGGTCAGCTTCTTCCAGAACATCGCGTACAGCACGGCCTGCGGGCTCTCCTCGCTGAAACGCCGGTCCCATTGCATCAGCCAGTCCCTCGCCGCGGCGAGATCGCCGCTTTTAAATTCCAGCTTTTCAAGAGCGGGAAGCACCTCGGCCGCGCTCAGGTTCACGACATCATTCTGCATGGCCCGGTACGTCGCCGGGGTGTGCGGGGCGCTCTGCCGTATCATTTCGGTTATGCGCTGGGCGCGATACCCGTAAATCCACTTGTTATACCTGCTGCCGAAATTCGCGTTAACCGCGCCGCCAAGCCGCGCGTTGAGCGTCGCGTAGTATTCCGGCGGGGCCACCTCCTGGTTCGCGGCGACCATGAATTCCCTCGCCGGATTGAACGCGCGCGGCATGAGGTCGTAGGGTATGTATCCCTTCCATTCATACTCGGAACCCCAGCCCGGCGTGGGGACCTGGCCGGCGAGGCCGGCGGGGCGGATGGGTATCTTACCGGGCATCTGGAAGCCGATATTGCCTTTCGTGTCGGCGTAGATGATGCTCTGCGAGGGCACGTCCCAGTTCTTCAGCGCCGCGCGGAACTCCTTCCAGTTCCTCGCTTTATTGAGGCCGATGATGGCCAGCGCGATCCGACCGGGCTCGAGCGCGGTCCACCTCAGCGCGCGCGGGTCCTCGTTGTTGAATCCGGCGAGCGTTCCGGTTTCGGGATCGTATTTGTTGTCGTTGATGATCGGGCCCAGGTGGGTTACGCGCACGGTGATCTCGATGGCGGGCTTTCCGTTGCCGAACGCGATGGTCTCCTTCCGAGTGGTCATAGCGCGCCACGTACCGTTCCACCGGTACTGCAGCGGGTTTTTCGGGTTCACCCTGATCATGTACTGGTCGTTGACGTCGGGATAGACGTTGGTGGTGCCCCAGGAGATGTCGGCGTTGTGCCCCACGACCACGCCCGGGTTCGATGAAAAGGTGAATCCCTGAACGTCGAAGGGCCGGCCCGTGCCGTCGTCCGCGGCATGCAGGGCCACCTCGTACCATATTGAAGGCATCTGGATGCCGAGGTGTGGATCGTTTGCCAGGAGGGCCCGGCCGCTCTTCGTCATCTTTCCCGTGGCCACCCAGCTGTTGCTTCCCGCGCCGTCGTGACCGCCGCCCATCCAGCCGAAGTCCGGCGCATCGTCACCTGAAACCGGCTTCCCGGCATACTGCGCCGGCGCCGGACGTCCTTCGCCCGGGGGACGCGTCGCGACCGTGCCGCCGAACAGGGCCTTGATATCCTCCCCGGTCAGGGTGGTCGGCTTTTTCCCTATCGGCCAGGGCGGGATCAGCCACGCTTCCGCCATCTTCGCCCCGAGTTTTTCGTAAAGCCGCGTGCGCAATAATTCCGGGTCCCGACGGAGACCGAGGTCCCATGCCATTATTTTCGAAAACATCAGCGAATCGATCGGCGTCCAGGGCTCTATGTTGAATTTCACCCCGGTCAGCCCCAGCAGGGCGTAATTCACCGAAAGCCGCCGCGGCTTTTTGCCGGCTATATACGCATTGACTCCGGCCGCAAACGCGTCGAGCGGGGCGCGCTCGGCGGGTGTATAGCTTTCGTATTCGCGCTTGCATACCCCGTAAAGGCCGAGCGAGCGAAGATAGATATCCGGCGCCACCAGGGCCGATTTTTTGCCGGTAAGCTCCTCTATCCTGCCACCGCAGGTTTTACGGTAGAACTCCATCTGCCACCAGCGGTCCTGGGCCTGCACGTAGCCCTGCGCGAAGAATACGTCGTGCATGTTTTTCGCGTATATGTGCGGGACGCCATAGGAATCCCTGAGTATCTCCACCCGGTCTATAAGACCCTTCGCCGAAAGCTCGCCGTCAATCTGTGGCAGCGGCGCACGCGCGATAACCTGATAATAGATGAATCCACCGCCGAAGAGCAGTACGAACACGACCAGAAGGCCCAGACCCGTAATCTTGATCGCCTTACCTGATTTCCCCCGGAGCTTCACGCAAACCTCCCATGATACGATATGTTTTTGTTTTCATAGAGACTATAACGCCGGGAAGGTATTGTCAAGAGTGAGAAGATACCGGGTGTCGAAACGGACATACGGCCGGGAACAGCATGCACCTCAGCGGAAACGAACAATTGACGCTCGTCGAAAAACTCATCTTCCCGCGTTATTATTCGATCACCATCGGATGATTGATGCCCGTTAAAACATTGACAAATATTGAACTTCATATATTTTATTCTGTTTTTCATTTTTATTCTTCATTTCTTCGAGGAGGTGATAATGACCACGCGGACCACATTATTTCTCGTACTCGCCCTCATGGTTTTTGCGCCGGGATGCGTCTCGATGGTTCCGAACCCCGAGCATCAGGCGTGTGCGCGCGCGTGCAACGAAGCAAAAAACAAATGCATGCTCAACGCCACCAGCGCAGACGCCGTGAGCAGATGCGACGGGGCGTACCAGGAATGCATGCAGCGCTGCGCGGCGTACCCGTCGTTCATACCGGCGGAGAAGTAATTACGATACTATTTTTAAAGGAGAAATATGTGATGAAGATTCGCACCATTGCCACATTGACACTCGCGCTCTCGCTTGCCGCGGGGTGCGCCTCGCAGTACAAGCTTCCCGAGGGGAACCAGCCCGCGGCCGTGGTAAAAATCAAAACGGCCTTCGACGCGAAAAAGG
>CAZVEG010000224.1:0-3235 GCA_964625625.1 uncultured Leptospirales bacterium | reverse complement strand
CGTTCAGGTTGGTCTTCATTTCCTCGTTGGACTGCCGCCCTATTCAACGACCGATGTGCTGGAGGAAACGAGGTATGACAGCGGAATTTTGTTCGAATCAATCAGTTACCACTGAGCCCTGTCCCTTTGGAGGATTGCATGCGCCTACCAATACAAATTACACCTGTAAGTAAAACACGTACATAACATTCAGAGTTTACAGCTATTGACACGAAAGGGGTTTCCATGCCAGTGTTGCGTCATGCCTGTGTTATAAACAAACACACATGGTCTGAAAGCCGTATCCCCCCAGCTCCCCCTCGCCGTCTTTATCCGGTCCGGATACCCGCACACAGCCGTGTGAGCCGTCGTACCGGAGAGGGCTCCATGAAGGCGATGTCCCGTTACACCGTGTTTACCGAGAATATACGCACGGCGAACTGTCTTTTCAGCGCCGCTCATCCCTTCATCGGCTTCGTGCGGCCGCCTCCCGCGGACATTCGCACGCGCGTGCCGCGTTCGCATACCGGTGTATTGCGCCGGTAACATTCAATTAAAGAGGATCAAGGCTATGGAGAAAAACGAGTTGTATGAACCGCTTAGAAGCCTTTTCGCGCTCTACGGCGCGCCGTGGGACGAGGTGAACCTCTTCGGGGTGCGGAACCCGGCGGACCAGAAGCTCGACGTGTTCAACGACTGGCTGGGGATCGCCGACCGCGAAGGAAACGTACGGGTGTTCAAAGGGACCACCGATCCGGGAAAATCGGCGACCGAGGGGAAAGCGGGCGGCGCCGCGCACCTCTGCCTGGGGTATCACCCCGACCTGTGGGTGATCGACACGCACTCCCCTTCCAAGCCGGCCTTCGCGCACGAGGCCTTCTGCAGCAGGCAGCACCTGGGCTGCGCGCGCCAGCGCATCTGGCGCGACCGCGACCGCAACTACCGCCAGGACCCCGCCGACCCGGTGCAGTTCGATTATTTTTTCATCAACCTTCACCGGGCCTCGATACGGGGTTCGGAGCACATCGGCCCGTACGGCGAGGGCTGCCAGGTGCTCAGCAAGCCCGACGATCTCGCGGAGATGCTCGGGATGGCAAAGGCCACGCGCAGGTACCAGGAGCTGGGGCAGCGCGCCACCTTCGCGTATTTCCTTTTCGACACCACCCAGCTCGCCGTTTGAGGAGCGCGGGCATATTGCACGTGGAGGTAGAATCCGCATGAAACGAACCGCCTTATTCATCACCCTGCTCTGCGCCTTCGCCCTGTGGGGCGGAGGCTGCAACCGGTGCAAACGCTCCATCGACATCGGCGGCATCAAAGAGCTTTCGAGCCTGGCGACCGTGGAGTACACCATGACGCACATCGTCTTCGACGACGACTCCACCATGGCGGGGCCCAGGAAGATCCTCTTCGAGATGACGGCGACCGCCAAGGCCGGGATCGACCTCGATGCGATCCGCGACGAGGACGTCCGCATCACCGATACGTCGATCGAGATTGACCTTCCGAAGCCGAAAATCCTCTTCATGGACATCAAGCCGGACAACACCAAAAAGCTCTTCGAGATCATCGGCCCCCTGCGGAGCCCGTACGACGCGAAGGAGAAAAACAAATTACTGGTTAAAGGAGAGCAAAACATCGCGGCGCTCCTTGCCAGCGAGCAATCCGGCATCGTGAAGGTGGCCGGGGAGAACGCGAAGCAGTTCATGCAGAACATCCTCTCCGACGCGTACGAGCAGAAGAAGACCGTTACGGTCAGAATAAAGGAAAAATAAGAGCGAGGTCGGTATGTGGTCATGGATCATTACATTCTTTTCCACCCGGCGCCCGGTTAAATCGGTCGCCATCGCGCTCGCGGTGCTGTGCGTCGCGTGCGCCGCGTACGTCTTCTACATCGTCGCGGTCAAGGAGGCGGTGCTCAAGAACCCGCACCTCATCATCGCTAAGGTGAAAACCATCGCCCAGTATATCACCCACAGCTATTACGACGAGTGCGTGGTGGATTACACGAAGGACGGCGACTCGAAACCCACGTTCGTGCTGGTGGGCCGGGGCACGGTGTACGCCGGCTTCGATCTGCAGAAACTCGACAAAGACCCGGAGAACATCGTGCTACGGGGGAACACCCTTACGGTGCGCCTGCCCGAGCCGGAGATCATAAACACCGTCATTCCCCCCAGCGGCTTCGTCAACTTCCACTACGGCAGAATCAGCGAGGAGCGCTACACGGGCCTGAAAAACCGCGCCATCGAAAAGCTCAGGCTGCGCGCCCTCGAGAAGGACATTCTGAAGCTCTGCCGCGAGCGCGGGGAGGTGATGATCGAGAGCTTTTTCGAGACGGTGGGGTTTGACCATGTTTCGGTGGAGTTCGCCGCGACAAACGCCCCAACGCATGCGCCGGCGCCCGGCGCCGGAGTAAAATAAACCAAGAGGTACAGCGCGTCATGAAAGAGGAAACAAAAGCAAAAATCATTTTCGGGTTGTCGGGGCTTGTAGGCGGGCTGATCGCGATTATTGCCGATGTCTGTCAGAAAGGGGATAATTCTTCTTTCCAGAAGATGGTCGATGTTTTCGCTACCAGGCTCGGCCTTCCCTTCAGCCTGCCGATCGTCGCTTTTGTCGTGCTCGGTATAGCCACGATTCTCCCTCTTATCTTCGATAGAAAGAATAAAGCGGAGTCCTTCTATACCGGCGCCAGCGTTCTGGCCATTATGATGACCATTATGCCGGGCGAAATACCCTTGAGCGTCAGCACGGCGGGAGGACCGCCGGCATCGGAAATCATGGAGAGCGTTGAGCTTCCACAGACGGCGGATAAAGCGCGTATGTCCGATGTATCCCCGGTTAAGGCGATCGACAAAAAAATTACTGGCACCTTTACAGTCAGGCTGACGGGCGACGGCACACAGGGCATTACCGACGGCGTGGCTTCTTTGACCGACATTGAAAGCGGCAGGGTTGCCAACAAAATCAGGTTTTCCGGCAACAGTTTCAGCTTCTACCAGCTCAGCGGAAGATACCTGCTTACCGTTGAGGCCGCGGATTTCGCCCGGCATGTCCAACCTGTCTCTATCGGCGAGGATGTCGGTAAAAAGCTTATCGCAATAGATCTTAAAAAGTCATCGATGCCCATGACGCTGCAGAGATTGATCCGGAGGTGATGTGGGCCGTATGACCTCACCCCGCCGCTGGCACCCCTCCGTCGCCTCTCGACATCCATGTCTCCGGCGACACTAGGCCATCCATGGCCGTCGCC
>CAZVEG010000223.1:0-3261 GCA_964625625.1 uncultured Leptospirales bacterium | reverse complement strand
GGCCGTTTCCATAGGGGTCGCATATATGCGACCCCTATGGAAACGGCCTATGCGAAGCTCCATGAATCAACGCGTTGCCTTTAGAGATCGCCACGTCGGCCTGCGGGCTCCTCGCGACAGGGAGGAGCCGTATGCCATCGAGGCGTTGTCCCCGGCTCTATTCTGTCATTGCGAGCCCCGGCCATATCGGGGCGTGGCAATCTCCCAATGCACAAGGTTCCGTGAATCAACGTATGGCCTATCAAGATCTCCGCTTCGCTTCGCACGTCTACTCGCGTTTGCCCGTCCGGGCATGCATGATACGGGAAGGTATCAGATAATTGTGGGCTCTGTCAAGCACATGAGGTATTGACGTGTAAGATTTCACGATACATTAATACAGATCGTCACGAAACAAACTCCAGCATCGCCTCCGCGCCGCCGCCCGCGCGGTTGCGCACAACGATCCTCCCGCCGTGCGCCTCCACGATGCGCCTGCAGAGGTGCAGGCCCAGCCCGTACCCTCCGGTCTCGCGCGAGCGCGAGCGGTCCACCCTGTAGAAGGGCTCGAACACGCGGTCCAGCTCCTCCTCCGGGATGCCGCCGCCCCGGTCGGCGACCGTCAGGCGCACGCCGGCGCCGAAGACGCGCGCGCTCACCTCGACGGGTGCGCCCTCGGGAGAATACTTCAGGGCGTTGCCGATAATGTTGCGCAGCACGATCAGCACCCGCTCGCGGTCGGCGTTGACGACGAGCGGCCCGTCCGGGAGGTCCGTCGTGATCGCGCCCGCCTTCGCGCCGAATTCGCGGATGGCGTCGGCGAGCGCTTCCCTGAGGTCCATCGGCTCGCGGCGCGGCGCGCCCTCCGGGCGCTCCAGCCGCTGGGTCTCCAGCAGCTCGCCGATCATCGCGTCGATCGTCGCGACGTCCTCGAGCACGCTCTGCCGACCCACGCCCTCGGGCATGAGCTCGAGCGCCACGCGCATGCGGGTGAGCGGCGAGCGCAGCTCGTGGCTCACGTCGCGGAGCAACTGCTCGCGCGAGGCGAGCATGGCGCTGACGCGCTCGTTCATGGCGTTGAACGACGCGCCGAGCTCGCCCAGCTCGTCGGTGGGGCCCGCAGGCACGCGGTGAGACAGGTTCCCCGCGGCGGTCTGTTTCACGCCGTCGGCGAGCAGGCGTATGGGCGAAAGCAGCCGGCGGATGAGAAAATAGGCCCCTATCATCACCGCGCTCACCAGGCCCAGGAAAAGATAGAGAATGAGGCCGCCGCCCTCGGGGATGTCGCGCGCGCTTCCCCAGAAGCGGTAGCGCACACCCTCGCGCTCGGTCTCGTAGACGTACGTGCCCCTGTCCCAGCCGAAGCTGCCCCGGGGCGAGCGGTGCGCCGGGTGTTTGTACTTCGCCGGCGGTGGCGGAGGGGCGGTCGCCCATTCGATGCCCGCTCCCTCCACGGCGATATTCATGGTGGTCTTGCGGGCGAGGCGCAGGGCCTCCCGATGGTCGGGCGGCGTGCCCATATCGCGGATCATGTAGTCCGCGTAAGCGTCCATGTTTTTAAGAAAGCTTTCGCGCCGATTGAAGCGGAACTGCGAGCCGAAATAGGCGCCGATGAGCAGGTTGATGAGGAGCGCCGTCGCCACGATGATGCCGAAGAGCTTGGTGAAGATGGAGAGCTTGAGTTTCATGCGCGTCGCCGTCAGGCCGTAAAGGCGTAGCCCGTGCCGCGCACGGTCTTGATGTAGCGCGGCCTCCGGGGATCGTCGCCCAGCTTCTGGCGCAGGCGGCTCACCAGCACGTCGATGGAGCGGTCGAACGAGTCGTCGTCGAGGCCCTTGAGGCGCTCGAAGATGATGTCGCGCGAGAGCACCACGCCGCGGTTGCGCGCGAGCAGCGACAGGAGCGCGAACTCCATGGAGGTGAGCACCACCTCGGCGCCGTTCATCGTTATGTGCCGCCGGTCGAAATCCACCTCCAGCTCGCCCGCGCGGAACACGCGCCCGGGCGCGTCCTTGCGGCTGCGGCGCAGCACCGACTGCATGCGCGCCACCAGCTCGCGCGGCTCGAAGGGCTTGGGGAGATAATCGTCGGCGCCCATCTCCAGGCCCACCACGCGGTCGGTCACCTCGCCGCGCGCGGTGAGCATGATGATGGGAACCGAATGCGATTTCCGAATCTCGCGGCACAGGGTGAAACCGTCCGTCCCCGGGAGCATCACGTCGAGGATGATGATGTCGGGAAGCTCCCGGCCGATCTCCTCGAGCCCCGCCCCGGGCGTCGTCGCGGTCCGAACGGCGAATTCGAAGCGCGACAGGTACTCCGAGAGGAGCGCGCAGAGCTTGCGGTCGTCGTCGATGACGAGGACGGACGTCACGGGCTTACTCCTTCCAGCGCGCGTGATGTTCTTCCATGAGCGAGGCGAGCTTCGCGCGCTGCTCGGGCGTCAGCATGGCATGGAACTCCACGATCTTGTCAACGATAAAGGGCCGCAGGCGCTTCATGGCGGCCTCGCGCGTGTCAAGGAGCCGGTTAACCGCGGCCTCGTCCAGCTTGTCGCTCTTCACCAGGGCGATCGCCTCGGTCCCCATCTTCTTATGCGTGGCACGCTCCTCCTTGAACTTCGCGAGCACCTCCACCTTGATGCCGTCGAGCTTCGCCTTCTGCTCCTTCGTGAGATCGAGCTTCGACGAGATCTTCTTGACGGCCCAGTCGGCGCGCTTCTCGGGGCTCGGCCTGCAACTGTCGCAGCCGGTCGCCACCAGCGCCGCCACGGCCACGGCGGCCGCCGCCAGGATCGCGTTTCGTTTTACGTTCATCGTACATTCCTCCTCTGTGGGTTGGTTTTGATACCCACAACATCGCGCGGCCGTGTAACGGGGTGATGTCCGATTGTAACGAAATGTTTCATTTTAATTTTTTTTCCGATACCGTATCCGTTTCCGTAGGGGTCGCATATATGCGACCCCTACGGAAACGGATACGACGAAACGACGGAAACGGATGCGACGTATGGATCGCATACATGCGATCCATACGTCGCATCCCGCGGTCATTCCACCGGCAATCCGTTGATCCGTCTCGCCAGGTTTTTCGCGAAATTCGCGGTGCCCGCGTCCAGGTCGTTCACCGATGCCACGGTTTCCTTGTGAGCGAATTCGGCCACTCCTTTCTCCACGTCGATAATACGCCCGTTTATGAAAACCTTGTTCTTCCACACCTCGACGCTTCCAACGAGCATCTTCCTGGCGGAGAGAAGCCTTCCCATCTGAACGGCGCACGAGG
>CAZVEG010000222.1:0-3326 GCA_964625625.1 uncultured Leptospirales bacterium | reverse complement strand
CGGAATGTATATTCGTTTCTGGGAATTGCGGTGCCGGCCCATATAATGAATACGTACGGGGCGGCGGCGGGCACACGAATTCACCGCATCACCACGCTCAGCGCCTCCTCCATGGCCCTGGCCGTGCGCGCGAGGTCCTCGTCGGTATGCGCCGTGGAGAGAAAGCCCACCTCGTAGCCCGACGGGGAGAGGTACACGCCGCGCGCGAGCATCTCGCCGTGGAAGCGGCCGAAGGCCTTCATGTCGCAGGCGCGCACCTGGTCCACCGTGGTAATGGCGCGCTGTGAGGTGAAGTAGAGCGCGAAGATGGAGCCCATCTGGAGCATGAGGATTTTCCCTGTATATTTTTTAGCCAGCGGCGCGAGGAGCGCGCGGAGGGTTTCGGCCTTTTTGTCGAGAAGCGCGTACGCGTCGATCGTATCGAGCTTCGCGAGCGTTGCGATGCCGGCGCGCATGGCGAGCGGGTTTCCGGAGAGCGTGCCCGCCTGGTACACGGGCCCGTCCGGCGCCACCTTCGCCATTATCCCCTTCGACGCACCGTAGGCCCCCACGGGCAGCCCTCCGCCGATGATCTTGCCGAGCGTGGTGATGTCGGCGCGCACGTCGAAGTACTCCTGCGCCCCGCCGCGCGCCAGGCGGAAGCCCGTTATGACCTCGTCGAAGATGAGGAGCGCGCCGTAGGTATCGCAGAGCGCGCGGACCGCGTGCAGGTAATTTTTACGCTTACGGTCCACGTGCCCGATCGCACCGGCGGCTCTGTCGTCCCCGGCGGCGTACTCATAGCTTTCATACGGCGGGATGAGCCCGTAATTGCAGGGGACCGGCTCCATGATCACCGCGGCGACCGAGCCCGAATGCGCTTTAAGCGCGTCCTCCAGGCGGTCCAGGTCGTTGTACGGCACCACGACCGTGTCGCGCGCGTTGTCGGCCGTCACGCCGGCCGAGTCGGGCGTGCCGAAGGTCGCCAGGCCCGAGCCCCCGGCAACCAGCAGGTGGTCGGCGTGACCGTGGTAACAGCCGTCGCACTTGATCAGCTTGTCGCGCCCCGTGTATCCGCGCGCCAGTCGCACCGCGCTCATCACCGCCTCGGTGCCCGAGCTCACGAAGCGGACTTTTTCTATCGAGGGAAAACGCCGAACGACCATCTCCGCGAGCTCGACTTCGTGGCGGTTGGGCGTGCCGAAGCTCGTCCCGCTGTGCGCCGTCTCGACCACGGCGGCGACGACGTCTGCATCGGCGTGCCCGAGGATGAGCGGACCCCACGACATGCAGTAATCGATATAGTCGTTGCCGTCCTCGTCGAAAACGTGCGCGCCCGCGCCTTTTTTAATGAACAGAGGGTTTCCGCCGACCGATTTGAACGCCCGCACCGGCGAGCTCACGCCGCCGGGCATCAGCTCGCACGCGCGTTTGTACAGGGAGATGGATTTTTCGATTTTCATGGTTACCGATACAGGATTATGGATTTAATATTCAAGATTAAAAGATTCATCACGCGGAGACTCACGGCGATCCGGATCTCTTTGTGAACTCATCGGAAGTCCGGACCAAGACCCGCGTGAATCAGCGTACGGGTATGGCGCCTCCAATTCAAGCAATTAATCGGAATGTGACCTCGACCGGACCGCACTATTACTGACGACAGCCGCGAATCCTACGGAACGGAAGCCACCCATGGTAAAGGGTTGTAGCCACTCCGTAAGGGACTCTCCCCTCGGCTCCCCGATGGCAGTGATTTTTACTCTTGCATCCCGGGCGGTTTTAGTGTTAAATTCATACCGAAGCGATAGCGGGTAGAATTTTTATTCTCGATCCAGAATCGAACGTCCCGGAGAGAAGGCCGATGAAAAAATATCCGATCATCCTGTCCGCCGTGCTCGTCCTCGCCGGAACGGCAGGCCGCGTGCACTCAATCGAGAAAATCCCTGTCGCGATCGTGTCGGCGCAGTCGAAGGCCGTTGAGGCCGACGCCATGGAGCGTGCCGAAAAGGCCTTCAGGGCCGTGTTCGCCACTGGCGCGAACATCACGCTCGTCGACACCACGGCACTGGAAAACGCGGCGGGGCGCCTGGTCCGCGAGGAGCGCGATCCCTCGAAACGCCTGTCCGCGCTGCTCCGCGAAACCGGTGCGGCAAAGGTCGTTGTATTCATCATGGAGGCCCGCGACGGGCGTCATACGGCCTCCGCGCGCGTGCTCGACATGGCCTCCTCCTCGTTCGAGTACCAGAGCGGGGAGACGGCCGATCCGGCCGACGGGGCCGATGCCGCCGCGGCTTCGCTCGCCCGACGTGTCGCGCTGCACCTCACCGGGCGGCTGGACTGGATTATCGGGCTGACGGCCGGTGACGGCGACTCGGGCGACGGAGTGCGCCTTTCGTGGGCTTCGGGGAGGGCGGCCGATGACGAACGCTACGTGGTCTACCGGGCCCGACGGCAAGACGACGAATTCGCTCGCGTGGCGGAGGTCGCCGGAACCGAATTTCTCGACGCGGACGCTCTTCCCGGGGTGCGCTACTGGTACCGCGTGAGGGGCTCGTATGCGGAAACCCTGACCGATTTCAGCGATGCGGAGGCCGGCCATCGCAGGGCGGCGCTTCCCGCGGGCCTGGACATCGACCGGGTTCTGAAAGAAAAAAAAGCCGTGCCGCCGCGCCCCGCGGGCGTCGAAGAGCGCGAAAAAGAGGCTCGCGACGAGGAGATATTGAAGCCGCTTTACCGCCACCCGGTCAAGCTCAACCTCATCCTGCTCGTGGCGCGAAGCTACATCAAACGGGGGGATGTACTGGTGCTTCGCGGCCATGAGGGCTATACGGCCGACAGGGAGAGCAATACGCTCGGCCTGGCCGGCCCCTCTTCCTCGTACGATATTACATTCCGCTCCAAGCGCCTTTTCCGCTTGAGGGAGAAAGCGGGAGAGGAGCTCTTCGCCCGCCTGCTCGCGAATTCCCTCTTCTACTGCGTGCCCTCCGGTGAGCGCGAAACGTCCATGCCCGACGGGACCGTGGTGTTCACGCCGCTCCTGGAGGCGATCGCCGTGTCCATGGAATATCACAAGAACGACCGGAACTGGCGGGAGAGGACAATCATGTTCGACACGGACGTCAGGGAGCTTCGGGATAAGATAGAAAAAGCGGGACAGGCGGCACCGTGACACCCGGGCAAAAAAAAGTGCCCTTTTTGGCCCACTCTCGGGCCCCCCGGGGCCCTCGTGTGGAAAGGGTACTCAAGCGTGCGAGGGATTTTGTTCCCCGTCAACTAATGGCAATCAAAAAAGAGAGTGCACGGTAAAAATCCGTCCTCAGTATACAAATATTAATATACTCTAC
>CAZVEG010000221.1:0-3329 GCA_964625625.1 uncultured Leptospirales bacterium | reverse complement strand
CTAATACCACATAAGCACATCCTCCGCGAAGGCCATGAAGCGGTCCACCTTCAGCTTCTTTCCATCGTCCAGAATGACCTGACCGGTGAAATAGCCGAAGACCTGGTGCTGGACTGATTTAATGATGCCCATGTTGACGGCGCTCGCGCGATCTACCGCGGGCTCGAAGTCCATCTCGAAGCGCCCGTCGCTGGAGGTGAACTTCCACGGCGCCGTGTAGTTCGTGGTATCGATGTGAAAGGTCACCTCGGCCAGCTTGTGGGCCTTGTTCTTATAGAAGAGCATGTTCTCGGACGCGGGCGTACGGTCGCTGAAGCCGTAGCCGATGTTCCAGCCGAAGGGCTGGCCCTTGAGCAGGCCCGAGGCAGAGCCCCAGTACCAGCGGTTTTTGTAGGTCCAGTTGCCGCGCCCCCAGTCCAGGCCGCCGAAGGAGTCTTTCGGGTCGAACTTGTATTTCGTTTTGCCGATGGTGATCGCTCCCTTTGCGGGCATACAGTTGATCTTCTGGTTGAGATAAAAGGCCTTTCGGTTCTCCTTCCATGATGTGGCGATGCACATGGTGTCCATTTTAGGGTCACGCTTGAGCGCGATCTCGCCCGAAAGCCCGCGCTTGCCGTCGGGAGTCTCGAAGCCCGGGCAGTCGAGCGTGATAATACGCTCGTTTCCCTTCAAACGGTACGATATCGCGAGCTTTTTGTCCCGAAAACTCACGTCGCCTTTGTCCGAGGTGGGCGAAAAGCCGGTCTTACCCATGGGGAAGACGCTCATGGTGTCCACCTGGGTGGTGGTGCGGTTCTTGAGATCGATCCAGGCGATGGCGAACAGGCCCGCGTAGCCCAGGTCGGACATCGTTACGCCTATGCCGTATTCCCCGCCGTGCGAGAGCACGTAGTAATAGTCCCATTCCTTCTTGCGGAACCAGGGCGCCTTGATTTTGTCGCGGTCGTACTTCCAGTGGAGCTGTCGCGCCCAGCCTTCCTCGATGATATGCCCCTTCTCGTCGAGGAGCTCGACGGGTCTTGTCACTTCGTGCTGTGCCATGCCTGCCTCCCGTGGGTGTCGTTTCCATAGAGTGTGCGGTGCGGCGTGCGGCCGTCAATCACAATTCGGAGGGCGGGTTCGGATCCCAAAAAATCCTTGAAATCGGGGCGCATATGCCCGCACGCTGAAAGCCGCAGCGCACGTTCCGCGCGAAGCGTCAGCGGAAACGCCATGAGACAGCCCCAACACGCATCGCCATCACGCCTGCCGCTCTTCGTGCTTGTCTGCGCAGCGCTTCTGCTCGGTGCCGCCTCCACGACCGGCACCGAGCTCCGGCTGGGATGGCCGCGCGAACCCGTCGACATCGGCAGGGACCTGCGTAACGCCTGGAGCTTTTTCCCCTGCGACGACGCGCGCCTCGCGCACGGCGGGGCCGCTCCGTGCGCCGGCGAGGTCGTGCCCTCGTTCCCGCACGACTGGCGCAAGGGCGACGGGCCGCGCTCGGAGGCGGGCGTGGCGTGGTACCGACTGGAGTTCGCCGTGGGCGCGCGGCCCGGGAATGCCGGCGACCTCCTGCTTCGCCTGGGCCCGGTAAACGATGCCGACGAAACCTACCTGAACGGCGTGCCGATCGGCGCGACCGGCGTCATCGATCCGGCGGGCGCGGCGCCGCGCGAGCACGGCTGGGACCGCGTGCGGCTCTACCGCGTGCCGGCGGCGCTGGTCCGTGCGGACGGCCCGAACGCGCTCGCCGTGCGGGTGCAGCGTTACTTTAAGGACGAGGCGGGCTTCCGCACGGCCGAAAGCACCGTGGTGCTGGGCGACGAGGCGAAGGTACGCGCGCGCTTCAACCGCGCGCAGGTCGCGCCGCTCGCCGTCTTTGCCGCGCTCGCGAGCGCGGGGCTCTACTTCATGCTCGCATGGGCGCGCCTGCGGGGCGCTCCGTCCGGCCTTTTCCTGGGGCTCTGCTGCGTCGCCGCGGCCCTTTATTTCATCATGAAAACGCAGGCCAAATACTTCCTGGCCGACGACTTCATGCTCCTCAAGCGGATCGAGTACGCCGCGGGCGCCTTCGCGCCGTACCTCTTTATGAATTATCTCTATTTCCTGTTCGCGCGGCGGCGGGCAAAGACGGGACGCCTCGAGAAGGCCGCCATGCTTCTAATAAACACCGTGTCGGTCGCGTCGGTCGTCCCCTTTTTCGCGAGCGACAATATCCTTCTGTGGGACCGCTGGATGTACGCGGCGGTTGAGCCGCTCCTCATCGCGCCGGTAGCGATGTCCTACCGCGTCCTCGCGGCGGGCACGGCGGCCGACAGGCGGAGCGCCGCGCTGATCATCGCCGGGTACACCCTGTGCGTGGCGGCCGTGGCGCACGACGTAATGGTGCACCGCGCGTACATCGACAACGCCACGGTGGGGCAGTGGCCCTTTCTCGTCTTCGTCATACTGCTCCAGCAGATAATGGGAAGGCTCGAGCCGGGCGCGGGGAAGAAGCGCGAGAGGTCCCTTACCGACAGAAGCGAGGAGCGCCTTGAGGCCGTCATCGCTTACCTCGGGGAGCATTACAACAGGCCGCTCTCGCGCGAGAACCTCGCCGCGCGATTCGGCATGAGCGCCGACCATCTCAGCCGCACCTTCCGCGCCTACACCGGCGTGAAGATCACCGACTACGTCAACCGCCTGCGCGTCGACTACGCGCGCGGCGAGCTCGCCGCCACCGACCGGCCCGTCATCGACATCGCGCTCGACGCGGGATTCGAGAGCCTGCGCACCTTCAACCGCGTCTTCGCGCGCGTCGAGGGGACAAGCCCCACGGCCTGGCGCGCGCGCACCCGGGCGCGGTAGGCCTTTCCATCACCCCCGGACATTTTCTGTTTTTCCCGATTCTGGCGAGCGCTCCCGGTCCCGGTGGTGTAGTATCCGGACGTGATGTAAACCCGCCATAGAACGAGGTGAGTCAAATGAAACAGGCATTGCGGAAAACGCCGCTCGGGCTCGCGGCGGCCGCGGGCGTGGCGATTGCGGCGCTGGCCGTGCTCGTCGCCGTGTGGTATTTCAGGCCCAACGCGTCGGAGGTGGACCCGGCGCTTACAATGGAGCTCGGCGCCGCGGTGAGCGACGGCATGCACAATTCCAACACCGACATGACCTTCTGGAAGGGGCATTTCTACCTGGCGCACGCGCGCTCGAAGTACCACATGGGAAACGAGGGGTCGAGCCTCAGGGTTCTTCGCTCGGCCGACGCGAAGAGCTGGACGATGATCCACGAGGTGCGCTCGCCAGGCGAGGACGTGCGCGATCCGAAGATCGTCGTGATGAACGGAAGGCTCGTGCTGTACGTGCTG
>CAZVEG010000220.1:0-3350 GCA_964625625.1 uncultured Leptospirales bacterium | reverse complement strand
GCTTATGTGACGTCGCGCGGCCTTTTGCGCGATCTGGCGTAGCCCGAACGATCGCCAGGGGGTGAAGCACTCTTTCCTATAAGCATCCCCACCGCCATCAAACACCAAAACCCTGATGCAAAAAAGGGACACCTATCTATCCGCATGGCACATCGTTACCGGAAGAATACAGGGAAAACAAGGGGAGGGCAGGTGGAAACGCACATCGAAGGTAACGCACTCCCCGGCCGTCTATCTATATCGTTCACACCGGGCATAACGCCGTACCGATACCCCCCATTATGCGAAAAGTACCGATATGTCAACACATATACGTCAGTTATACACAATAATTAATACCCCCGCGGAACCGGGGATAACGGCAACAGGACGGGCCGCAAGCCGACAAAAAGCCCCCACGCCCCCGGCCTCCAAAAGCGGTCGTTGAGTAGGGCGGCCCGCTACTGTGGAATCGAAGACAAACTTGAACGCCCGTATCGAAACGCCAGAACAGCAAAAGCCCCGCCTCACACCGCGCGCGGGCACGTTCACACCTGGATTCCCTCGGCCTTGAAGAACAGGCCGCCCTTCATAACCATGGCAACCCGACCCATAACCGCGATGTCCCGCAGCGGGTCGCCGGGCACCGCGATGAGGTCGGCGATCAAGCCGCGCTCCACCGAGCCGATCTGCCGCTCCATCCCCAGAATCCGGGCGTTGATCGAGGTGGCCATGCGGAGCGTTTCGGCCGCCGGGATGCCGGCGTCGTTCACG
This sequence comes from uncultured Leptospirales bacterium, assembly GCA_964625625.1. GTDB lineage: Bacteria > Spirochaetota > UBA4802 > UBA4802 > UBA5368 > MVZN01. The sequence goes on along the minus strand of CAZVEG010000220.1, from coordinate 2,597 downwards.
AAGTGCGCCAGCTCGTCGGCGTAGCGGCCGAAGTAGCCGCAGAAGTACCCGCCGTTGTCGGTGCCCATACCGACGGTCCCGCCCATGCGGTGAATCTTCCGGAGGTTGGCGATCTGTCTGGGGAGCATGTCGCGCCAGTGACCGGCATCGGTCCTGGTTCCCTTTTTTTCCTCCGCCAGCTCGCTGCGCGTTCTGTCGATCGATTCGCGCAGGTACAGAAGCGACTGGCGGTGGGCCTCCGGGGTGAGAAACCGCTCCCCCCGTTCGGACACCAGCGCAAGGATCTCTTCCTCGCGCCGGTGGTCGTGATACGCCATGATGGTGGGCATGATGGCCGTTCCCCCGCGCATGAAGGCGTCGATATCCCGGCTCCCGAGGATGCCGTCCAGGGGCATGTGCTCCAGGGTATGGAAACCCAGCTCCACGCCCTTCCTGAAGCCCGAAACCTGCGGCTGGTGCAGGGCGCAGCGTATGCCGTGTTCCCTCCCGATTTCCAGAATCTTCCGGTAGCCCTCGTCCGAATGGTTGGGAAGCGGCCGCCGTTTGGCCGAATAGTCGCACTCCTGGTGCAGCGTTTTGATCCACCGGGCCCCCGCGTCGACCATCTCCCTGCATGCCCGCTCTATTTCGGCCACGCCAACGGGACGCTCGGCGTAATTGCCTCCCAGAAACCACTTCATGACGGGATTCGTGAAATACGGGGCGGACTGGGGCGCCCCGAGGGTCGTTTCGTTGCGCGCCGCGATGGGCGAGAGTGAGCTGATGATCCGCGGTCCGGGAATCTCCCCGCGCTCGATCATCTCCCGGCACTTCAGGATCTTCTCGGGGAAGCCGCCCACGTCCCGCACGGTGGTCACGCCGGCCATAACGCAACTCCTGGCGTTGTTTGCGATCTGCCGGTCCATCTGCCGTATCGCCTGCAGGGTAACGTCGAAGGTGAAGGGGACGGTGATGTGAACGTGGTTGTCGATGCAGCCCGGCATGAGGGTCATGCCCCTGAGGTCCACCGCGCGGTAGGCGCCGTACTGCGCCAGGTCGCCGGCCCTCTCGATCGCCTCGATGATACCGTCCCGCACTAGGACAAACAGGTCTTTCCGCAAAACGCCGCCCGATCCGTCGAAAAGCCTGAAGTTGTGCAGCAGCACCGCGGGGTACGACACCGGGCGCCACTCCGGCTCGCCGGCACAGCCGCCGAGGGACGAGAGGACGGCCCCTTCCGCCGCAAGCCCGGTGAGGGCCAGCGCGGAAAGGCGAAGGAACGCTCTGCGGTCCAGCGCGGGCATGTCCTGTCGCTCTTCGTCGGATATCCGTCGTTTCATAGTCCCCTCCCCGAAGCTGCCGAAGTGTCCGCGGTATCCACGGGAACGGACGCCGCCGCGGCCCGGCTGTCGTGCGGAATTCTGACTCCGCTTCAGCCTTTTGTCCAGAGCTTTTTAGCGACAATCGCCGCCGCGCAAAAGGAATCGCCGATGAAAAGCCGTTTCACGGCGATGACAGGTATCATCAAACCGGGTACCGCGCCACACACGGAGCACCCGCGCCGCCGCATAAAAAGTCCGAAGATCACAACCACCGGATGCACGGCCACCGGAACGTCACACGCCACTCACACCACGCCGCATCAAACCACAATCAGGCAGCGCGTACGCCGCGCGCGGGCCGAGACGCACGCCCCCGGCCTCCAACGCGTCGGTCGTTGAGTAGGGCGGTAGTCCAAACTGGAATCGAAACCCGACCTGAACGCCCGTATCGAAACGCCAGCCCAACCAACCGGCCCCGGTTGCCGACCTGCCGGGGCTTCGATACGCCTGCGGCTACGCTTCTACAGGCTAACCTGGTGATGCGAAGCGAAATATAAACACTAGGTATCATAACTCAGCCCCTCTCCCCGTGGGAGAGGGGTGCCAGAGGCGGGGTGAGGTCGCACAGCTCATCCTATCTCCAAGAATGATCCTCTCCAAGCCGGAGCCCCCGGCAAAATGACAATACAGAGAGACAAAACGCACAGCGTTAAACCCCCGCCGTGGCGATTGCCGAAGCCGATTCCGACACCACCGTCGCCTCCACAAACGGCGCGTCGGAAAACACCCCGTACAGTACTCCACACCGGGCGAGAGCCCCGTCACGGTGAACGACGACGCACCCGCGCCCGCGTCGAAGCGCTTCAGCCTGGCCTCGCCCATGCCGTTCACCATCTTCTGGGTGAAGATCGTAAGGTGATACCCGTTCCCCGGCCCCGCAAGCGCGCACACGATCTCGCCCGGGCCGCCCGGTACGGCGTCGAACTCCTCGGGCTCCTCGTCGATACCCATCCCCACGAAGAGCGAAAGCGGCCTGCCCTGGCGCAGGGCCGCCGCGTTCCTGCCGATAAAGGCGTTGTAGCCGGTGCGCTTCCGCTTCAGCGCGAACGCCTCCCAGGCGGCGTGCAGCATGCCCTTGTTCCTCTTCCAGATGCCCACCACGGTCGAAAAGGCCGCGCGCACCGCCGCCTGTTCGGGGGTGTTGGAGTATGCGGGTTTGGTGTACTTGCGGATATAGGTATAGCCGTTACGGGAAAAGTAGACGAATCCGTCGATATTGCGGCTGATCTGGGGAAT
>CAZVEG010000219.1:0-3371 GCA_964625625.1 uncultured Leptospirales bacterium | reverse complement strand
TTATCTCGTAATACGCGATATCGCTCGAAAAACGGCACGATACCTCGTGGCCGTCATCCATGATATAACAGTCGCAGGTACGGCAATGGCGAAGGAGCATCGGTCAGGTTCCTGGTTCTTTTTATACATTCGTACGACACGGGTACGGCGTGAATCCCCGGCCCTCCGGGCCGCCCCCTTTGGCAAAGGGGGCTCCTGCCAAGGAAACTGTAAACACAGGCCACACCATCACGTTCGACGCGCCCCCTGTATCAGACTCCCCTTTACTGAAGGGAGCCGCCAGAGGCTGAGGGGATTCTACAGATGCGACATCCTCCACACCGCGCCGAAGAGCACGGAAGGCTCCTCTATGGTTCTCGTCGCCTTGAATACCGGGACATAGCCGCCGCTTACCTCGACATAGAGGCCCACATAGCGGGTTAAACCTAACTCGATTCCCAGCGAGGACACGACACCGATTGTAGATTTACTTATTGAATTCTCATATGTTGTGAACACTCCATCTTCACCCTCATACCATATCGACACGTTCGAATACTGAAGGAGCGCAGACAAATACCCCTGCCATAAAACTCCAAGAAAATACCAGCCGTGTATATAGCGGCCTCCGAAGCCTATACCAGTATGGGTCATTTCAACGGCATGAATGACAGTGATAGCCGGGTCCAAGGTCTCATTGGTCAAATCCCTGAGTCCCTCAGGACTACTGTCGTCGTTTTGCTCAAGATAGTGCATCTTTACCCGCGCCACCGTATCGAAGCCGTTCCCGCGCGCGTTCCGGTAGCTGGTGGGAAAATACTCGAGGTTGAAGATATGCTTGTTGTCCCAGTGCCCGTATCCAAGGTCGGTCCCGAAACCGTAGCCCGCCCGCAGCTTCGCCGCGCGCGAGACGATTCCCTCCTGCCTGCTTCCGGCCGGCGCGGCCTTCGCTTCGCGCTTTTCGGTATCGGCCTTTCCGGCCCGCGCCGCGATCCTGTTCTTCGAGACGAAATCGATCTTCGCCTTCGCCACGCGGTTCTCCTTATTCGAGGCGAGGTCCTTCCGGTAGGTGTAGCTTTCCCGGTCCTCGTCAACGATATACCCTTCGAGCACATCGCCGTTCAGCAGGTGAATATACCGGAGCTGCCTGTATTCGTCGTGGTAGACGGTGCGCAGAACGTCCCTGCGCGGAAGCGATCGCTGTTCCTTCGTTTTGAGCGTTATCTGAATCTCAACGTCCGTCTCCTTTGCGATCTTCCCCTCGACGATGCTCCCGTCTTTAAGGAAGACCGACTCGGCGTACAGCGCGCCCGGGCCGAAGAGGAGAAGCGCGACGGCGCATACGAGCACGAGCCCAGATACCGTGATCCCGTTTTTCATCTGTATATCCCTGGAGTTGTATTTATACGCGTCCTTTATGCCCACGCGGGGAGTAATCTCCGGAGCGCGCGAACGCCCCCTGTGCCACAGGGGGCTTCTATATAATAAAAAGCGTACTGTCGGTCCCCGTCCTTATTTTTATCAGAGGGGGAAAGGGTGTCAGCGAATCACCCTGACCGAACGCACCTGGTTCTCCGGAACGCGCACCGTTCCGTTCGTGGTGAGAATCGAATACTGCCTGCCGCGCTCGATGATCGCGCCGCGCAGCACCTTGCCATTGTACAGCGATATCTCGTCGATACGGTCGAAGGCCTCTTTAATTTCTTCCATGGTGGCCGACTGCTTCTGGATGAGCTTTTCGATCTTCTCGGCCTTTTCCTCGGCCTGTACCTTCTTCTCCTCGACCACGATCCTAGGCTCGAGCTCCTTTTCCTTCTCGACCACGGGGGCGCTTGCCACCACGATCTCCTCCACGCGCGCCTTCTCGATATCGGGTATGATGGGGGCCGCCGCCACGATCTCGATCTTCATCACCTCAAGCTCGGTGATCGGGCGCACCTCAACGGTGGTCTTCTCTTCCGCCGGTGCCGCTTCATCGACCTTGATGACCGCCGTCTTTCCCTGCTCCACCATGGTCTCTCCGGCGGGCGCCTCCACCCCTTCTTCCATGGGTGTCACGGCGACCTTACCTTCGCGCACCGCCACCTTCCCGGAGCCGTTGCGGTAGCTGGCGATAAACTCGGTGCCGCGCACGGCCGCGATCGCCGTCGGCGATTTGACCATGAAGCTCTCCGAGCGCTGGAGGCGCGCGATCTTCGCCGCGACCTCACCTTTATGAAGGAACATCTCGCCGTCACCGGCGGAGAAGAGCTTCGTTATCTCGACGCGCGAGTTGCGTTCCACGCGCGTCACGCCGCGGTCGCCTATCTGGATGGTGGCGTGCGACCTGTCGCCGGTCGTGATCACATCCCCCGCGGAAAGGCGCTCTCCTAGCTCCGCGTTCCGCGGACCGCCGGCCGCGGGCCCCACTTTAACATCGCCCGCCAGGAACACGATCACCGCCGCGAGCGGCGGGCCCTCTTTTTTCGCGCACGAACCCAGTCCCACGCACGCGCACAGAAGCGTCACGACGAACGCCGTCCACAACCGGGTATTCAACGTTTCGATTTTCATCGCTGTTTCCTCTCCGCCGATGGTATGTCTTTCCAGTAGTGATACAAACAGGCCGCCGCGATGCGCAACAAAAAACAACGGTGCCGGAAGGGGGGTGTCGCCGCCCGAATCCGGGGAATCCTCGCAACGTCGCATTTCACGCTACATATAAATGAATACTGTTCATTATTTCAAGCACTAATTCGTTCGTTCGCTTCAGGATACCGAGCGAACGCTCATTCCCGACTTCGAAAAGCGCCACGTTACCGGCACCCCACCCGCCTGGAGCGCGCACTACCGCGCCCTGTCGGTGCGCGTTCCCGCGATTACAGGTATGAGGTGCGCCACGTCAGGCCGAAGTTAATCGCGAATTCCTCGAGGTTTCTATCCGATGGCATGGCCGGACTGTACCCATATGTCAGCTCAGCGAACACGCCGAAATACCGAAACAAGCCCAGCTCGACGCCCGCGCCGCCCGCTATCCCGTGTGATGTATATTCGTATTTTTTGCCCCTGGGCTCCGACCAGACTCCTCCTCCCAGATCGACTTGAAGTTCGGTATCCAGTTCGACACGGGAATACTGGTAATGGAGCATTACGTATCCCTGCCAGAGTATGCCCAGAAAATACATCCCCCGGCTGTACCTCGCTCCGGGCGAAAGGTAATAGTGGTTGATGTCAAAGATTATGACATTGTCGGTGGCCGGCACTTTACTTTCGCCGATATACGCGTTAACGAACGTTCCGAGGCGAACCTGACCGGACTGCGTCTCGACGGGATAAGCGCTGTAAGTCTTTATTCCTCCCCGCAGGTAAAAGTCGAATCCGCTTCCATCCGCGTCGCGCTCCCTCCATATAAT
>CAZVEG010000218.1:0-3423 GCA_964625625.1 uncultured Leptospirales bacterium | reverse complement strand
CGTCGATTACATCGTCCCCGGAAGGCGCGCAAACGTTTGCGCGCCTTCCGGGGACCCCGCCGCGGGCACCCTCGTGCCGGGAAAATCATCCCGCGGAGGCTCGAATTACGCTCCTTTGATGTTCCTATGATGTTCCTATGATGCTCCTTTGATGCTCCTTTGATGCTCCTATGGCGATTGCGCGGAAAAACCGCCCCGGCAGGCCGCCCGACAGCCGGTTCCGCGCCGGCGGGAGCGCGTTTGCCGGGCGCGCTGCGCGGACCCCTTTACGGCTCCACCCGCACGGCGCTCATTCGCGAGAACCGGAAGGTGCGCCGTTCGCCGCGCAGGCGGCAGAAGCCCTCGACGCAGGGCATGCCGTTGATGGCGCGCACCCCCAGGGGGCGCACCCGGCGCCGGGTGCGGCGCAGTTCGCGGTCCACGTAATCGAAAACGAGCCAGCCCCCTGTGTCGATGGCGTACGCCACGGCCTCGGCGGGCGTAAGCCGATCGTCGTCGATCGAATGCCGTACGCCGGGTTCCCCGACCGTGTCATCGGGCCGTACGCGATCGCCGCGCGGCGTTCCGGTGGAAACGAGCGGAGCGTTCACCGCCGCGCGAGCGCCCTCATTCTGCGCGGCGCGAAGCCCGGCAAGGGCGCGCTCACTCCCGACGAGAAGGCGCAGCAAAATCAACACCGTGGCGTACACCCCCATCTCCCTCCAGCTTACAAACACGAAGTCCGGTTCCGTGGGCAGGTATACCCCGTGCCGGTTGACCCAGTGGTCCGTCACCGCGGCGACGAGGTCGAGCGCGCCTCCCGCCGCCTCGCATGCGGAGGCGTAGAGCGCGCTCCAGCCCGGAAACGCGCTCTCGACGACGCAGGCCGTGTTGAACACCATGAAGCCGACAAGTATCCAGTGGCTCTTTTTCATTTCTCCTCCCCCGCGGCGGGATACGGCGACTCACTCCGACCCCGGCCCCATGTACAGGTAACAGCGCGCGTCGGGGTTCGATATCCGCACGGTGCAGGGCGCGCCGAACCGCGCGTGCAGAACGCACTCCTCCATGTCGCCGCTCTCCGAGCCCATGTAGAGGCGCGAAAGCGGCGCGGTGAAGCCCGGCGCCATGCGCCACTCGAAGCTGGTGACGCCGGCCAGGAGTATGGACTGCCCCATTCCCGCGCGCAGGCGGTATCCGTACTCTTTCTTCAAGATGTGAATGTCGGTTACGCCGGCAAGTACGATGTCGTGGCACGTTTCGTTCATCTCGTTCATCCTCCGTGACGCGGGGCCCGCGGCGCGGGTCCCCCGAACCTGATGCTAGCCGTGACGGGCGCGGCGGGCGGATTATCGGTTTTTTTCCCGATGACCGTGCCGCCGGCGCCGCTCCCCGTACATCGCGTCCGCCATCCGGCGCAAAAGCCGGGAGCCGCCTCAGGATGACGCGCTCGGCGGACGCGCGGTACTTCCATTATTGAAATGAGTACGCCAATGATACGGAAAACGCGGAGGGAATGGTACACCTTCGAGGTCGAGGTTTTAAAAAACGGGCGCCGGCGCAAAGGGGTCAGCGGGCGCGCCGGTATGCCGAAGAGCTCTCTTTGAGCATCTGGACCATCGTCTTCCGCAGCTCGGGCGGCTCGAGGATCTCAACGTTTTTTCCGTACAGGAAGAGCTGTTTGCAGAGGAAGCGGTCGTCGGAAACGGTGAACGCGGCGCGGTAGTGCTGTTCGCCGTCGGGGCGGATATCCGGGTCGAGAATGGAGAGGTTTTCCTCCATCGTGCCGAGCAGCTTTTCGTGGAAGCGGAGCACCACGGCGTATTTCGGGCCGATGAACGAGCCCAGCGAATCGCGGAAGACCTCCTCGACCGGCGGGGCGTCCTCGGTAAACTCGTCGTCGAGCACGGCGAGGGCGTTGATCCGGTTGAAGATGAAGAGCGCGGTCACGTTATGCGATAGGCTTCTGCACACCAGGTACAGGTTGTTGTTGCGGAACACCAGGTGGTACGGGTGCACGCGGTAATGCCGCGGCTCGCTCGCCGTGGCCGGGGTGTAGTCGAACTCTATCTTCTTCTTCAATAACGCGGCGAAGTAAACGCGGGCCAGCATCCACAGGCCGTCCTCGGGATGGCGCGCGATGAGCTTACGCAGTATGATGTCGCGGCCCGTGTCCGTGGTCACGAAACCCGAATAGACCGCGGCCATGCGGAGCTGGATCTCCTCGTCGAGCGGGATGCGAAGCGCCGTGTGCCGCCCGCCCTTTTCGGTGGCGACCTCTATTCCGAACTCGTTTACCAGGTACTTCTGGATATAGTCGCGCACGGCCTTGTCGGTGATGGGATCGCGCGGCTCGTCCATGGAGAGCAGGTCGGCCAGGCTTCCGGCGTTCCACTGCACCGTATCCGAAGGATTCTGCAGGAGGGCGAGCACGTGCAGGCAGCGCTTGATGACGCCGAGGCGTGTTTCGGGATTGGGGATGGGAGCGTCTTTCATCTGGGCTCCTTTCGGTTTTTGCCGCATGCTAGCGGACACTCGCGGTAAACGCAATACTTTTTGCGGCTGGACGAAATCCCGCCGGAGGCGGGCGTACATTGAATCCGAAACCTGCGCGGTCATCTCGGGGAAGCCGCAGACCGACGTGGCGATCTCAAAGGACAATATATCGATTCATGGAGCGTCCGGCACAAAGAGATTGCCACGCCCCGATGAGACAGGGTCTCGCAATGACAGGGTGTTACCGCCAATTCCGGGCATCAAATCACTGCGCCGGAGGCGCGGGGCGGACCGCCTCCGCGCCCACGCGGGCGCTTCTGTCGTACAATTCGTTAAGGTAGATCTTCAGGGTCGTATCCATCCCCCGGGCCGGTCACGCGATGCTTCCCGGGCAGGGTGGACTGATCGCGCGCGCGATCCTCCGCTTTCTCGGTGAACGGCGCTAGCGCCCGCCCGGGGTCCTCACCCGCGAGGCCGAGAAGAAATTGACGAGCGCGATAACGGCGCCGAGCAGGAAGACGTACTGGTAGCCGAGCGCGAGCCATATCCAGCCGCTGACGAGCGCGATCGCTATGGAGAAGAAGTGGTCGATGGTGACGCCCATGGTGAGCGTCTGCGTTACGTCGGCGGGATCCACGGCTATTTTCTTCAAATACGTGGCGCGTGCCATGCCGACCGACATGAGGAGCTGATCCACGACGTAGCAGGCGCAGGTGACGTAAAGCGCGACCGTCTCGCCGAATGCATCGCGCGAGAAGCCGTAGAGGAGGCATACCGCCACGAGCGCCACGGCCTCGGCCATGAGGATGAAGCGCTCGCCGAGCCGGTCGATCGCCCGCCCCAGGAGCGGCTTGAAGACGATGCCGATCACCCCGCCCGCGGCCAGGAGCGTCGCCACCACCTGCGTCTTCTGATGGAAGACCGTAACCAGCACCCAGGGCGCGAAGG
>CAZVEG010000217.1:0-3471 GCA_964625625.1 uncultured Leptospirales bacterium | reverse complement strand
GAACTCGTTTCCGGCCCGTTTGCAGAGAAAATAGGTATAGGTCGCCGAACCGTCTATGGTCGATTTTGAAATATCGTAGATCATATGACCGTACCGCAGATCCGAAAAACGTATCTCGTCGAAACCGGCGGTAAATGCGGTCCTGTCGTTCTCAAAAACGGAGATTCGATGGATGGCCACGCTGTTCTTCGAATTCACCCGGTCGTAGCAGGCGAGCTTGAGGAACACGCGCGAACCCGGCGCGCACGAAACCGATGGCTCCTCCGGTGCGTAGCCCCTCCACCCCCGGCGGACCCGTATCGCCCGCTCGGCCACGGTGCTGCCCTCTTCCTCCACGCACACATACAGGCGGTCGATGACGGGCGGCTCCGTGTCGCGCAACGCGTGGAATTTCAGGGGATTGAGATAGCCGTCCCGCGTGCGCAGCTCATAGTGCAGGTGCGGGGGGCCGCTCCCCGTCTCGCCCGTGTAGGCCACAATCTGTCCGCGCTCGAATATCGGCCTGACCGTCCGGAAGCGGAAATCGATATCGTCGCTGTTGTACATGAGCTTTACGATCCCGATGAAGGTGTTGAGCCGTGCCGCCCCCTCGCCGAACGAGTCCAGGTGTCCGTAAACCGATTCGATTCCCTCGTGCGACAGGAACAGCGCGTTGCCGTAGCCGTTCGGTTTCGAGACAATCCTGTTCACCGTACCGCGCGCGGGGGCATACACGGGGTGCCCGTTGAGGCCGCGCGTCTTGATGTCCACCCCGGTATGCAGGGACCGGCCGCGCACCTCCCCGAGCGTCGCCGAAAGCTGATCGAATCCCCGCAGCGGCCAGGAAAAATTTCCCACCGAGCCGAACGAGAGTGAAAGGCCGCACGTGGACACCGCCGCAAGCGCGTATAAAAAAAACCTGGTTCTGCCCGAAAGTCCGCCCCCGCGGAAAATCATCATCGCCCCCCGCAACCGCGCCCCGATCGAATCGGCGCTCCAGCGTCTTCCGTCAGCATGAAGGGCGGGCGGATTTATTCAAGCAAAATTGCCCGCACGGCGAATGAGTGCTTGACCGGTACCGGTTTATACGCACAATAACAACATAAGCGGGAACAAACGGAATCTGGAGGATGGGATGGCTCGAAAAACTGCGCTGCTTGTCGGGGCAACCGGACTGGTCGGGGGGCATGTGCTCCGGCTCCTGCTCGAAAGCGAGCACTATGCCGCGGTTAAGGTACTCACGCGCCGTTCGACCGGGGTGTCCCACCCGAAGCTTGCGGAGCACATCGTCGATTTCGGCGACGCGGACGCGTTCACACCCCATACCGCCGCCGACGACGCCTTCTGCTGCCTGGGAACCACCATCAAAAAAGCGAAGACGAAAGAGGCGTTTTATACCGTCGATTTCACCTACCCGGTGACGGTGGCGAAAGCCTGCGCCGCCGCAGGAGCCGGGCAGTTCCTCATCGTTACCGCCCTCGGGGCGAATCCGCGCTCGTCGGTATTCTACAACCGGGTGAAAGGGGAAGTCGAAGCGGCGGTCCGCGAAACGTCGTTCAAGGCCGTACACATCTTCCGCCCGTCACTGCTTCTTGGTAATCGAAAGGAAAAACGCCCGATGGAAGAGCTGGCCGGACTCCTCTCGCGGGCGCTCGCACCATTAATAGCCGGCCCTATGGCCAAATACCGCCCCATTGAAGCGAGGGACGTGGCGCGTGCCATGGTTCTGGTCGCGACCGCAGAACGGCCATCCGGAATATACGAATCACACATCATCCGGCAAATCGCGAGAGGGGCCGGATGACCCCTCTTCGGCGGCTACAGTGCGCGCGTCATCTCGCGCAGCATCCCCTCACCCATCTGAAGGTATTCGAGGAGCTTTTTCGCCGTCACCTTGGCCTTCCCGGCGATCATAATCTTCATCGCCATGTTGTATTTGCGGCGCATATGCTGAATGGTCGCAATACTGCATTTGAAGCGTTTGGCGAGCTCCCAGTCGCGGGTAATATATTTCCCGTTCCTGTCCTTGGCGTTGAGCTCGATGAATTTCTGGATGCGCTTTTCCGTCCACTCTATGCTCTCGCCGCCGCTGTAGTCATGTTCATGAAGCCGTTGCAGAACCCGCTCCGCGCCGCCTTCACCCTTGCGCGCCTTCCAGTACGGGTGACGGTTGCGGGCGTATTCGATATCGGATGACTGGTAGCCGGTTTTTTCAAGCCACAGCCGGGCGATGAAAGCCTTTCTGCCCCTTGGGATATCAACTTTAAGCGAGCGATCGATAAAATCATCCGGAGTTTTGGAACTGAAAAGCTTCAATTCTTCTTTTGATAAATCCGGCTTCATTAGGAACCTCCACACAGGCTTTGTATTTGTTTAGTTTTTAGCTTGTACGGTCTATTTTGTACCTGGTTCACGACCTCCGGATACCGAACATCCCCGCACGACGATTTCCGGGGAACCACCCGATATCATGAAACAGGCCTGCCGCCGTGATCACCGGGTCTCCCGCATATCTCTTCCGCATATCCCCCGCCTGCGGCGGGCGTCCGCGACCGTATACGTATAACACCGGATTTAACGGCATACGCAATGCGACGTTTACGACAATCCCATAATGGGGATAATTTACAACATGCCCGTGTAAATGTCCAGACAGAAAAAATGAATTTTAAATTCCCTTCGCACTCAACACGTTTTTTCTTTTATTAATTTGAATTAATCACGACGGGGAATTATGCTTCATGATGATATCGATTCTGTCCTCCGGGAGGGTGTTCAGGGCCATGCCCGCCCGGACCACGGGGAATCCGGAACTATCGGGGCGACGGGATGCAGATTAAAAACAACGATTACAGAAGCATCATCGAGACGGGATTCAGGGACGCTCCCTTCATCAACCTCATCGGAATGCGGCTCACCGATTGCGGACCCGGATGGTGCGAGACCGAGCTGTCGGTGGCCTCGCATCACCTCCAGCAGAACGGATACGTCCATGCCGGAGTGCTGACGACCATCGCGGACCACAGCTCCGGCGGCGCCGCGTCGACCATCATCGGTGCCGACGAGTACGTCATCACACTCGAGTTCAAGCTGAACCTGCTCAGGGCGGCAAGCGGGGAAAAATTGCGGTGCAGATCGCAGGTGCTTCGCGCGGGGGGATCGTTTACCGTTGTGGAATCGGAAATCTATTCCATGAACCAGGACAAAGCGATTCTTTCGGCAAAGGGAATTTTCACCATGGCGGTGTTAAAAAAATAACCGCCCCCCTGCACGAACCCGAAAAATCCTCTATTCAAACGCGACAATGGCATTGAACTCGGAGATATCCGCTCCGTTCACGTGAATCGGCATATACGCCCGGAACCCGCGCCGGAAGGCCGGCGGCGATCTTCAGATAAAGCGTGATATGTCTATCCCCTGCTCGGCCGCCTTCCGCCGATACCAGTCCATTTCGTCCTCGGGAGGCGGCGTCATATCGGCATCGGCCTTGCG
>CAZVEG010000216.1:0-3590 GCA_964625625.1 uncultured Leptospirales bacterium | reverse complement strand
CGAAGGCGGATTTCGACCTCGTTATAAAAGGAGGGACCGTATACGACGGCTCTCTCTCAGCACCGCGGGTAACGGACATCGGCGTTAAAGGCGACAGGATCAAATTCATAGGGAAGATCGACGGAAAAGGCGCGCGCACGATCGACGCCGGGGGGCTTGTCGTCACCCCCGGTTTCATCGACGTGCACACGCACTGCGACCTGACATTCAAGAGACTCGGCATCAAACGGCTCATGGCGCACGCTCTCCCCAGCTTCAAGGGCAACTACAACTATCTTTACCAGGGCGTCACCACCGTGGTAACGGGAAATTGCGGTTACGGCTATACCGATATTGACGAGTGGTCGGGCATTCATACATCGGCCGGGTTCGGTGGCAACGCGTATCACCTCATTCCTCACGGCGATCTGAGGCTGGAGCTTTTCGGGCAAAATCAACCCGCACGGCTCGATCCGGAACAGCTTAAGGCATTAAAATCTAAAGTGGCCGTGGAGATGGAAAAAGGGGCCGCCGGTTTCTCGACGCGCCTCGACGTGCCGCCGGGGTCGCTTGCCTCAACCGGAGAGCTTATTGAGATCGCCCGGGTCGTGGCGCGCTATGGCGGACTCTACGCCACGCACATGCGCGATGAATCGGGCGGAAGGCATACTGACGGAGGCCGCGGCGTGTTAAGGGCGATAGAGGAAGCGATCGAGATCGGAAGGAAAGCCGGTATTGCGGTGCAGATCTCACATCTTAAAATCGACGCCCCCATAAACGATCTCGTCCCCTCCATGGTGCTCGAGCTCATCGAAGGCGCCCGTAAAAGCGGGCTCGATATTACGGCCGATCAGTATCCTTACCCCGCGGCCTCAACCGACATCACGGCGATCGTACCGCGGGAATATCTGGACAGTGCGGGCGTCATTAAAAAATACCGGGAGGGAAACGCCCGCAAGGAGCTTAAAAAAGCGATCGATGAGAGCTTCGCCGATCTCGGCCCGGATAAAACGCTTATCGTCTGGTATCCCGACAGGGATGAATATGAGGGAAAAACCCTTAAAGAAATAGCCGGGACGAGCGGCAGGGATGCCGCGGATTGCCTGATCGACATGGCCTCTGAAAAAAAACCGCCCGTCGCCATCTTCTTCAGCCAGGAGATAGACGTGGTGCGCGAGCTCATGAAGCCCGAATATGTCTTTACCGCATCAGACGGCTGGACCATCCCGATGGGAATGATGAAGCCCCATCCGCGGCTTTACGGCACCTTCCCGAGGAAGATACGCCGATTCGCCATGGAAGAGAAGATCGTATCGCTGAACCAGGCGATCCGCTCCATGACCTCCCTCCCGGCGGAAAAGTTCAAAATGAAGGGACGGGGCCGGATCGCCGAGGGATGCTTCGCCGATATCGCCGTAATCAACCTTAACAACATTACCGATAACGCAACCTATTCGGACCCGCACCGGTACGCGAGCGGTATTGAATACGTCCTCGTAAACGGAACGGTTGCGCTGGAAAAAGGAAAGGCGACGGGCGACCGGGGCGGCAGGCTCGTACCCGAGGTCTGACGTGCAAATCCGCTCCCGGCGCTTCGCGCGGACGACTTTATCAATGCGGTATTGCCGGCGGGCCGTACGGCCGCGGGGCGGATGATCCCGCCACACACCACCTGGACCTTTGAAAGCCGGCCGCGACGCCCGATCTACGGGAAAAATGATTTACAAAGCGCCGCGCCGTCCGGGTAATTGGACGATGAGAACGGCCCCTCTCTACCTGCTCATCATGCTCCTCCTGCCGGCCGCCGTACGGTGCGATCGCCTGACGAACCCGGACGGGTACCCCCGCGCGATCGGCGGCGTACTCGATCTGAGGGAGTGGGATTTCGACCGCCGGGGCGCGGTACCGCTTTCGGGCGAGTGGGAATTCTACTGGAACGCGCTCCATGCACCGCGGAGCATCACCGGTGTCCGGCCGCCGACCCGGACAGGACTCGCCACCCTCCCCGGTACATGGAAAGACCTGACGGTAAACGGCGCAAAACTGCCGGGAACGGGCTACGCGACCTATCGCCTCGTCGTCCTTCTCGACAGGGCGCGTTCGGACCTCGCCATACGGACCACCACCGTCAGCTCGGCCTTCGCCCTGTACGTCAACGGGACCATGGCGAATTGCGCGGGCACGGTAGGCACCGGCACCGACTCCTCCATCCCCGGATGCCTGCCCCGGGTAAACGGGATCGAGGGCGCGCCCGCCGACCGGCTGGATATCGTGCTACAGGTGTCGAACTTCCACTACCGTACCGGCGGGCCCTGGGATCGCATACGGCTGGGCGATCGCGACGACCTGGCGGGTGAAAAGTGGAAGGAGGACCTTAGAAGCGCGATCCTGTTCGGCTGCCTCTTCATCATGTTCCTCTATCACCTGGCCCTGTTCCTCATGCGGCCGCAGGACCGGCAGTTCGCGTTCATGGCGCTCTTCTGCCTCATCATCTCCCTTCGGCCGCTCTTTACGGGCGAATTTATCATCACGCAGATATTCCCGGCCATACCGTTCGAGGCGGTCATCCGGGTGCTGTACCTGTCATATTTTCTCGCGGTCCCCGCGGGCGTGTACCTGTTCGAATCCCTGTATCCCGACGAGTCCCCCGCCCGGCAGCCGCGAATCGTGCTGGCGATATCGGCGGCGTTCTCGCTCGCAGTGCTGTTCACCCCGCCGCTGGTGTTCACGCGCTTCGTGTTCGCCTACTTTTATTTCGCGCTGGCCGTCATCGCGGCCGTCATCGTCGAGAACCTCATCGCGGTCAAACGAAAGCGCGACGGCGCGGCGATAATTCTGGCGGGCCTCGCGGTATTGTCCGTCGCGATGATAAACGACAATCTTAACGCGAGCTACAACGTGCATTCGGTGAACCTGGTGGACGCGGGCACCGTCATTTTCGTGCTGTGCCAGGCGCTGGTGCTCTCCCGCCGCCTGACCGGGGCCTTTACCAGGGTGGAAATCCTTTCCCGCGAGCTCACCGGGCTGAACGCGGGACTCGAGGAGCAGGTGAAAGAGCGGACGCTTGAGCTCGAGTGCGCGTACGAGTCGATGAAGGAGATTTCAGTCCGCGATCCACTCACCGGATGCTTCAACCGCCGCTTTCTGGAGGAGCAGCTTCCCACCGAAATCGAGCGCGCGCTGCGATACGGCCGCCCGCTGTCGGTTATCATGGGGGATATCGATCACTTCAAGGCGATCAACGACACCCACGGCCACCACGCCGGCGACCTGGTGCTCATCTCGATCAGCCGCGCCATCATCGACACCATGCGGGACAGGATCGACTGGGTGTGCCGCTACGGCGGCGAGGAGTTTATCATAGTCATGCCGGAAACGCGTATCGAAGACGGATCTATTGTAGCTGAGCGCCTCAGGGCGAAAATCGAGAACACTCCCGTGGAGGCGTCGGGAACATCCATCCCCGTAACGATGAGTTTCGGTATGACGGGCTTCACTCCGCCGATTCATGGAATGAAAATCACCATGAAAGAGCTGATCGAATCGGCCGACCGCATGCTGTACCGGGCCAAGAACGAGGGACGCAACCGGGTTGTCAGCGGGCCAGTCGA
>CAZVEG010000215.1:0-3604 GCA_964625625.1 uncultured Leptospirales bacterium | reverse complement strand
TTTCATCGGCGCCACAGTAATGAGCGAAGGCGGCGAATACAATCGTCGCCTTCGTTTTTTGTATCAAATGAAAACCCCTTCGGGGGTGTCGCAGGCCCATCTGGCGCATGACGAAACCAGAATCTTTCTTGCGAAATCAGCGCCGGAATGTTATATGATACCGATCCTTTACTCTGTGTAGAAAAAACATCCTGGAGGTATCCATGCGACACTTCTTGATCGTCGCGGCCCTGCTCTCTCTGTGTGCATCATGCGCAAGTACCCCGCCACCAATGGTTGCTGATCCATCAAATGTTGGGATTGCTCTATCATTACATCAACCTGATTATTGGTCGCTTAGCACAGTTGCCTTTTGTCCTGAGACGGTTTATTTTATCCGTCTTGCGAATGATAAAGATACAAATTATAAAACTCCGACATTGTTCGCTTCCAACCATAAGTGTTTCAGTGGAGAAAATGTCGTTTTTGCACTTAATCTACCTCCGGGGGAGTATGCACCTGTTGCGGCTGCAGGGTATGACAATGATTCCGATGAAAAATATGTTGAGGATATGCGAAAGGTGGTAATATTTTTCCCAAAAGAATTGATAGAGAGCACCAGAACGGTGGTGGCTAACGGTACAGTGGTATACCTCGGTGAGATTTACCTGCAAACCTTATGGTCAATGAAAGGCGCAGATGATGTGCAGAAATATTATTATAGATTGTTTTCGGGAAATGAGCGTCGCCCGGGTGATTATATGGAAATGCTTTTTCTCAGAAAGTTCGTTTCAAATTATACTATTTATATAGCCCCTAAGTTTCAGGGTGTAGCAAAATCAAAACAATTACAAAAAGATTTCCTGACGAGATACCTCGCTTACTTCAAAGGCTCTGGGTGGAATTCTCATTTTAACAAACGTCTCGCAGAGCTCGAAAAATAGGACGCGTCGACGCAATTATGGCAATGACTCGAATCGTCGCCTTCGCTCTTTGTACCATGCGCATATCCCCTCCCGGCGCGACGCGCCGGGGGCTGGGGCCGAATCGTGTATTTCGAAATCCGAATCTTTCTTGCGAAATCCGCGCCGGAATGCTACACCGTACCGGCACCTCGCCTGTATAGAGAAAAGCGTATCGGAGGAATATATGCGACACTTTTTGATCGTCCCGGCCATTCTGGCTCTCTGCCTGTCGTGCGCCAGCACGTCCGTCACCCCGCCGCCGATGGCCGCTGACCCCGCGAACGTGGGGGTGGCCCTGTCCCTCGACCAGAAGGTGCGCACCTCGCTCAACCTGGGAGGCGACTTCGTCCCGGAAACCGTGTTCTTCATCCGCTTCGAGAAGGCCACGGACAGGACGTACAAGAACCCGGTGCTTCTGGCGTCCAATTACAAGTACACCGGCCCCGAGTCCGAGGACGGCGTGGTCTTCGCGCTCAACCTGCCGCCCGGAGAATACGCGCCCGTTGCGGCCGAGGGGCATATGAAAGAGTACGACGCGGGCTCCGCGCCGGAAAACGCCAAGAAGGTCATCGTCTTTTTCCCGAAGGTAACGATAGAGAAATCCAGGACAGTTGTGGCGCCCGGCACGATCGGCTACCTGGGCGAGCTGCGCATGGAGACGGTTTCAACCATGAAGGGCGCCGACGACGTGCAGATGTATTACTACTCGCTGTTTTCGGGGAACGAAAAACGCACCGGCGCGTACAAGGAGATGTTGCTTCGCACGCTGGACTCCGATTACACGGTCTATGTGGCGCCGAAGCACGATAAACTGGTTAATTCGAAGGAGCGCCAGACGGCCTTCCTGACCGCCTACCGGAAGCACTTCAGGCGTTCCAACTGGGCCGGGCACTTCGACAAACGCCTCGCCGAGCTTAAAAAATAGAGTCGGGATCGGCGTCGGACGCCATACGAGAGGAGCGAACATGAAGATATCGACCTCAAAGAAAATACTCCTGCTGCGCATCGGCTACTGGATCGGCGTCGTGCTCGACGCGCTGGCCTTCGTGCAGATGGCCTTTCCGGAGATCGGCAAGGCCATGCTGAAGGTGAACATGGAGACCGGCCCCGAGTACGTCTTCGCCATCAACCTGGGCGCGGGCCTCATGCTGGCGTGGACGCTCCTGTTGGTGTGGGCCGACCGAAAACCCGTGGAGCGCAGGATGATAATTCCGTTGACAATGATCATAATTGCCTGGAATACGTTCACGATGCGCTACGGCGTGCGCGCGGGCCTCATCCCCGCGGAGACCATGATGCCCCAGATGATCGTGGCGGGTGCGCTCTTCGTCTACTACGGGTTCTGCTTCATAATAACCCGGAACATGGAAGACGCCCGCCGCTGACCGGCCCCGCGAAGGGCCGAAGCCCTCGATCGCGCCGCGCGTCCATCATATCCGACAGAAAGGAGCGGCGCCATGGACAGTGTATTCTCCGACAGGATAAGCGACGTCCCGAAATCATTCATCCGCGAGATACTGAAGACCACCATTAACAAGGACGTCATTTCCTTCGCCGGCGGGCTTCCCAACCGCGAGCTCTTTCCCATCGCCGAAATCAAGGACGCCGCCTCGAAGGTGCTCGATTCGTTCGGCGGCGAGGTGCTCCAGTACAGCACCACCGAGGGATACCTGCCGCTCCGGCAGTGGATCGTCGAGCGCTACCGCACGCGCGCGGGCGTGAAGGTGGACGTGGACGACATCCTCATCACCACGGGCTCCCAGCAGGGCCTGGACCTCATCGGCAAGACCCTGCTCAACGAATCGGACCACGCCGGTATCGAGGAGCCGGGGTATCTTGGCGCCATTCAGGCCTTTTCGCTCTACCGGCCCGTCTTCGAGCCCGTGCGGCTCGACTTCAGCGGCCTCGACACGGAGGCGCTCGCCAGGGCGCTGAAGCGCGCACCGCTCAAGATCATCTACACCGTCCCCAACTTCCAGAACCCCTCGGGGATATCGCATACCGATGAAAACAGGGACGAGGTCGCGCGCCTCCTCGGGCCGACGCGGACCTTCCTGGTGGAGGACAATCCCTACGGCGAGCTGCGCTTCTCGGGCCGCGAGACGCGGAGCTACCACACGCGCATGCCGGAGAACACCATCCTGCTCGGCTCGTTCTCGAAGATCTTCGTGCCCTCGTTCAGGATCGGATGGATCGCCGCGCCGCGCGCGCTCAGCGAGAAGCTCGTTATCGCCAAGCAGGCCTCGGACCTGCACACCAATTACTTCGCGCAGCGGGTGCTCTATCAATACCTGGAAGACAATGACATCAACGCGCACATCGAAAAGATACGGGAGCGCTACCGCCGCCAGCGCGACGCGATGATCGGCGCCATCGGGAGGCATTTCCCGGAAGAGGTGCGCTGCTCGAACCCCGACGGCGGCATGTTCCTGTGGGCGATCCTCCCCGAGGGCGTGAACGCGCTCGAGGTGTTCGATTCGGCCATCCGCCGGAACGTGGCCTTCGTGCCGGGCGATCCCTTCTACGTCGGCAAGACCGGCGTCAACACCATGCGCCTCAACTTCTCGTGCGTGGACGAGGCCACCATCGAGGTGGGGATCGAGCGGCTGGGGGGCATTCTCAAGGAGTGCTGCGCGTCCGCGGGGTGAGGGGCACTGCGT
>CAZVEG010000214.1:0-3684 GCA_964625625.1 uncultured Leptospirales bacterium | reverse complement strand
CGATCGCGATGAATGCCGCGATCGTAAACACGGCCGTCGCTATGAACACATGCCTGTAGTCAAGTTCGAGTATGAGCCCGCTCAGCAGTCCCCCGATTCCGGAACCCAGGAACTGTGAGGAGTTGAAGATGGAAAGCACCGTCCCCTTCAACTGCGGGTTGGGATAGCGTGAGGCCGCGGCCGGCAATACCGGCGAGAGAATGCAATGCCCCGCGTAGAAGAGGAAAAATGACAGTATATAGGCCGTGAGCCCGCCCGCGAAAATGGCGATAAGGATACCCCCGAACTCGAAGCCGAGCCCCACGGTCGTAATGGTCGCGCTTCCGCGCCTGTCCGCGGCGCGCGCGAAGACGAACATGAGGGCCGTGCCGAGGAGCGAAACGGGAATGAAAATTTTCCACATGGCCTCCATTCCCAGCTCCCTCTTGAAAAGAAGCGGCATCACGAAAAAAACCGCGTTGATGTTGAGGTTCCCCACAAATCCGACGATGTTCAGGCGGTTGAGGTCCGGGTTTTTCATCACCTCGAAAAGCCGCTCGGTTCTGATGACCGGAAGCTCCTCGTCGATTATGGTGTGATTGTCCATGAAGAAGACGGTATAGAGAATGGTGACCATGATGAGTCCCGCGCAGATGAAGAAGAGCACGGGGATGTTGAGCTTAGCCGCGATGATGGGGCTCAGCGTGAAGCCGAAGATGACCGCCAGGCCCATCGAGATGCCCACGTACGAGAGGGCCGTGTTGCGGCGGTGGATGCTGATGCCGTCGGTGAGCCACGCCATGGTGACCCCCTGGATGGCGCCGGCCCCGGAAAGCAGGCGTGCCGCGATCAGGTGATGGACGTTTTGCGCCAGGCCGGAGAGCACGGAGCCCACGAAATAGATGACGAGGCCCGCGAGCGTCACCTGCTTGCGCCCCCATCGGTCGCTGAGTTTGCCGATGGGAACTTGCAGAAGGATCTGTATGATGCCGAAGATGCCGACGGCCAGGCCGGCGAGTGCACCGGTGGAACCAGGCAGCTCGGTCGCGAAGATCGAAAATACCGGTATGATCATCGATATGCCGAGCATCCGGATGCCCATAACGAGGCTTATCCCCGCGATCAGTCTGCGTTCGGTGGAGTTGAAGGGTCTGGTTTCCATGCAGTAGCTCTGTATGCGGAAAGGAAGCGGAACGGTGTCCCGCCATCCGGCAACTATGCCGGCGGGAAAGACCGAAGGTCAATCACTTTACCGGTCAGCGGGGGCCTGCAGGGAGGCGCCGAGGCGTTTCGCCCAGGCGAAAGCGCGGGAGCGTGTGCGTCCGGAGGGACGGCCCCGCCTGGCTCGCGGGCGCGACCGGATGGCGCGGAAAACCTTCGAGTAGTCGCGGACGGCGACGAGCTTGTCGGCCACACATACCAGCGCGGATTCCGCGTAGCGGGGCGGGACGGGCGTAAGCGGCCACATGTGACGGAGGATGGCGTCCTCCTCGATCGCGTTGAGCGCAAATCGCGACCGCGCGTTCGCGCGCGCGATTGCCGGGTGCCTGAATCCGTGGAGCCCCGGACCGTCGGTCCTCCAGTCGTAGAAGAAGAAATCGTGAAGGAGCGCGCCGCGCGCGGCGCTGACGGCGTCGAGGCCGCGGCGGTGCGCCATTATATACGCCATGCGCGCCACCTGCAGGCAGTGTTCCTTGCGGGTGACGGAGCCGTGGTGCGTGTAGGCGTCGAGGAGCTGGAACTCCCCGCTTTCAAGCACGACCGATATGGCGGGATGCCGCAGGGCGGCCGACCAGCCGTGATCTTTCATCTTATCTCCTTTATAGTGTCGATCAATTTTCGGACATACGCGCATCCGCGAAGCCTGATCATCGCCCCGTGGAGGCCCCTGGTGTCAAGCCGGAATCCGGGTGCAAAAACCGAGCGGGCCCAGAGCACCCTGGAGATGAGCGCCCGGCGGGTCGATGCGAGCTCCGGGCGGCGCCGTGCCATCCAGGCCGCGATCCGATAGTTCGCCTGTTCGTACTGTGCCGCCATTACCGGCAGGAGCCTGCCGGGAGAGACACGCAAACCCGGCCTGCTCCGCCGGTCGACAAGCTCCAGTACCCGCTCGCCGGCCCCCGAGGAGAAAAGGAAATCGGCCGCCATCATCGCCAGGACAAGAATATTAAGGCTCCGGAGTATTGCTGCATCGATGGAACCGAGCAGGTGGAGAGAGAGCGGGTAAAGCGTCTTCTCAAAAATGAAGGCCAGAATGACCCAGTACAGGGAGAATCCCGGGCAGATGAGGCCGCGATAATTGAGCGGTTCGTCGCTGTAGTCCCAGCAGCGACGGTTGAACAGATGCAGGAGCAGCAGGCCCGCGACGTATTCCAGCAGGGTGAGCGCAAACAGATAGGAAACTCCCCTCAGCGCGGGATGCAGTTCCCTTATGGCCGAGTACAGGAGCACGAGAATGATCGCGCCCGATCCGTACAGCGGCAGGTACGGACCGTTGAGAAATCCCGGATTGACGACGCGCTTGCGGTCGAGTGAGCGGTAGACGGTCTCGATTATCCAGCCCGCAAACGCGTAAACGTAAAACAGTAGAAACAGACGTTCCGCTGAAAGATACATTATGATTTTCCTGGTTCAGAGTTGGCGTTTCCCGGCGGTTTTCCCCGCGCCGGAAAAGAAGAAGGTAATGAGCCGGGTGATTTCGGACTCGATGTCCTCGAAGCGGCCGGTGTCGAGCCGGCTCTTGAGGGAGATCTCGAGCCCCTTCAGCAGATAGATTATTCCGTCGGTAATGCTGGCGCTGTCGGAGCCCCGGATTTTGCCCCGCCGGCGCGCCTCGTCCATAATCCGCGCGACGATGCCCCTCTGTCGGTCCTCGAATAAACGCACGATCTCGCGGGAGACGGGATCGTTTTCTTCGTTGAGAATGATGGCCGCTATGTAAGGCGTGCCGCGCAGGAAGCGGAAGCGTTCGAGTGCCGCGGACTTGAGCTTTTCGAGCGGATCGCTTAAGCCGTCCAGAGATCCCCCCAGTGCCTGCTCGAAAAGCTCGATCTTATCCGAAACGAGCTCCCGGATGATGCCTTCCTTGCTGCCGAAGTAATTATAGAGTGTCCCCTTTGCGACGCCCGCGGCTGCGGCGATCTCGTCGACCCCGGTTTTCCCGGGTCCGAAGCGCTCGAAAAGCTTTTCCGCGGCGGCGAGGATGTTTTTTCTTTTTAATGGCTTCATTTTTGATTTTGAACTTTTGTGCTAATTCGGTTCAAATATTTAATACACACAATATAGCGCCATGCGGGACGATCGTCAATACCCGACGCAAAAATTTTTATATTTCGTAACGCGATACCTTCTTTGCGAAACGTCATTTGGCCGCCCCGTCCCTGACGGCGCAGGCGGTCTTCAAATGATGAGAAGATCGTAAAAAGTAATAGTACAAAGCAGTATATACATGATAATCATAGTACGTGTTGTATAGTCATCATGGCGCCGGATTGTGGAGGTATATGTATGGAAGGTTCATGCGCTCTATTCCATGAATATTAGCTATGCACTTTGTCGTACATAGTGAGCATATGCGGGTTAATTTTTTTCATTGGGGGCTGCGGAGGTCTCGTAAAAAATGCTTGTCATTTTGCCGACAGCCGATTCAATGGATACAAAAATTGAATAATATGTATTAAAAATTATTCAATATTATTGAAAAAT
>CAZVEG010000213.1:0-3803 GCA_964625625.1 uncultured Leptospirales bacterium | reverse complement strand
GCCGTCTCGTCCGTCTTGCCGCCAGCCGTCATCCGGTCCTCGGCTGAAATACGGAAACGTATCCATCACCTCACCTCTTTGCCTGACGTGTTCGCGGTGATAAAAAATTCATGGACGACATGATAATTTCTTGCGTATTATTGGCTATTTGGCTATATTGCCAAATATGAACAATCGACCAGCCACTATAATCAATGACCGGCAGGCCCTCTACGAGGCCCGGGCGAAGATAATCAAGGCAATGGCCCACCCCACGCGTCTTTTCATCGTCGAGGAGCTTGAAAAAAAGGAAAAGTGCGTCAACGAACTCACCGAAATGATCGGCTCCGACATGTCGACGGTATCAAAACATCTTTCGGTACTCAAAAACGCGGGGCTTGTCGGTGATCGGAAGGCGGGAACAAACATCTATTATTACCTTAAAACACCGTGCATACTGGGTTTTCTCGGATGCGTTGAAGAGGTCCTCACCTTCAATGCCGCTCAACAGTCGGAAATTCTCAAGTGCTGTAAAAAGACAGGCTGAGGCGGCGGATCGCGCTGTGAATTTTCACACAGGGCATCCACTTGAATCGATTAAAATTAAAATGGAGATAATCGAGTGAAAGTTGAATGGAAATCAGAATGGAAGCCATTATTCTGGATAGTAGCGCTGTTTTTCACCGCGTTCTATCTCCCGGTGGGGAGCCCGCGCTTCGATAATGCCGTGCTGGAGGCCTTCCAACTCGTTAAATGGTATGCGCGGGAGCATGTGCTCCTCTGCCTGGTGCCCGCGTTCTTTATCGCTGGCGGTATCGGCGTTTTCGTACGGCAGGAAGCGGTAATGAGGTACCTGGGGCCCGCGGCGAACAAGCTCGTCGCCTACGGAGTTGGCTCGGTCTCCGGTTCAATCCTCGCGGTCTGCTCGTGCACGGTGCTCCCGCTCTTCTCGGGCATCTACCGCATGGGAGCGGGGCTGGGGCCCGCGATCGCCTTCCTCTATTCCGGGCCCGCCATCAACGTGCTCGCCATCATCCTGACCGCACGGGTCCTCGGAATGGAACTGGGCATCGCCCGGGCGGTCGGCGCGATGCTCTTCAGCGTCATAATCGGCGGCATCATGCATTTTATCTATAGAAAAGAAGAGATGGAAAAGGCGAACGCCGCCATGAAGCTCCCGAAAACCGAGCCCAAGCGCCCCCTCTGGAAAGACATCATATACTTCGCCTCCATGATCGCCATTCTCGTCTTCGCCAACTGGGGAAAACCGGTAGAGACCGAAGGATTCTGGTATTTCATGTTCGCCAGTAAATGGACTATAACTTCCGTCTCGGCGGCCGTCTTCGCCGCGGTCCTCATTCTCTGGTACGGAATGGCCTGGTGGAAAATGCTTTTCGCGGCCGTACCGGTTGTGATGCTGGGCATCCTCTTCCCGCACGAACCCATGATCCCCTTCGCCGCCGGAGCGATCGGGCTTTCGGTCGTCACGAGCACCGACCGCGGCGAAGGGGGCGAATGGTTCTCCTCGACCTGGGATTTCGCCAAGCAGATTCTGCCGCTCCTCCTTTTTGGCGTATTACTGGCCGGCTTCTTCCTGGGCCGCCCCGGAGTTGAAGGCATCATCCCATCGGAGTGGGTGGCGACGCTCGTGGGAGGCAACTCCCTGTGGGCCAATTTCTTCTCGGCCCTCGTGGGGGCCTTCATGTATTTCGCGACGCTCACGGAAGTGCCGATCGTGCAGGGACTTATCGGAAGCGGCATGGGCAAAGGCCCGGCGCTCGCCCTGCTTCTCGCCGGCCCGGCGCTCTCGCTTCCCAATATGCTGGTCATTCAAAGCTATATCGGGACCCGCAAGACGATCGTTTTCTGCACGCTCGTAGTGGTCATGGCGACCGCGAGCGGCATGATATTCGGGGCATTTTTCTAAGTGATTGAGTTTGATATATGACAGGACGGGTAACATCCGATTATGCCCTGGCACAAAACGGATCATCACGGAGAATTGCGATGAAACAATCGTTTGTCGTCCTTGCCGCCATACTCTTTTCCACGGCGTTTTTCTTCGGGAAACCGTCAATCGAGTTCGACCGGCTCGAACACGATTTCGGTGAAGTTCCCGAGGACAGCGAGCAGTCGTGCGAATTCGTATTCCGGAACACCGGGTCCGCGAAGCTCATTATCGAGCGGGTGAGTGCCGGTTGAGGTTGTACCCCCGTCCTTCTTTCCAGGAGGGACATCCCCGCCGGCGGCGAGGGGAAGATAGAGGTCAGGATGGAGGTCGGCCACGTTCCTGAAGGACGAAACACGCGGGAATACGCGCATACGGTGATCGTCCGGTCCAATGATCCCGAGAAACCGACCGTCCGTCTTACGGTGCGCGCGACCGCGGCGCGGTCCAAAGTCGGCAATTCCCGGTGACGCCCGGCAAGAACGGAAGAGTTGAGCGATGACGATCGAAACAAGGGTATTCAAGAGAAGAAAAACAGATGGAACAAGGTAAAACCAAAAGTCAATTAACCGTCTTTAAGGCCATGGGATTCGCTGCCGCGATCACGGGCGCGCTCATCAGCGCTGTGCTGATTCTGGAATACTTCGGCATCTCCTTTGTCGTTACCGAGGCGGTATGCCGCGCGGGTACCGGCGCAAACGCCTGTCGCACCGTGGCAAAAAGCGCCTTCTCCGCGATCAGGGGCCTGCCGCTCGTCGGTGATGTGCCCACCGCGCTTTTCGGCTTTATTTATTATTGCTATGCGGCACTCCTTTTCGGTACCACCCTCCGATCCGGAACGGAGAGTGGGGAAAACCCCTTGCTTCTCGTCATCGTGCTTTCCATATCCGCTCTCGCGGCGGATTTGTTTCTCTTTTTCGTTTCGGCACTGATCATCAAGGCTTTCTGTCCGCTCTGCATGGCAAGCTATGTCGCCACCCTTTTAATCCTAGCGGCGGCGCTCCTGGCGCTGCTACGATACCGCAAAAGCAGGACAAATGGATCGCTCCGTTCTCTCACGGTATTCATGGGGAAACATCTCGTCACACATGGATCGGCCCTTTTCATGATCGCGGCCATCGGCCTGGGGCTCGGCCTCGTGGCCCGATCGAGCCTGGCCGAATCCATGGCGCGCTTCGGCGGCGACGAACGTGTGACCCGCCTCATCGAGCGATACGAGGCCGTGCTCGAGTCGCGTATCGATATAGAGGGGGCGCCATACAGCGGAACCCCAGGAGCGCCGGTGCGAATAATCGTTTTCAGCGATTTCAACTGCTCGAGCTGCGCGCGGATGCACAAGAGCCTCAAGCGGATACTCGAGGAGCGGCCGGAGGAACTCATTGTATATTATAAATCCTTTCCCCTTGGAGAGCAATGCCGCGATACGGCCGACCACCGTGCAGAAGTGAGTTCCTGCCTGGCCGCGCGCGCCGCGTTCTGCGCCGGGCGGCAGGGAAAGTACGGTGCGTTTTCAGAGGCGCTCTATCTCGATTGCGAAACGGGCACCGAACACGACATACGGTCGTTGCGAAGCCACGCGGGACGTCTCGGCCTTGATATCCCCGCTTATGGATCGTGCATGTCCTCCGAAGAAGCCTTCGACCTGGTCAAGCAGGATCGCCTGGAGGGCGAGCGCCTGATGGTGGACGGCACGCCGACGCTCTTCGTCAACAACCGCATGCTCGACACCGCAGATCTCGATCCGCGAACGTTGCGCGTACTTATTGAATACATTTTAACTCGATCACCAGGGAGGTCACAATGAAACTCGAAATACTCGGTACCGGCTGCCCCAAGTGTCTCAAGCTCGAAGAGTTCACCCGCAAGGCGGCGTCGG
>CAZVEG010000212.1:0-3827 GCA_964625625.1 uncultured Leptospirales bacterium | reverse complement strand
CGTCCCAGGTGACGAAATCGAGCACGCGCATCTCCCTGTCCACGATTGGAACAAGCTCGATCTTTTTCTCAATTAAGATTTTCTTGACCGCTTCTTCGCCCGCCTCTCCGGCATATAAAAATATCGGTTTCGTATTAAACACATTCTCGATCGAATCATCGATCTTCTTTCCGGCGAGGATTGCCCTGCGGACGTCTCCGTCCGAGATCGCGCCGCGAAGCTTTCCGCCTTCATCGACCACGAGCAGCACCTTTTCGGCGGTGAGGTCAAGCTGCTTCATCGCCTCCTTGATGCTTATGTTTTCGGGCACGGTCAGGTTTTTATTCATACCGTATAGTCGAATGTTCCGCGTTAAAATTTAATGTCATGAAATCCTTTTTTTATGTCAAGGTCGCCCATCCGGCTTTTCAGGATATCGTGAATCTTTCCGGCCGAGTTTCCATCCCCGTAGGGATTGACCACTTTCCCGCACAACGCCAGATGAGCGGCGGATAGTGCCCTTACCAGCGCGTCGTTTATCGCGTCTCTTTCAGGCTTGCAATCGATCACGCTTGCCGCGCGGATCCGCCCCTTCTGACGGTCTCCTATATTGACGGTCGGCTTACCCAGAGACGGAACTTCAACAATGCCGCTTGATGAATTACCCACCACGACGTCGACGTGACTCACCGCTGATAGATAATTGCGCTGGCCGAGCGAGGTATATGCAAAAAACCTTTCCGGCCGTTTTTTCACGAACTCATCGATCATGGCGATAATGATCCTTCCGCCGGTGTCAGCGTTGGGTTTCGTAAAAATAATGTTCAGATCATCATGGGTTTCCAGCGCCTCGAGAAGGTTCTTGAACTGTTCGGCCGCTGAATTGTCCTCAAGTGTAACGGGATGAAATGTTACGAGAGCGCATCTGGGGCCGAAGCTGCAGGCAAGCGATTTCTCGAGTTCTTCTTTCGACAACAACCCGACCGATTTTATATTGTCAATGCCGAGCGCTCCGACATTGAAGACCGTTTCGGGAGGTTCCCCGAGCTGGATCACCCGCGATCGATAACTCTCCGTAGAGGTAAAATGCAGGCACGACATCTTGGTGATCGAGTGACGGAAGCCCTCGTCAAACGCGCCCTCGGTCGTTTCCCCCCCGTACAGATGGACCACCGGGACGCGCGCCACATAAGCCGCGACAACGGCCGCGAAGGTCTCGAAACGATCACCGAGCGCGATGAGCGCATCGGGATTGAGCCGTGCAAGCGCCTCGGAAATACCGATTACTCCCAGACCGATCGATTTCGATATACCGGTGCCGGTATCGCTTGAGAGCAGGATCTCGATTTTTTCATTAATGGTAAAACCGTCTTCCTCTATTTCCCTGTAGGTGAGGCCGAATTCCGGCGAAAGATGCATTCCGGTGGCCATAATCTGCACTTCGAACAACGTGTCGGCCTCAAGCCTCCGGAGCAAGGGAAGAAAAAGTCCATACTCGGCCCGTGTACCGGTGATAATACAGACTTTCTTATTCATATCACTATCAGTTCATCCTCTTCGAAGTCCCTCGAGGCGGTTCGCCCGATCACACTGTCCCATAACATGGGTGAAATACCGCTTCCCGGCCTTTTGGGAATCAGGTTTTCCCCGGTAAACCTTTCGCCCGCGCCGATCTTCCGCGCCGCCACGATACTCTTGCGCGCGACAATGCGGTTTCCGGCCTCGGAAAGTGAAGGCCTCTTGATGCCGTCTCCCAGGGCCGACTCCACGGTCCGGATTGCCTCCACCATCTTCCGGAGCTCGTCCGGCTCCAGTGAGGCCTTATGGTCCGGCCCGGGCATGTTTTTGTCCAGAGTAAAATGCTTCTCGATGACACACGCCCCCATGGCGGCCGCGGCGACGGGGACCACGATGCCGGGGGTGTGGTCCGAATAGCCGACCTTCACCTTCAATGCGTCCCCCATGGTCAGCATGGCGCGAAGATTGACCTCCTCGAGCGGGGCCGGATATTCGGTAGTGCAATGCAGCACCGTAATATCATCCCGCGCCGTTCCCGCCGATACAAGAATATCCAGCGCCGTCTCCACCTCGCCCAGCGTCGACATGCCGGTCGAAAGAATGATTCTCTTCCGCAAGCCCCCCACCCTGCGCAGATACGGCAGGTTCGTGATCTCCCCGGAGGGTATCTTGAATATCTCCATGCCAAGCCCGTTCAGCAGATCGATGCTTTCAAAATCGAACGGGGTGGAGAGGAACATAATGCCTTTCTTCCGGCAGCGCTCCATGAGGCCGGCATGAGCGTCCCCGTTCAGCTCGAGTTTTTTCACCATTTCCAGCTGGGATTCGTCCGCGCCCGTGGTCTTTTTCTGGTATTCGGCCTTCCGCGCGTGCCTGCTTATTATGCGGTCGGCCCGGAATGTCTGGAATTTAACGGCATCCGCGCCCGCTTCCGCGGCTGTATCGATCATCTGCACGGCGAGCTCCGTGTCCCCGTTATGGTTCACTCCCGCCTCGGCGATGACGAATATTCCCCTGTCCATTTACCCGATCTTCTCCGCCGGGTTGCCGGCGTAAATCCCCGGCCTGTCGATGCTTTTAATGATGACCGAACCCGCTCCGATTATCACCGAATCCGCCAACGTAACATTGTTCGAGACGACACTGTTGCTGCCGACAAACACATCGTTGCCCAGAATACATCCGCCGTTTACAACGCATGCCGTTGAAATATGACAGTGATCGCCGAGGCGGACATCGTGCTCGATAACCGCGGCGGTATTGATGATGCAGTTAGATCCGACCGCCGCTCCGGCGTTGATGATCGCGCCATGCATGATAATCGATCCTTCATTTAAAAACGCGTGTCCCGATACCAGGGCCTTCGGTGAAACGACCACTGGAAATCGGGCGCCGTGCCGCTGTGCCAGGCTATAGAGCCTTTTCCTGGTCTCCGCGGTCTTGATCTGACCGACCGTAACGAGAACATTGGCATAACGCGATATCGCTTCGGGAATATCGTCGTCCGTACCGATGACGGGATACCCGAAGATCTTTTCCCCGGTGCCGATGCCGGCGTCGATTATCCCGGCGATACTGAAGCGGCCCTCAGACTCGATGATATCGATGCAGGACCGGCAATGGCCGCCGCCCCCGATCAGGATAATCCGCTCTTTCATACCCTCACACTGCTCGGTATATTCACCAGTCTGTCCTCGAGCCACCCGGCGTTGCCGAGATCGCCGTGCATGCATCCGGAGAACATCGGGAGCCTGTTCATGAGCACCCAGGCCGGGCGCGTCTGTATGCCGTTTCCGTTGGAGTATTCGAGGAAGGCCTCCCGCTCCTCGCGGTCCGCGAACAGAATGGCGTTGAGCCAGTAATTCGCCCTGCAGTTTTCAAGCCCTGAGACGAAGGGAATACCCATCGATTCGAAGAACGAGCGATAGCGATCCGCCAGTTCGCGCTTGTTCGAAAGGATAAAATCGATCTTCTCCATCTGGGCGCAGCCGATCGCCGCGTTCACGTTCGGCATCCGGAGGTTGTAGCCGATCTCGTCGTGAAAAAAGGCCCAGGGGTGTTTCTGCTTCGCGGTGGTGGTGATGTGACGGGCGCGCGCCGCCACGGCGTCATCGTTTGTAATCAGCATGCCGCCGCCGCCCGTGGTGACGGGCTTGTTGCCGTTGAAGCTCAATATTCCGGCCTTTCCGAAGGTGCCGGTGTGACGATCTCCATAGAAGCTCCCCAGCGATTCGGCGGAATCCTCGACGACAACGATACCGTAGCGCCCGCAGATTTCGACAATCTCTTCGATCCGCGCCGGATGGCCGAAGGTGTGCATGGGCACGCAG
>CAZVEG010000211.1:0-4003 GCA_964625625.1 uncultured Leptospirales bacterium | reverse complement strand
CGCTAAAAGAAAGTACGAAGCCCCCCGGTGCAACCGGCATACTGCCCCGCCGGCCAGGCAAATACCGCAGGACGCCCCCCAAAAAAAGAGAAATAAAGAGGAGGGAAAAAATAAACCCCCTGGACACCCCTGTTGTAATACACTACCACCCCCTCCGTCACCCGTCAACCCTTTTTCCGTCATACGACACACTCCGATGGACACACCGGCCCCGCCGGGAAAACCTCCCGGCGAAGCCACAGTGGAGATAACGGAAGCAGGAAAACCCGAACGCGCGGAGCGCCCCCCCTAGCCCACAAGCCGCGCCAGGTCGCGATCGTGGAAGCGCGAGGCCAGGTAGAAGAGCACGCCGCCCAGAAAGGCCACGGGGGGCACCACCATGAAGGCCCCGGCGAGGTCGGGGTTTCCCGGCGTGCCGAGCGCGTCCGAAAGCCAGCCGACCACCACCGGCGCGTAGGCGGCCAGCGTACCGTAGGTGACGAGCACGAGGATACCCATGCTGAGGCTGCGCATGCCCTCGGGCACGAGGTCCTGGCTTACCGAATAGGCCGGGGCCGTGTAGGCGAACATGAGGATTCCCACCATCACGAACACCGCGTAGGCGAGCGTCTTCATGTCGGTTGAGTCGATGAAAAAACCCGCGTAGAGGAAGATTCCGCATACGAGCGCGATGAGGGCTGCGGTGAGCGGCCGCGCGTCGCTCCTCGTTGTGCGCCAGCGGTCGGCGATGATGCCGCCGGCCACGGGGCCGATGACCGCGAAGATGATGATGCCGCCCATCATGAGCGAGGCCTGCGCCACGTCGATGCCGCGGCTGCGCGCGAAGTAGGTCGGGAGCCAGTGCGCCACGGCCCCGCCGACGAAGCTCATGGCGCCCACGCCGAAGTAGGTGAAGAGGAGCGTTGGGGTCGTCAGTACGAATTTAAGCCCCTGCGCCACGGTGAGCGGCTTCTTCCCGGCGCCGTAGACGATCTCGCGCGTGGGATAGTCGCGCGTGAAGAGCACGAGGATTCCGAGGACGACTCCCGGCACGGCGAAGACGTAGAACGGCGCCCTCCAGCCCAGCCCCAGGATGTTCGCCTGCGCCAGCGTGCCAGCGAGCACGATGCCCAGTATGGAGCCGAGCGGCTGGCCCAGGTTGAACACGCCGAGCACCTTGGCGCGCACGGACTCGCGGAACGAGCCCGACACGTAGGCGATGCCGCCGGGCGCGAAGCCCGCCTCGCCCACCCCCACGCCGCCGCGGGCCGCGAAGAGCTGAGCGAAGCCCGTTCCGGCCCCGGTGAGGAAGGTCGCCGCGCTCCAGAGAAAGGCCATGAGCGAGAGCGACTTCTTCCTGCTCCAGCGGTCGCAGAGGATGGAGGCCGGCAGCGTGAGCACGGCGACGATGACGA
Source organism: uncultured Leptospirales bacterium (assembly GCA_964625625.1). Classification (GTDB taxonomy): domain Bacteria; phylum Spirochaetota; class UBA4802; order UBA4802; family UBA5368; genus MVZN01. Next base: position 2,609 of record CAZVEG010000211.1, on the reverse strand, counting down.
AATAGATGGTGCCCAGCCAGCCGCACTGGGTGTCGGTGAGATTAAGGTCGGCCTTGATGAGCGGCAGGGTGGCCGAGAGCACCATGCGGTCCATGTAGTTGATGACGTAGAGCAGCGTGACGACGGTCAGCGTGAACACCGCGGTGCGCCGGGGTACGGGCGGCGCGGCTTCTTCCCTGTGTGTCGATGCCATGGCTTCCTCGTTGTGTTTTTATTGTGCGCGTCTCGCCCTCAGAGGGCCACGGTCATCGCCTCCAGCGTGTCGGGTGTTGTGGTGAGCCTTTCGTAGCCGGTTTCGGTGATGAGCACCGTGTCCGAATGCCGGTAGCCGCCCTCGCCGGGGATGTAGATTCCCGGCTCGATGCTGATGAGCATGCCGGGCTCGAGCTTTCTGGTGTCGCCGAGCGCCACGTAGGGGGCCTCGTGCCCGGTGATGCCCAGGCCGTGGCCGGTGCGGTGCAGGATGTACTTCTCGTAGCCGGCGTCGATGATGACCTTGCGCGCGGCTTTGTCGATCTCCTCGAGTACCATGCCGGGTTCGAGGAGCGCGTATGCGGCCGCGCGCGCCTTCATCATGGTGTCGAAGGGTTTGCGCGCGCTCTGGGGGGCCTTTCCGAGGAAGAAGGTACGCTCCACCTCGACCCCGTAGCCGTCGACCTGCGCGGTGACGATGGACACGTGCGGGCCGCCCTCCTCCATGGCGGTGACGGGCTGGGGCACGATGTGCGGGTCGTGCGAGAGCGTGGGCGGCCACACCGCGCCGACGAACTTCGAGACGATGAGGTTGGCGGTCGGTATCTCCATGAGCGTCTTTCCCATCATGGCGCGCACCACCTCGCCGTAGATGAGCACCTCGATGCCGCCGGGCCGCGTGACCTCCAGGAGCTTTTCGTGCCCCAGGTCGATGACCGAGCAGGCGTGTATGGTGCGGGCTATCTCGTATTCGGTCTTGACCAGGCGCACGTCGTCGATGAGGTCGTCGACCACGTGCGTGCCCGGGGTTTCGTTCGCTATCCCCACGGGGAGCGCCGATTCGATGCCGACCCGGGCCTTTTTATCGATCAGCGTTTTGTAAATGTCGTACCAGTTCTGTCCCTTCGGCGAGGGCACCTCGTAGTAGGTGACGTACTCGAGCTCGCAGCGGGCGCGCGTCTTCACGTGGCTGGACTCCAGAAGCGGGCAGAGCATGACGGGCGCTCCCGTGCGTTTGATGATCAGGATGAAGGGGCGCTCGTGCACGTTGTTGGCGAAGTTGGTGAGGTAGTAGATGTTGACCGGGTCGAAGGACACGTAGCAGTCCAGCTTTTTCTTCTCCATGAGCGCGCGGACCTTCGCGAGCCTTCCGGCGAGCTCCTCCTTTTCGGGCGGCGTGCAGAGTGGTTTCGGCAGTGTGGTCATGGGGCGGCCTCCAGTGGGGGTTATGGTGATGGATGATGATGGTGGAGAGCCTTTCGTACTTTCGAGGTGGTGTCAAACAGAATAGATGCCCGGGCCTGTCGTCCGCCCGTTCGCCGAGGGCACTTTTATAGAGCCATCGGGCCCCGCGGATGCCACGGGGCCCGGAACGGCCGCTTTATCGCTGCAGCGGCGTCTTGTCCTGCCCCGTCTGCCTGATGAGGTTTTTCTTTACGGCGTCGTTTTTGGAATCTTTTTTGACCTGCGCCTGTTTGTCGTGCTTCGCCTTGTCCTTCTTTCCGCCCCTGTCTCCCATTGCCGATCCTCTCTTTCTGTTTGATCCCGGTTCGATGACGTCTTCCGGGGTTGATTCCGTCTCACCCGCGCGCGGCGGCGTCCGAATCGAACGCCGCCACCGATACAACATACTCTTTAACGTACGATAAAGCAATACAATAACTTCGCAGTATGCCCGGGGCATCCCGGCCCGTTCGGCCGCCGCGCGCCGGGGGTGCGGGCATGCAGCTTCCGCGATTACGGACACTCCACGGAGGACGCGCCGGATGTTGCGGCCCGGGGCGGCGGGTGGTGTTTTTACGAAAAAAATCATCACGTCCGAAAAAACTTTTAACAATCCGCCGCCGGAAATCGTATATATACTAAAGCAGCCGAAAACGCTCCCGGAGGAAGCACATGATCGTGACGCTGAACGACCCCACCCCCTTTGCCGGCAAACGCATGGGCGATATCGTCTTCTACCGGTTTTACGACATCCTCTGCGCCCGCCGCTACGTGGTGCCGCGCGACCCGAAGACCGACTCCCAGCGTGCGCGCCGGGCCGCCTTCGGGGAGGCCGTCGCCGCCTGGCGCTCCCTGTCCGGGGGCGAAAAGGACGCCTGGCGCGCACGGGGCCGGGCGCGGCACCGGAGCGGGTATAACGCCTTTATGGCCGCCTTCCTGCGCGGGGACCTTGCCGAAAGCGTTTCCCCGGTCGAAACGGCGGTGGAAACGCCCGTTGAGGGTTCGCGGCCCGTACGCGCTCCGCGTTCCGGGCGCGCCCGAAGCGTGCGGCGGCGGCGCGGTACGGCCCTTCCCGGTGCGCTCCTCCGGTACTGTTCCGGTAATGCTCCGCTCCCGCCTCGTACCCACCTCGTTCGCGGGATGCGGGAGTGAACGTGGGGCGGAGCCGAAGGGCTATGCGGTGCCATCCGCTG
>CAZVEG010000210.1:0-4109 GCA_964625625.1 uncultured Leptospirales bacterium | reverse complement strand
AACGATCTAAAAAAGATGGTTCATGGGATTCGAATGATGATAACACGATTACAGGAGAAAAATATCAGATGTTCGAATCAAAAATCGCGAATAACAAAGAAGCTGCCGCGAACTATCGTAAAATGCCGAAATCGATTAGAAAGCAATTTGCAGGCTTATATTTTGAACCAAAAAAAGAAGATACAAGAAATAAGCGATTATTGGAATTGATTGACTTGCTGGAAAGAAATGTTAAGCCAATGGAGAAATATTCTAAAAAATAAAATCAAATAGTACGGAGAGTAATTAAATCCAGAAATGACGTTCATAATTGTTAAAACGCCCGGATGGCCCGGACCAGCTCCGAGCTGTACTTGGTACGATCGCTGTACGGGCAGCCATTGCTGAATGTCACGCTCCAGGCGTAGTTATCATTGTATTCAGACGAACTCCAGTAGTGGAACCCTTCATTGAAACCGCCGACTCTGTCGGCGCCATATGCGGGATTGTCCTCCGGCCCGACGCCATTCCATCGTCTGCTGTGCAGCACCCAGCACATCTCCTTCAGTTCGTTTAGACTCGGCAGAAACCAGTCACTGTAGCCGCCGTGGTGTGCGTTCCTTACAATCTCGGCCGCCGGATGATCGGTCCCGACCATGCAGGTATATGTATTGGCGTATCCTGTTCCAAAAGCATCGGATGTTCCGGGGGTTGTGGTGTAATCATCTTTCCAATTATATAAAGCAATCTCGTCTTCAGTCCAGGCCTCGAGGTATTTCCAGCCGTCCGTTGCCGCGTCGGGATTTATATAGAATATCAAACCGCCTGCCGGGCCGGTATCCCTGAGGTTATATGTTTTCTCCGGGGTTTCTCCGCCATCGTCGCATGCGACGAAAACGGATGCCGCCGCGATAAGCATGATTGCCGTCATGAATTTCAGATGGAGCTTCATGTGATCACCTTGAATGAATGAATGTACGCCACCGATCACCCACGGATTCCAGGGAACTATTCTCTTGATGGGCGAAATGTCAAGTTTAATTGAACCTGTCGCCGCGGCGGGACTGTCGCGGCATCGCATGAGCAAAACGTCGTGTGGGGTGGTGGGGCTTGTTTACTGCGGTCGTAATGGTCGCCGGTGAGTGATATGCGGCGCCCGTCATCGGCCGTTCGGCGAGTGCCGTGCAGGCGCGGCAGGCCTTCCCGCCCTTACCGGTATGCGGCCCGTTCATCCCGGCATATGGTTCCCGGCGTCTCAGCGTTCGATGTATTCCTCGGCGATCGCGTTTATGTTATTGGCGGCCTTTTTGAACAGGTCGGTCAGCAGTTCCACCGGGGTGCTCATCTCGTTTTCGAACCACTTGTTCAGGACCATGTACACCCCCCCGGCGAGATAGTACACCAGGTACTGGTGCTTTTCATCGAGCTCCGTAAGGTTCTGGGCCCTCATGTGGAACACGGAAAAAAAACCCGATAGCTTTTCCAGCACCTGAAACGCGAGGCCCGCCTTCTGCAGGGCCTTTATAAGCGCCTCGTTCCGCTGCCACAGGTACACAAGCTGTTTCACCTCGAAATCCCAGTACGGATCGTTCTTCATCTCCAGGTTCGTACGGACCAGTGCCATGTATTCATCCAGAATTTCATCCATCCTGGACAGAAGAATATCGTTCATGCCGGTATAGTTCCGGTACAGGGTCTGCCGCGCGACGCCGGCCCTTTCGGTCAGTTCCGTGATGCTTATTTCGGAATACTCTTTTTCCTCGATCAGTTCCAGGAGCGTCTCGAGAAGCCACGCCCTTGTTCGCTTCGAGCGTTTGTCCTGCTTCATTATATGCACCATTCCCCGGTATTCTGTAGCGTAAGCATATCGAGCGTATCATCGAGCGGTATAATTGCAAGCATAATAATTGACAGTTGTCAAATAAGAGATAAATGTAGCTTATGTGTCGCGTGTCCATTATATGCCAAGGCCTAGTATATATGGAACACAAAAATCTAAAATCTACGGTTGAAGGGGTGAGAAAATGTCCAGTTCTATTGCATCCGCCGATCACGTCGAAACTTTGATGCACATGAAAGCCAGGGTCACAGACCTGGTGGAGTACGGGCCGACGGCCTCCGGTCTTCGCTTCGATGTCGGCTTCGAAGGCCAGTTGAGCGGGGGGCTCATTAAAGGGAAAATGCAGGGTATCGACTATTTTCTGATGCGTCCGGATATGGTCGGGCACATCGATGTCCGCGGAACGATTTACACGGATGACGGGGCGAAAATCGCCGTTTCCATCACCGGCTTCATGCTCGGCCCCGAAATAAAGGATTCGCATGTCCGTTTCGAAACCGCGGACGAGCGGTACGCGTGGCTCGGTACCGCCATCGTGTTCGGCAAGGGGCAGAGCATGCCGGTCGAGGGCGGCGGGCTGCCGAAGGAATTCGAAGTCGTGTATTACGTGGTCCGCTAGGAGGAGGAAAGCATGAAAAAGACATCACAGTCATCTGACGGCAGGGGCCCGTGGTACGGGCCGGAGCCGGAGATTCCAGCATCCGCCATCACCGAAACGATCGAAACCGAAATACTCATCTGCGGCGCCGGTAACGCGGGAATGGCGGCCGCCATCGTCGCCGGGAGCCGTGGAGCGAAGACCATCGTCATCGAGAAAGACAAAAGGATGGGATTGATCAAGCCCTACATGGGCGCGGTCGACACCAGGGCGCAGAAGGCGGTCGGCGAGAAAGCCCGGATCGACAGGGACGAGATCGTGCGCGAACTGGTGAATTACGGGGCCAGGTGCACGGAAAACGGGGGGGTATACGGTCCCCGGTTCGGGCCGTCGAAATACCTGGGGTCCAACAGGGTCAATGAGAAACTCGTACGGCTCTGGGCGGATGAAAGCGGAGCCACCTTCGATTTTCTGGCCGACGAGCTGTCGGTATACGGCATCAAACACGTGGCCGAATACGACGTGGGTCACGGCCATCACGGGCCGTTCAAGTCCTTCCCCACGCACACAAAGTTACTCGTTCCCTTCCGCAAGGGCGGGCCTTTCGCCGTGATGCACGCCGGCGTGTACGTGCTGGAAAAGTTTTTCCTCAAAAAGGCCAGAAGCTACGGCGTCAATATACTGTTCAACACGGCCATGGTAAAGGTCGTCAAAGAGGGTAACAGGGCCGTCGGCGTCATCGCCAGGAAGAAGAACGGAAAATACATCAGGATCAACGCGAGCAGGGGCGTGCTGATCGCCACCGGCGGTTACGTGGCCAACGAGGAGTGGCTCGCGCAACTCAACCCCGAGGCCGTGTCCGTGTCCACGCTCCGGTACATACAGAAAGGAAACGAGGGCGACGGCATAAAGGCGGGAGTGTGGGCCGGAGGAGAAAAAGACGAGTATCCGTCGGCCATGGTGTTCGACCGGGGCCCCGCGAAACCGGGCGGCAGAGCGGGCTTTCCCATGAAGAGCGGCGCCACGTTCGATTCGTTTTTCTTCGCGAGCCAGCCCTTCCTGAAGGTCAATATGGACGGGAAGCGCTATTGCAGTGAATCCGTTCCCTACGACGTCATCCTCTACCCGTTGCAGAACGAGAAGAACGGCGTGTCCTGTATCATCTGGGACGCCGATTACTGGAAACAGGTGAAGAGTTTCCATACCATCGGTTGTTCACGAATGGTGCCGAGCACAAGCAAACCCGGAACGTTCGAGGGGATGGGGTATCTGCCGAATTTCAGCCTGATGATGCTGATGAAGATGAAGGGGATGCTGAAGAAATCGAGGACCATAGAGGGCCTGGCGAAGAAACTCAAGCTGCCCCCTGAAGAGCTCAAAGCCACGGTCGAGCGCTATAACCGGATGGCGCGGCTCGGCAAGGACGGCGATTTCGGCAAGGATCCCCATGCGCTGCTTCCCCTGGAAAAGCCGCCGTACTACGGCATCACCAATGCGGGCTGGCTGCTTACCACGATGGACGGGCTTCGCATCAATGAAAATATTCAGGTCCTGGATAAAAAGGGAAATGCCGTTGAAGGGCTTTACGCGGCGGGAGATGTTGCCGGCGGTTTCTTCGCCAACAATTTCTATCCGGAACTGATCGTGGGCGTGGCCGTCGGCAAAACGATGACCTTCGCCAGGCACGCCGTG
>CAZVEG010000209.1:0-4124 GCA_964625625.1 uncultured Leptospirales bacterium | reverse complement strand
TCATGGTCGGCTTTTTCGAGAGGCTGGACCTCGAGCACCGGGGCGAGGGCTGAACGTGGGGGCGTCCGGTCAATCGACCACGAAGCGGTATCCCACCGCGGGTTCCGTGACTATGATCGCCGGCCGCGAAGGATCCTTCTCCAGCTTCTTTCTCAGCGCCGCGATATACACGCGCAGATAATTCGTCTCGCTCTCCATCCCCGGACCCCATATCTCCTTCATGATCTGGCGTTGCGTCAGCACCTTTCCCGGGTTCCTGACGAAAAGCGTGAGGAGCTCGTATTCGAGCGGGGTGAATTTCACGACAAGCCCGTCCACCGTGACGGTCCTTTTCGAGAAATCGACGGCGATGCCGTTATGGGCGAAGACCGGCTCATCGGTTTCCTGCTTTATCCTGCGAAGGATGGCCCTGATGCGCGCGAGCAGCTCCCCCATGTTGAAGGGCTTGGTGATGTAATCGTCGGCGCCGTTGTCCAGCAGCTCGATCTTGTCATGCTCCGATTCGCGGACCGTAAGCACGATCACCGGCGCGTGGTACCATTCCCGCAGTTTTTGGAGCACCTGGATTCCGCTCATATCCGGAAGGTTCAGGTCGAGCAGGATGATATCCGGTTTTTTCATGACCGTGAGGGTTATGCCGTCTTCACCTCTTTCGGCCTCGAAAACGCGGTATCCCCGGCTCTCGAGCCCCACCCTGAGAAAGCGACGGATCTGTATCTCGTCGTCGATGATGAGTATGGTTTCAGTTTCCATGATCAATGCTTCATTCCGCCTTTTCCTTCATCTCGACCGGAAGAAAAATGACAAACCTCGCCCCGCCGGTCGCTTTATTCTCCGCGCGAACGCTCCCCCCGTGGAGCTCCACGATCCCCCTGCTGATGGACAGCCCGAGGCCGAGTCCTCCCTGGGATTGAGTCCGCTCTATCCGATAGAATTTGTCAAAAAGCTTTTGTATATCCTCCTCCGGCAGCCCCTTTCCCTCGTCCTCTATGGTGATCGTAACGCCGTCCCCGGCCCCGGATACGGAAACGCTTACCGGCGTGCCCTCTTCGGTATGCACCATGGCGTTATGGATGATACAATAAATCGCCTGCTCCACCAGGTTGTAATCGACCCGTACAAGCGGAATGTCGTCCGGGCAATTCACCGTCAGCGGGTGTTTCTCCAGATGAGGCCCCAGCCTCCCCATGGTGATGCCCAGAATATCGGAAATATCGTTCCAGTCGAGGTTGAGCCTGAGCCTGCCGGATTCGATCCGGCTCATGTCGAGAAGATTGTCCACAAGACGTATCAGCCGTTCGGAGGCCTCCTGTGTTTCACTCAGTAAACTGTTCCTGGTGGATCTATCGCTCCCCACCGACGGATCCATCATCGTGCTGACCAGGCCCTTGATCGCGGTGAGCGGGGTCCTGAGCTCGTGGGTTATCGAATTCAGCAGTATACGGTAGAGACGCTCCGACTCCTCGGCCACCATGGCCTTCCTGCTCATGGTCGAAAGCCGCTCGCGCTCCAGGCGAACCGCCAGCTGGTATGAGATGTTCTGCAGAAAGCCGAGCTGCTCCATGGAAAAAACGATCCCGGAGTCCGGGCGAAGGCCCATCACCCCCGCCATCCTCCCGGGGGCCGCGAGCGGAATATAGTGCATATTCCCCCCCGACAGCGTGTCGGTGAAGAGGCCCGCCGGTTTTTTATTCCTGAATGCCCATTCCGCGACAGCGCGCTCACCGTCTCCCACGGAAAGCCCGTCGCTTTTATGAGGCTCGCCCAGCGACGCCCCGGCCTCATCCGCCGGAAACACCGTCACCTTCGACTGGAAGCTGTTCTCGATATACGATACCGCGGTGCCGATAACCTCGTCCATCCCAAACGCCGCCGAGAGCGCCCTCGAAAACTCGTACATGCCCGATATCCGTTCCTCGCGCGCGCGCAGCGCCAGCTCCTTCAGCCGCAGCTTCGAGGTCAGGGCCCCCATTACGGTGGCGATGACGAAATACATACCGAACATCAGCGCGTCCTCCAGCCTCGCGATCCGAAAGGTAAGTATGGGCGGGATGAAGAGGAAGTTCCAGCTGAGCGAACTCAGGGTCGCACCCAGAAGCACGGGGCCCTTTCCGACATAAAGAGAAAGCAGTACGATCGAAAGCAGGAAAACCAGCGCGATGGTCCAGTAACCGGTGACCATCGCCAGGAACAGGTTGACGACGGTAATGCCGGCGATGACGGCCGCGGCGATGAGATATTCCCCGAGCGGTTCCTTCAGATTCGGTTCGCCGGGAAAACGGCCGAACAGCCGCGGCTTTGTCCCGCCCGGTTCCGGCCGCGTAACGATGTGAATTTCAATATCACCGCTGCGCCTGATGAGCCGATCGATGAGATTCCCGCCCGAAAAATAATCGGACAGGTACTTCCGCAGCGGCTTTCCCGCTACGATCTGGGTGATGTTCTTGCGCCGGGCCACACGCAGAAGGCCGCTTACGACGTCCTCATCCGCGGTCGAAATCACCTCCGCTCCGAGCTCACGCGCCAGAGCCAGGTTTTTATTCAGCGTGATCTGCGCCGCCGGCGAGAGCGCCTTCTGCTTTTCGATATACAGCGCGATCCACGGGGCCTTGAGATTGAAGGCCATCCGCCGGGTCCAGCGGATAAGGTACTCGGAATAGGGACTCGGGCTCACCGCCACGAGCAGGCGCTCCCCGGCCTTCCAGGGCCCCCTGATGCGCTTCTTCCGGGCATAGTCGCGAAGTTCGTACCCGACCAGGCCGGCCACGTATCGCAGGGACATCTCACGCAGCGCGGTCAGGTTGCCCTTCCGGAAAAACCGTTCGGCGGCGAGCTCGGCCTTTTCCGGAATGTATACCTTTCCCTCGGCGAGGCGCTTCAACAGCTCCTCCGGCGGAAGGTCGACAAGCTCTATCTCGTCGGCAAGGTCGAGGATGGAATCGGGAACGGTCTCGCGGATTTTGACACCGGTGATTTTCTCGACCACGTCGGCCTGGCTTTCGAGGTGCTGGACATTGAGGGTGCTGAAGACGTCGATGCCGTTGTCCAGGAGTTCGGTTACGTCCTGGTAGCGTTTCGCGTGGCGGGAACCTTCGGCGTTGGTGTGCGCGAGCTCATCGACGAGGACGACGACGGGGCGTCGTTTCAATACCGCGTCGATATCGAATTCTTCAATGATCATTCCCCGGTAATCGATTGTTTTCCGGGGCACCGCTTCGAGGCCCTTCAGCAGTTCTTCAGTCTCGCCGCGACCGCGGGTCTCGACATATCCGATTATTATATCGACTCCCTCCCGGGCCATCCTTACGGCGGCCTCGAGCATGGCGTAGGTTTTCCCGACCCCGGCGGCCATCCCGAAAAACATCCTGAGCCGGCCGCGCTTCCCTCTGTTCTTCTCCTCCTCCTGCGGGGACTGAGGGAGCGCGTCGGGGTCGGGGCGTTGATATTCGCCGCTCATCTGCCCGCACTCATGGCGTCGAGGAGCAGGTTTAATCCGAGAACATTGACGAACGAGTTCCCGAATAATCCGAAGTAGCGCTTTTCAGCACGTTTCTCAACCAGGCCGGTGATGACCGGCGTATCCACGCCACGGGCCCGGGCCACGCGCGGCGCCTGCGGCAGGGCCGCCTGGAGGCTGATATGCGGATCGAGCCCGCTCGCGGAGGCCAGCACCAGGTCGGAGGGTATGCCCGCATCATCCGGCAGAGAGTTCTCCTTTCTCACGACGGCCGCCCGCTCCACGACACGGTCGTCGATATTCGCAATTGTTTCATGTTGTATTCTCCTACATCAGTCCGGTGAGCGCAATAAATAAATCGATGATCTTGATTCCCATAAACGGCAGCACCCATGAGGAAGATCAACTCGATTAAAATTGTAATGAACATGATCCCGGCCGGGAAATCGTAATAATTCATATCGACCCCCGCATGATTGTTTATTGTTTTCGGTCAGCGCTCTTCCGGAAACAGGATCGAGTACCAGAGGCACACGACCAGGACCAGGCCGGAAACGGCACCGACAACCAGAAACACATTCACGATGCGACCTCCCCGTCCCGATGGACACGCTGAAGGATATTGATTTATTTATAAACCGTCCATCTCGGGCATGTTAAGAACGCG
>CAZVEG010000208.1:0-4136 GCA_964625625.1 uncultured Leptospirales bacterium | reverse complement strand
CTCCACGAAGGGGCATACCATCACCGATGCGCTTACGAGCTCGAAGTAGGTGCGAATGCCGCCCGTTATGCCGTGTTCGCGCATCCAGTCTTCGAGCGACACGTCCATGAGCTCGTCGAAGCGACCGCGTTTGATGGCCAGGAGCAGGCCGATAATGCGGAGCTTCTCGGCAAAAGTGAAGAGGCCGCTTTTAAAGATACCGCCGGGACTGGTGGGAAAGAGCTTCATCTCCGCGCCGTCGTGGACGAACGAGACGCCCAGCCTCCTGAAGTGGACCTCGTGACCGATGCGTTTCATGATCGCGGCCACAGCGCTCTTCGGGCCGAATCGCGTAAGGTGTATGCCGTAGTCGACGACAAAGCCGCCCCTCTCCAGAAGAAAGGCCCGTCCGCCGAGCGTGCGGCTCTTCTCGAAGACCGTCACCTCGTCGCCCTCGCGCGCCAGAAGCGCGCCGAGCAACAGTCCGTTGATTCCCGCGCCCACGATGATCGTTTTCGGCATGCCGCCCTCCATTGATGAATGATTCCCTGACGAGACTAGCAGCACCCGGCCGCGGAGTCAAATCATTGCCGGGCGGGGGGGTTGTAGTAGGGGTCGCATATATGCGACCCCTACTACAAACCCCTGCCGCAAACCGCATAAAACATTTGACATTACGCTCCCGCGGTTAACATATAACCCGATCGCCGGAACGATCGGCCCGCGCCGCGGCGGCGGGCACAACGACCACATGAGAGGCCATCCATGAGCACGGAAAAGAAATACTGCGATTACACCGTCGACGAGCGCGGCGTGGCGCTGATGGTGGTGAACAACCCGCCCATGAACACGCTTTCGCAGGGCGTTCTCGCCGACATAAAAGACGCGATCAAGCGTGCGAACGCCGACCCGGCGGTGCGCGCGGTCGTCTTCACCGGCGAGGGCAAGGCCTTCATCGCCGGGGCCGACATCAACGAGTTCGTACCCAAAAACACGAAGAAGGACGGCGCCTCCTACCTCGAGAACGGCCAGGAGATGACCAACCTGATAGAGAATTCCGACAAGCCCTATATCGCGGCCATCAACGGCTATTGCCTGGGGGGCGGGATGGAAACGGCGCTCGCCTGCCACATTCGTCTGGCCGACGAGACCGCCCAGATCGGCCTTCCGGAAATCAAGCTCGGCATCATCCCCGGCTACGGCGGCACCCAGCGCTCGGCGCGGCTTGTCGGCAAGGGGCGCGCCCTCGAGCTCATCCTTTCGGGGAACTTCATTTCGGGGAAACAGGCCGAGCTCTACGGCATCGTGAACCGTGCGGTACCCCAAGGACAGGTGGTGGAGGAAGCGAAGAAACTGGCCACGGCGATAGCCGCGCGCAGCCGCTGCGCGATCAAAAACGCCCTGCGCGCGGTGAGCGAGGGACCGGCCATGGAATTCATGAAGGCCATGAGCTTCGAACGGGAGCTTTTCGGCGAGCTCTGCGAAACGGCCGACAAGAAGGAAGGCATCGCCGCTTTCCTGGAAAAGCGCGAGGCGAAGTTCACCGACCGCTGAGGCGCAAACCCGCGCACGCAAAAAGGCCGAACGGCGGTGCCGGTCGGCCTTTTTCATGTACGCGTGCCGTAAAGGCTCAGGACTTGTAGATCTCGGTGCTGTAGGTCTTCACCCAGTGTTTTTTGAGAACTTCCTTGGCCTCGTTGATCTTGTCGACCTCGATGATGACGATGGCCTCTTCGCCCCGCAGGTTGATGAAAGGATACAGGGTCTCGACGTTCACGCTGGACTCTATGAGCGGTCTGAGCACCGCGTTGAGGCCACCCGGATGGTCGGGCGTCGCAACCGCGATCACCTCGCGCGTGCTCACGTTGAGTCCGCTGGCGCGGAGCACCGTCTCGGCCTTCGCCGGGTCGCTCACGATCATGTGAACCTGGACGGGATTCATGACCGAGGAGGCCATGATGGCCTTTATGTTGATCTGCTCCTTTTCGAGTATGTCGCAGATCTCGTTGAGTTTACCCGGCCTGTTCTCGACCGAAACGCTCACCTGGGTAATGGGCATCGACGCTCACCTCGCTGAATCAGAGTGAACCGTTGCCGAAGGGGAAGCCGTTGTACCCCTCCTCGACGGCGCGGTTGGTGATCTCCACCAGTTTCTTCTTTGCGCCCAGCATGTACTCGACGCTCTTATATATCGAATCCACTTTTAACGCGTTTGTCAACTTTATAAAGGCGCCCAGCATCACCATGTTCGCCGAGCGCTCGTTTCCCAGGCCCTTCGCGATTTCATTCGCCGGCACGGGGAACATGGTGATGTCGCCGCGGCTGATGAGCTCGCCCACCAGGTCCGAATTGTACAGCATCTGCCCTCCCGGCTCGAGCCGGGTGCTGAACGAGGCCGCGGAGGGATGGTTGAGCGCCACGACAAAATCCGGCGCCGAGGCCACGGGTGAGGCGATCTCCTCGTCGGAAATACAGATGGTGCAGTTGGCGGTTCCGCCGCGCACGGCCGCGCCGTAGGCCGGCAGATAGGTGACATGGAAGTCTTCGATCATCGCGGCGTTACCGAGGATGTTGCCCATGGTGAGGACGCCCTGCCCGCCGCTGCCCGCAAACAGTATCTTTACCAGCATCTCAGGCGGCACCTCCCCTTTTATCAGTGAGCACGCCGGGAACGAATTCCTTCGCCATCACATCGGTGATCCATTTGAACGAATCCTCCGGCGTCATCTTCCAGTTGGTCGGGCACGGTGAAAGAACTTCCACGATGGAATAACCGAGACCGTCCACCTGCACCTGGAAGGCCGTCTGTATGGCCTTTTTCGTCTTCTGTATGCCGGCCGGACCGTTTATCGCGACACGCTCGGCGTAGATCACGCCGGGAAACTGCGCGATCACGTCAGTTATATGAAGGGGATAGCCGTCGAATTTCGGATTGCGCCCGCCGGGGGTCGTCGTCGTCTTCTGGCCGAGGAGTGTCGTCGGGGCCATCTGACCGCCGGTCATGCCGTAGACGGCGTTGTTGATGAACACGACGGTTATATGCTCACCCCGGTTCGCGGAGTGGATCGTCTCCGCGGTGCCGATGGCGGAGAGATCGCCGTCTCCCTGGTAGGTGAACACGAAGAGCTCGGGCCTGACCCGCTTGATCCCTGTGGCGATGGCGGTACCCCTGCCGTGCGCCGACTCGACCATATCGATGTCGAAGTACTTGTAGGCGAGGACCGCGCATCCCGCCGGGTTGACGCAGACCGTCCTTTTCCCCAGGTCCATTTCCTCGAGGAGCTCCGCCACGATGCGGTGCACGATGCCGTGGCCGCAGCCCGGACAGTAATGGCTTACCACGTCCTTCTTATAGTACGACGGCCATTTGTTCAGCAGTTTCATTTTTCACTCTTTACCTGTCGCTGGTACTCGCGGTACAGTATGCGGGAGAATTCCACCGGTGTGGGCACCACGCCGCCGGGCCGCCCGTGGAAGGCGACGCGCCCCCTGCCCTCGAGCGACAGCAGCACGTCCTCGACCATCTGCCCCGTGCTCATCTCGAAGACCACGAAGTCCTCTATGCGCCGGGCGAGCTCCTGCAGCGGCTCTTTCGGGAACGGCCACAGGGTGATGGGCCGCAGCAGCCCCGCGGGGACGCCTTCCTTGCGGACACGCTTTATGGCGGCCTTCGCTATACGCGCGGTGGTGCCATAGGCAACGGCGACGATTTTGGCGTCGTCGAGCATATATCCTTCGTACAGCGTTTCGTTCTTCGCGATGACCTGGTACTTGCGCACCAGCTCCCAGTTGTGCCGCTCCATCTCCATCACGTCGAGAATGAGCGATGCCATGTAACGGCTGGCGCCCTCTCCACGGCCTTTCAGCGCCCACTCCTTTTCGGGAAGGTCGACCAGCGGTTCGGGGAACTCCACGGGCTCCTTCATCTGGCCGAGCATGCCGTCGCCCAGGATCATGACGGGTGTACGGTAGCGATCGGCGACGTCGAACGCCACCCGGGTGAGGTCCGCCACCTCCTGCACCGAACCGGGTGCGAAAACCGGCGTGCGGTAATCACCGTGCCCGCCGCCGCGCGTGGCCTGGAAATAATCACCCTGGGCCGGCGCGATGTTGCCGAGGCCCGGCCCGCCGCGCATCACGTTCACGATGACCGCCGG
>CAZVEG010000207.1:0-4208 GCA_964625625.1 uncultured Leptospirales bacterium | reverse complement strand
TGAATCAACGTCGGAATTCAACCGGGCAGCCCGTGGTACAGGATGGCTCAGGCTGTTGCCGAGCAGGGTCTGAGCTCACCCCCTGTAAGTGTTTCCCTTACACTGGATTAGGTATATATACTTACATATTTTAGTGTAGTATAATTGATGAATTACCGGGAGCCTGACATGGATATTTATCTTGACATGTTCACTTACATGTGATATGCATCATACACAAAAACTCTAACTAATGGTGGTGCCGAGATGGATGAGATTATAACCGAAGTGAGAGTGTTCCCCAAAGAGAACCTTGGCAAAACGCTCGGATTCGCCAATATCACCATCCTGGACAAGTTTGTCGTCAAGAATCTCAGGATAGTCCAGGGGGACAAGGGGATATTTATCGGCATGCCTTCAAACAAGAGGAAGAACGGGGAATTCATCGACCTCTTTTTCCCAATCACGCAGGATGCGCGCGATCTCATTACAAACGCGATACTGGCGAAATACCAGGAGGTTGCGCGCGAACAATCCCAGGCCGGACAGGCATTGTAGGATTCCTTATGCGTGCGCCGCATCGACCCGGTGACGGCATGCTCGCGCCGGGCCGGAATCGAATATGATCAGTCGTCCCTCCGCATTCGTGACATGAAATTGTTTACGAAGTTCGTCATCCGTGCCAGTACGAGCGCGCTGATCAGCACATCGATGAGGTTCGGCAATGTCATTCCGGTTTTTCTGAACACGCTGAGGACTTCAACCTTGTAACAGAGAAGAAAGCTCACGATAATGATGATTCCATCCCTGGTCGCAACGACAGGCCTTTTCGAACCAACCTCTCTTAAAGAGGACATTGAAAACAAAGCCATTACGGCAGCTTCAATAATTATAGCGACGACGAATAAATTGATGATGTTTTGAATAAGCACTTCAATGTTCATTGACCGAACCTCCCTGTTTCACCGCCCTCATCCCGACCCGTCACCATTTGTAACAGTCGGTCTAACATATACAATCAGACTGAAAAGTTCAAGAATTTTATTTACAATTGACGATGGATCACGAAAATGCGTTCATTGACGGGTCGTATCCCGTAATAATTCATGTTTAATACGAAGGATTGGAGTCCATGCACCCGAAGACCCTGCTTGCACTTGCTTTAATTATGGGCATTCTGTCGCTGATTGCGATCCAGTATGATTTCTTCATCAGTACAGGCAATAATCCATTCATACAAACGGCTATCGTGAATACGTCGTCATATTACCCGGACAATCCCGTCTGGAAAGATAAGGCTTTATACTATACTGAATATACCAGAGATCGCGTGATGGTCAGAGACGGCAGGGGAAACACTGAACTCTGGCGAGAATCCGGGTGTGGACCACGTGCTCTGGCATTTTTGTCCGATAAGCTTCTGGTTGCATGCCACGATTCCGATTCACTTGTAGAATTAAGTGCAGGCGGTGCGATTACGCGGCGAATCACGGCAGACTGCGAAGGAACCGCCCTGACGGGCCCCCGGGAAATGGCCCGGGACGATCACGGGGGAATATATCTGGTAAACACCGTGCCCCATTCCGGGACCAGATCGCCTGTTGGACGTATCTCCTATATAAATTCCGAAGGGATTGTCCAGCCCACTGGAGTTACGGTAAACGACCCCGGCGGAATAACTGTTGTGCCCCGGAATAACAGCCTGCTGGTGAGCGAAAAATCAGAAAACCGGTTGGTCAAATTCGATGTGAAAGCCGCGGGGGTATTAGCCGGGAAACGGGTATTCATACGATTGTCCGAGGTCACCGCGGCTCCTGAAGGTATGGACCGTAACGCGGGTCCTGACGGGCTTGCCGTTGACTCCGGCGGCGACCTTTTTGTATGTCACTCGGGGGCGTCCCGGGTACTGGTTATCGGCCCGGAGGGCGATCTGCTTCAGATAATCAAGACTTCTCTGCCTAATGTTACCGGACTTGCCTTCGGACGTTTAGACAATGTAATTTACGTAACGGCTGTATCCGGTTTCTCGGAGCCGCCTTATACCGGGGCCGTTTTCGAATACACGCGCAAAAGAACGCGCCAGGTTGCGCGCTGACCATCATGATCATGATCGCGCCTGCATCCCGGAGAACCGTTTGACCAGAAGAACCTGGTTTCCCTTGTTGTTATATGTAATCTGATCGAAGATATTGAGTGCCATTGTTATACCTCGCCCGTGCGCCAGCATTTCCGAATTCACTTTCTTTTTAATGTTTTCAATCATTTTTACGTGATCGAATCCCGTGCCCATGTCGGTAATCTTGTATGCGACCCTGTCCGGATTGAGCGAAAATTCTATACCGACTTTTCGGCCCTGATATTCGGGGTCCTTCTGCCGGGCCGAAATGAACTCCATGTAGTTATCGCTCATCGTCTCGATGGACTTTTCCTCAAAACTGACTGCAAGGTTGCCATGTTCGATGGCGTTGATAATCATTTCCCGCAAGCCGATCCGCAGCACGCCGACCTGCTGGGGGTCCATATATTTAACCACGTTACGCACGAGCCTGTGGCTCAATTCCTCCGCGGTGACGAGGTAATTCCCGATCGCAAAATTCTGTCTCTCGGAAATAAAATATTCCATCAACGAGTCCTCGGTAAGCCCCGAAGCTCTGCCGAGTATTTCGTTTTTCCCTTCTTTGTTTATGAACTCGAGTCGAACGTTGAACTCCCTGGGTTCCGCGGCGAAGGAGGATTTTAGCTTCATTTTGAGGTTGAACGGCTTCCTCGTGCTCGTGAATTCCTCGAGCTTTTTCTCCACGAGACGTATCATGACGCTTTTCTCCTGGGGATCTTCGTATACGATATCCTGGAATTTAAGCGCACCCATGTCATCGGCATGAATTCCTATCTGCTTCATGAAAGCACGGTTTGCGGTGGCAAACGACCAGTCTTCATCGAGAGAAAAAATGCCTTCGTTCGTCCCCTCGACCAGAAGCCGGTACTTCTCCTCAGAGACGCTTATCGTTTTATTCGCGGCATCGAGTTCGTATAATTTTCGCTCGAGATCGGTATTCAGGTTCTCCACTTTTTTGTGCAGGAAAATGAAACGGTTTGCAAGAATCAGCGCCGTACCCATGACGAAGAAGAAAAAACCGTACCTGGTGAGCACAAGATCGAGAGAAAGGAAAACGGCGTCGATGATGTCGAACACCGTGGTGGAGAACAATACCAGCATTCCTATCACGAGGTTGCCGTCGACCGTGCCGGTGATCGTTCCGGCTATCGATTGCCAGTAGCTTTCCGGATTGGAGGAGCGTATCGATTCACCGTGCCTTTCGCGTACCTTTCGTAAGAAACTGTATCCAATGGTAAAAAAAGCATAATAGAATACGGGAAGCAGTGCCGTAGCCTGCCAGACACGCAAAACATCGTGCGCGAAAGACAGAGGCGTGAACGGAACGAGAAGAATCAGCAATACGCAGAAAATGGCATATATCTTCGTAACGATTCCGACCGATCTTCTGATGATAAGTTCGAAAAAACAACCCGCCAGGGGAATCAGCGTGAACAGGCTTATCAACTCGATCCTGAAAACCAGACCCGTATCGAAAATAATCTTATAAACCGTATGGGTTCGTATGAACAGGTAAATGAACAGTGCCACGGCGAACAGTCCGAAACATAGATTATACCGTTCCACTCGCCTGCTGACATACAGGAATATGTGGTAGAGACCGAAAAACAGGTAGAGAAAAATGAACGCGAGTGGTATCGATTCCGAATTGAAGTCAATGATGTTTGAATACTCATCAATGAAATAGGGGCTGCTCTGATAAAGGCCCGTGTCGCTGAAGGAAGGGTTTCCAATGATGCGGAAAGCCAGGATGTTTTCACCCGCACGAAGCACGCGCGGGTCTATCGGAAAGAATACATCCCGCATTCCGCGCCATGTTCGTATGGAGCCATCGGGCCTGAGATGTAATTCGCGATGAACCACATGTCCATTTACGAAAACCTCCCAGTTGCCGCCAATGCTCGCCAGATGGATACCGTGGATTTTGCCGCTTTCAATCATTTCACGGTCAACCGTGAATGGCGTAACGAATGTATATGTTTTATCGGCGAATTGTTTCAGGGAAAAAAAAGTCCGTTCCGCACTTCCGTCCAGATTCAGCTCCCGTACCCGGACGGCGCGCTCCCCTCCCTGCCCGGGCTGGATGGCAAGCCATCCAGGCAAGCCATCCAGC
>CAZVEG010000206.1:0-4216 GCA_964625625.1 uncultured Leptospirales bacterium | reverse complement strand
TCGACCGAGTACACGCGCGACTCGATGCGCAGGCTCCCGTTCATTTCCATGAAGGAGCCCGCAAGCATGTAGCGCGCGGCGAGTATGCGGCCGAGCTTCACCGCCTTGTCGGGGTCCACCATCCCGCTCAACTGGAACTCCTGTTCCTGTATGACCTCCTTCATCTGCTCGCGGCTGATGATGTTAAAGAGGCCTATGGCCTCAAGGTCGGTCATCAGCATGGAAGGGATACCGAATTCCCAGGGACCGAACTCATCGGCCCTGCTTTTGAGCGTGGCGTTCTTGAAGTTGAGCACCATGAGGCCCGAGCGTTTTTCCCTGGGCACCTGGCGCAGGGTCTTCTGCGGCGTGCCGCAACCGGCAAGCAGCGCGAACATGACGACGAAACTGAGTGAACGGGATATGCGCATGGCTGTCTCCTGGATCGTGTATGTATGGAGTTCCGAGCGCGCCGTCCGCTCCGGCGCGCCGCGCACAGCATAGGCACGGAGGGGCGCGGCGCGCAAGACATATTTTATTCCGTGTGCACCTTTTCCGATTAAGTGTTGACAGACGGATGAAACCGTGCTGGTGTAACGCCGACAGGACGGGCCGTTCGGGGGAGCGGCGATATATACAGACCGCTCCCGCGCGTACAATGCATTCGTCTCCGGCGCGCGCCCGCCGTCCGTCCCGCATGTGCGTATATACAAAGAGGTCACGTGCGCGTCTACTGCCAGCGATTACATGCCCACACGCACGGACCCGGAGCGCCGGGCGGCCTCTCGACGCGCATACCGGCGCGAAAAATCGCCATCCGTACGCATGCTCATATACGAAAGCGCGGATACGCATTCGCGCCTTCGGGGCGTCATGCTCATATGCGAAAGCGCGAATTCGAATTCGCGCCTTCGGGATGCGTCATCGTTCATACGGGCGCGGAAAGCGCGAATGCCCATTCGCGCCTTCGTGCCTTCATACCAAATGCGAGGAGATCACTCTATGAAACGTCGGGTACTCATGTTCGTCGTGTCGCTGCTGGTCGCGGGGTGCGCGCTGCCGTCCTTCGCCGCGGATTTAATGCTGGGGGCCAAGGCCGGGTATTTCGTGTGGGATCCGTATATTAAAGAGTTCAAAGGGACCTTTATAAGCGATATGGACAGGGGCAGCGGCTTCCTCTACGGGCCGGTGATGAGCGTAAGCTTTTCGCCCGATGTTACGTTCTCGGTATCGGGGCTGTTCGGGGAACAGTCCACGCACTGGTATTCGCCGGACCAGCTCACGACGGTCGGCGGCGGGGGCCAGTACTACATTTCCGGGACCTACTATGTCGAGATGGAACGGATCGATGTCGACTCCGCGCTCAGCTTCCGCCTGACCGAAAAGATGAAGGTCTTTGCCGGCTACAAGTACCAGCGCGGCCTGTTGGAAATGTACAGTACCGAACGACGATATGATCCGCTGGGGGGGGATGATAAGGTGTATGACTCGTATATGAAGATCGACATTCCCGCCCACGGGCCGGCGCTCGGCCTGGGAGTTTCACAGCCGCTGGGATCGCAGTTCTTCGCGGCGGCGAACCTGTCGGGGCTGTATATGTTCAACCTGGGGAAAATCAAGGAGCAAGAATATAAGGAATATCTGGCGGGGACGGAATTGCAGCTCACAGGGATTGATTACGGCACCCCTGTTTCACTGAAAGCCGAACAGGTCGGTTTCAATTTCGAGCCCGCCGTGGGGGGGCTGTTCGACAGCGCGGGGATTGTCGTAACCCTGGGGGCGCGTCTGCAGTACACTTGGATCAAGTTCAAGGACCCGGCGGATTTTATGCCCGACGGATGGTCCCCCGACATCCAGTACGGGGTGTACCTGACCGTGCTGTACAGTTTCTAGCCGGCGCGGGAACTCACCCCCTGTCCCCCTCTCTTTGAACGAGAGAGGGGGGGCGTGGCAGGGAGCTCGATTATGGAGCTCCCCCTTCCCTTCGCCGAAGAGAAGGGGGCCGGGGGGATGAGTTGATACGGAGTGTCGGTACGAGGGAACAGGACGAATACGTATTCGCGCCATTTGGGCACATGCTCATATAAGAAGGCGCGAATACCCATCAGCGTCTTCGGGACTCGTCATCGTTCATACGGGCGCGAATGGGTATTCGCGCCTTCATGCCAAATGCGAGGAGATCACTCTATGAAACGTCGGGTACTCACGTTCGTCGTGTCGCTGCTGGTCGCGGGGTGCGCCGTTCCCGCCTTCGCCGTGGATTTTCTCGTGGGCGCCAAGACCGGCTATTTCGTCTGGCAGCCTTACTTCAAGGACATGAAGGGAAGCGGGGTCGAGGAACTGGAGACCGGCAGTGGCGTGCTGTACGGTCCGACGCTCGGCGTCATATTAACCGATGATCTGAGCTTCTCGGCCGTGGCGCTGTACGGCACCCAGTCCACCTACTGGGACAATGAAAACACCGTCAAACCCTTCGGGCCGCAGACCATCATCTCCACCGGGAATTTTTATGGCGAGATACGTCGAATCGACCTCGACTCCGCGTTCAGTTACCGGGTATCGGAGAGCTTCAAGGTGTTTCTGGGATATAAATACCAGTATACGGAATCGACCGTGCGCGGATCGTTTTTAAGTACGGATCCAGCACTTCCGAATAACGACAGATTCCAGGTCCTCGATGCCGTCATACAGGTGCCCGCCCATGGCCCGGCGCTGGGGGTCGGCTATTCCCGAACCGTTGAATCCAATTTCTTTATCTCCATGAACCTGTCGGGCCTGTATCTCTTCAGCCGGCACAAGTTCGCCGAGGACCAGATAAAAACATATGAAGCGGTCGCTCCGGGCGATATAAATTTGCTATCGACCAATCAGGGCGCAACCGGCAGGACCTACGCCACACAGCAGATGGGGCTCAACGCGGAGCCGGCCGTCGGTATGGTCGTCGGCAACGTCGTCGCCACGCTCGGCGTGCGCTTTCAGTGGGTGCGCATACGCTTTATCGACAAGCCGATGATCGACACGGTCCAGTTCGGGCCGACCGGCTGGATGAACGACTACCTCTACGGCGTCTTCGTGGGGGCGATGTACAGGCTCTGACCCGCGGACCGGTATCCATGTCGTCGGGGCGCGTCGGCACGGATGAAAGCGCGAATTCGAATTCGCGCCGTAGTACCATCCGCGCCCATGCTCGAACATGAAAGCGCGGACACGGTCGCGCCCGCATGCTTGACTTGTTTCGTCAGCCCGTGTATTCTGCGGGCATACAAAAACTGGAGGGTTCTCTATGAAACGTTGTCTTCTATTCATACTGTGTCTGTGTATGGCCTCGAGCATCGCCGCGCCCGCCTTCGCGATGGACGTACTGCTTGGCGCCAAGGCCGGTTATTACGCGTGGAGGCCGTTCTACAAGGATCTCGGGGCCTCGGGCATGGACGACATCGACTACGGCACCGGCATGCTGGCCGGGCCGATCGTCAGCCTGCTCCTCACGCCCGACCTCACGTTTTCACTTGCCGGGCTTGCCGGCCGTCAGTCCACGCACTGGCAGTCGAAGTTCAGCGATTTCAGCGCCGTACAGGAAGTTTCAGGAGGATATTATTTCGACGCGCTCCGGGTAGATATCGACTCGGCGCTGAGCTATCGGCTTAGCGACAATTTCAAGGTCTTCGCCGGATACAAGCTCCTCTATCTGTCCACCGATTACAAATACACCGAAGTCAGATCGACCATACCGGGAATGGTGCCCGATGAGATCGATATCCAGGATATGAGAGTCGTTACCCCATTCCACGGGCCGGCGCTGGGGATCGGCATATCGCTTCCGCTCAACGATCGGGTGTTCTTTTCGGCTAATACGTCAGTGCTGTACATGGTTGGCGCATTCGATTCGAAGAAAAATGTTCGGTATCAAGATGAGGATTCCGGAGCGGGATTAGACGGATTCATTCGTGTTACCGACCAGATGCCGAAGACCAGAATGGAACAATTCGGCCTCAACGTGGAGCCGGCCATCGGCTTCAATCCCGGCGACGGCCTGCCCATCATCTCGCTGGGGCTGCGTTTCCAGTGGCTCAGGGTGCATTTTACAGAAACGGAGCAGGAGATGCCGGGTCCTGACGACTGGATGGACGACTACCTCTACGGCATATTCATAAGCGCGGTGTACGTGTTCTGATTCGCGCTACGAAGGCGCGGACGTCCGCGCCTTCGTGCCGTCACAACGTCCTCGTCGAGCTTT
>CAZVEG010000205.1:0-4243 GCA_964625625.1 uncultured Leptospirales bacterium | reverse complement strand
CTTTTAATGTTCGCGTCGATGCCCCTGGAAAAAGAAAAGCCGTTTTTACGCAATACATTGACCGAGCTTTTCAGGTAATCCCGCGGGCCCGAATAGACGATATCTTCGCCGAGATCGAACTCCTCCACGGCCCCGATGTCCCGCATGTCGACAATCACTCTTCTGTCGCTTCTGTGTGAAGCTTCAAACGATATTCTCCTGGTGATCGCGCACGCTATCACGGGCAGGCCCAGGTAGTCCTGGTGCTCGCCGAACAGGCAGATGCGCGCCGGAGTCGAGATTATCAGCTTTTTCATCGGGTACCGCGATTCAACGTTAAGTTCAATTCGAATACGATCGGGCCAGTCCGCCCGCGAAGAACAGTATCATGCCTCCAACGGCGATTTGCGAGGAATATTCGAAGTCGTATCCGCCCGAAACGACACCGCCGACAAAAACGACAAGCCCGAGAACCAGTACGGCGAGCGATACCCTGCCGCGCACGGTAACCGGGATTATGTTATACACGTCGTTGTTGCCGATTTCCTCTTCGCTGATTCTTCGGGCATTCCAGATTACGTTCACCCTGTCGTCGTCGCTTTTTTCATTGGAGAGGTAACTGATAATCGGTGTTGCTATCAGGGTGACGCCCGCGGTGATGAAGGTTGTCAGATTGAAATCGTATTTGAGAATGAACTGGCCTATGATTCCCGAGAGCGCTCCCGCAATGTAGCCGCCCACGGCGCCGCGCCAGTAAATCCTCTTCCAGAACAGGCCGTAAACCACCGCGATGATGAAAAGCGGCATGTCCATAACGGCGATTATCGTCAGGTACGCGTTTACGGCGCCGCCGAGCACGGGCACCAGGTACGCGAAGAGTATCATTCCGATACCGACGACTGCGGTAACGAAGCGCGCGACGCGCAACACGGTCTTCTGCCCGGCGGCACGGTTGATGGTGTTTTCGAAGATGTCGCTGGTGAAGATGGTGGCGACCCCGTTCAGGTTTCCCGATATGGTGGACAGCTGGGAGGAAAGCAGCCCCACCACGATGACGCCGAGCACGACATTGGGTATCAGATGTACGATCATCATCGGAATCGCCGTGTCGGCGTTTTCAAGCCCGGGATATAATATCCTCGCGGCGAGGCCGGGCAGGTTCCACAGCAGCGCGAAGGGGGTGGTGATGATTCCCGCGAGAACGAGCGATTTCGCGACGGATTTGGTGCTCTCCGCGCCGAAGGCTCTCTGCAGAAGTCCCTGGTCCACGCAGGCCCACTCGATCCCGAGAAGAAAAATCGCCAGAATGAACTTCCAGTCGTAAGCGCCCCCGTTTTTGATCAGGGTCAGCGCGCCCTCGGGAAGTTTGGAAACCAGCCCGGGCCACCATCCGACGGCGTGCATGGCAACGGGAAGAAGGATCAGGGCGCCCGCGAGCATCAGGACAAACTGGATTACATCAGTGAAAGCGACCGACCACATGCCGCCCAGCATGGTGTAAATGATAACGACCACGGAAAAAACAAGCACCCAGGCCGTGAAGGAATCGAAGCCCGAAATTATCGTCGCCGCCACCGCGGCGGTATACAGCACCACGCCCAGCCAGAATGTCAGCCGGAAAATCCATAAAACGGCAACGAATGTTCGCACTCCCCTCGAGTATCGCATTTCGAGAAATTCGGGAATGGTTTTTATCCTCAGTCGTCTGAATACGGGCAGAATGAACAGACCCGAAATCACCATGGCCATGTTTCCCGTCCAGGTCTGCCATATGATCGATATGCCTTCCCTGTACGCTATGCCGGTCTGCCCGATGAAGCTGTAGAGATTCACGTTGGTGGCGGTGAGCACCGCGGCAAGAATGAACGGCGTGAGCTGTCTTCCCGCCAGGTAGTAATCGTCGGAGCTGGCCACCCATTTGTAAAAAACGGACCCCAGCCAGAACATGGCGCCCAGGAAGGCGAAGACGATTATGAAATCGGCGTAGTTCACGAATGCGATCCTTCGGAGTCGCGTCGATCGTTCTTTCCGCGCTGACGCCGGGCCAGGCTTTTGAATTCCCTTACCGGAACGGCGATCCATACGATAAGAATGATGAACCCGATGAGCCAGATACCCCACGTGAACCAGTCGAAATACATAATGGCCCCGTACAGCGATCGTTATTGGAATAGAGGACGCCGCATACCGTCCGCGACGCCGAAACCCGGAAATCAGGCCGGTCCGGTTGAAATATGTACCGTGCCATGCCGGCTGATGTCAAATCATTTAGCGGTGAATTCCGATGCCGATTATTTCATCCGGGGAAACGAAAAAGCGATGACAGGGCGCGTGAAAACTGATACCGGCATCCCCGGGCGGGCTGTCGCGGTATAGGGGCATGCGTACATTTCACGCATACCCGTGCGCCGTCGGGAAACGGGTATTTCGTCGGGATACAACCACTCCATATGTAACGGCCGATATCGGGCCGGCGGGGACGAATCGAATGAAAAACGGGGAACGGATCTTTTCTTTGCGCGGCGAGCGCTTTCTATCGGTGGACGCGCTTCGGGGTTTCGACATGCTCTGGATACTCGGGGCCGGCGAGGCGTTGAGGCGCCTGCTCATGATGTTCACGAATCCGCTTCCGGGGGGAGTGGCGGCGCAGTTCGATCACGCGGAATGGATCGGATTTACGGCCTGGGACATCATCATGCCGCTGTTTCTCTTTATCGTGGGCACCTCAATGCCCGTCGCACTGTCGAAGCGTCTCTCCCGGGGCGATTCGAAGCGCTCCCTCTACCTTCATACGCTCCGGCGCGTATGCATCCTGTGGATCCTCGGCATGGCCGCGCAGGGGAACCTGCTGGGCCTCGATCCTTCGAAGTTCTTCTTTTACAGCAACACGCTGCAGGCCATCGCCGCCGGGTACCTGGTGTCCACCGTGCTCATCCTCAACACGGGCATAATCGCGCAGCTTGGATCAATCGTCGTCATGCTCGTCTCCTACTGGCTGCTTCTGGTCCTGGTCCCTGTGCCCGGCCACGGGGCGGGCGTCCTCACCCCCGCCGGCAACCTGGCGATGTACGTCGATACGCTCATACTCGGACGCTTCCGGGACGGGACACACTATACCTGGATACTGAGCAGCCTGGGCTTCGCGTCCACGGTGATGCTCGGTGTGATGTCGGGACACATCCTCCTTCGCGGAAAAGGGCCGCGCGGCAAAATACTGTCCCTTGCGGGGGCGGGGTGCGGCTGCGTCGCGCTGGGCCTTGTCTGGAGCGGATGCTTCCCCATCATCAAACACATCTGGACCGGCTCGTTCGTGCTGTTTTCCGCCGGAATCTGCTTTCTGCTTCTGGCGTTCTTCTACTGGCTGATCGATGTCCGGGGCTTCACGAAGTGGGCGTTTCCCTTGCGGGTGGCGGGCATGAACTCCATCGTGGCGTACCTTCTCACCGGCGTAACCGAGGCGGTGCTCGCGGAGAACGGCGCGATGAGCGGCGGTCCGGCGGCGGGTTTTCTCGCCGCGCTGGGGGTCCTCTCCGGGTTGTGGCTGGTGCTGTATGGCATGTACCGGAAAAAGGTGTTTGTCAGGATATAGGCGCGGGAACGTCGTTCGGCGTCCGTGCCGAATCGCCGTGCCTCCGGGAGCAAAGCGGACTTAGGCCGCTCCCACGAGTTCACGATTCGCGCGAGGAGTTGCTTCATGATGCGTACGCGAAATAAGGCGCATAGGAGGGATGTATGTTCATCAATTTATCCTCCAGTTCGGATGCCGTAAAAAAGCGGGCCGCCCGGATATTGTTCGAGGCTTCCAGGTCCGTCACGGACACTTCATGGAACACGCTTGAATCCGCCGAAGCCGAGGTAACGGAATGCTGCAACAGCGAATATATCGCCGTCGGGTATATCCATAACGGCGATCTGGCCGGCTGGATCGGCCTGAGGCCCGCGTACGGAAACACCACATGGGAATTGCACCCGATTATGGTTGGACCGGAATACCAGAAGCGGGGAATCGGTTCGAAACTGCTGGAAGAAATCGAACGAATAGCCAGGGAAAGGGATGTTCTGAATATAATTCTCGGAACGGACGACGAGTTCGGCAAAACGAGCCTGTCCGGGGTCGACCTGTACGCTTCAAATATATTTTACGAAATTGAAAATATCGTCAACCTCGGCGGCCATCCGTTTGAATTTTATAAAAAGAAGGGATATACGATAATCGGCGTCGTCCCGGACGCGAGCGGCCTGAACAGGCCGGATATTATAATGG
>CAZVEG010000204.1:0-4293 GCA_964625625.1 uncultured Leptospirales bacterium | reverse complement strand
TTATTGGACCGCGTTCGATAAAAAATGAACGGCGTTCAGTGGACGGGTGCCGTTCGAATCCACGCCTCCGGACCTGCTAAAAGCGCGTCCTCCTGCCGGTGAAGCGACAGGAGGACGCGTCTTTCACCGGCGCGGAGGCTGAGAGGATTCATCTCACCAGTTGTCGGGTAGTGGTGATGTTGTATCGCCCTCGCCGTAGACATTATAGCCGGACACTTTGTACCAGTAGATGTTCTGCTCGTTGATGGCGTAGTCCTCGATGTACGCGCTCGCGGCCGGTCCCGGATTGGGCACCGTGCCGATTCGCACATAGGTGCCGGTTTCGCTCTCCGCGCGATATACGTTGTAGCCGGTCACCTGGCCCGGGTCGGCCCCGTCCCAGGAAACATAGTTGAACGGTACCGCCTGCTGGTTCGAGGTTCGCGACGGGCTGAGCCCCGTGGGCGGAAGCGGCAGGTCGCCCATCTGGATCGAGATCGACTGCCCGCCCGGCGAAAGGTTCACCGTGCTGATGCCGCCGTAATCGCGCGTGGGCGTTTCGTCCTCCCACTGAACGAGCGCCACCACGGTGAAGGTCCGCGCGTCGCCCGCCGGAACATCGATCGTCACCTTGCCCGTATCGATTTCGCTTCGCTCGAACGAGCGGTTCACATCGGTCATTCCGGGACCGCTGACGGTGAGGAGTATCGCGTATATGCTCTGCGGAAAAGCCGGCGGTTCCGCCTCCAGGCGCGTGCTCAGGGTAATAAACGCCAGGAATCTGTCGAAGATGGAGGTTTTCTCCAGTGCGGCCTGTTGTTGATGCCCGAGATTGATGGTGACGGACGCGGTGTCGGACTGGTACCCGCAGGCCTGTATCATCCCTACGGAAAGGACCGCTACGAACGATACGGCGAGGATGAATCGTCGTCGTTTCATGACATCCTCCTGAACTCAAAGATCGATGAATATACGGAGAGTTCCGGGAGAAAGCAAATTTCGATCCGCCGATGTCCGGAGTCGATGGGGAGAAACGGTGAAAGATTTCGGGCGTGATGTTAACGCGGTTGAAAAACGTAAATTGTGTTGAAGTATTGCTTTCGGATATAAAGGAACGAGGGATTGCAAGCCCTTGTTCTGCGGGATAGATCAGCTTCGGGCGCGAAGAAGGCGGTTAGCGGTCGGTCCGGAGGGCGGGAGGATTCAAAAAGTGCTTGTCTATCGCACAAGTTCAGGATACCACGTTCAGGTTGCCATGTTCCCGATTGTGTGCGAAGCATTACCCGATTCCCCGGTGACACATCAAAGGAGAATACCATGAAAAAAACTGTCTTCATCGCCATCATGGCTCTTGCCGTCGCATCCCTGTTCTGTAAAAAAGAACCCCCTCTGCACGAGGCGCTCGACAGGGCCGCCGAGGGCGACGAGGCCCGCATCGAAGCCCTCATAGCCGAAGGCGCCGACGTCAACGCCGTAGACAGCCGCGGCGAAACGCCGCTCATGAAGGCCGCGGGGGCCGGCCGCGACGCGATGGTAAAGCTCCTCGTTTCAAAAGGGGCCGGGCTCAATGCCCGCGATTCGAAGGGTGAAACCGCGCTCTTCAAGGCCGTAAGGGGCAAACACGGATCGACGGTTGAGATACTCCTCGCCGCGGGTGCCGACGCCACCATCAAGAATAACGACGGCGATACGGCCTTTATCCTCGCCGAGAAGGCCGGCGCGGCCGATTTAATGAAAACCCTGGCGAAGAAAGACACCGCCGCCGAGGAGCGCATTAGCCGCGAGCTCTTCGAGGCCGCCGATTCGGGGAGCCTCGACCGCATGACGGCGCTCATCGCGCGGGGCGGCAACGTCAACGCGCGCGATAAAAACGGCGCGACCGTCCTCATGTCCGCCGCCTCGCAGGGGAACCTCAACGTCATGCAGTTTTTGATAGCGCGCGGCGCCGACGTCAACGCGAAGGACCGCCTTGGCCGCACCGCGCTCATCTTCGCCGCAATGCTCGGCAACAAGCCGGCCGCGCGCTTCCTCATTCAGAGGAAGGCCGACGTCAACGCCCGCAGCGCCACCGGCGTTACGGCGCTGGAATGGGCGAAGGAGGGCCGCCATACGGAGATCGTAAAGATGCTCAAAGAGGCGGGGGCGGTGGAGTGATGATTTTCAAATCGATCGACGCCGATGGAATACACGATGCTTTTAAATAGCGCGCGCCATCGCTTGTTAAAAATACAACACTCTCCGATGGCTCCGGTGAAGGAGATTTTTGTCCTGCGGTTTTCCGAAAATGCGTATGTATATGCGTTGTGATTGACAAATAATGCTATTAATAGTATTATTGATAGTACAAGAGAGGATACTGTTGTGGCCACTATAATCACGGCAAACGAGCTTAAAACCAGGGGGGTATCCATCCTCGACGAAGAGACCTCCGACGGGGGAGAGGTGGTCGTGACCGTGCGGGGGAAGAACAAATATGTAGTCCTCCCGATCGAGAAGTACAATCGCCTGAGGGAGTGCGAGCTCGAAACCGCGCTGATCGAAACGAAACGGGAAATTAAAGAGGGCAGGTATACGAAGGAAACGGTTGAAAAGCATATAAAGAGAATCACCCGTGGCTGAGGTACGGTATACCGACGGTTATATAAAAAGGGCGCGCAGGTTTATCAAAAAACACCCCGAGCTCATACCTCAATACGAAAAAACACTCAAGCTCCTCGAGTTGAATCCCTTTCATCCTTCTTTACGCCTGCACAGGCTCCATGGTCGTCTGTCGGAACTGTATACCGTATCGATAAATATTTCGTACAGGATTTCGCTGTTCTTTATCATCGAAGACGATGTTGTCGTACCTGTCGATATCGGAAGCCATGATGAGGTGTATTGACTCGAAAGACGGGGCGCGGTCTGTAAAGAGATAATATTCTTGACAGTTCGCGGATAACAGGCTTAACGTATTCACACGCTCCGTCCCACCTCCATCCATCCGCCTGCCGGGGGCGAACAAACGCCGTTCGCGAGGAATCATGGATATCTTCGGTTTCCCTTTCCGGCATAATCGCGTCGTTTTGAGCCTTCTGTTCTGCCTGCTGACGGCACTCGTCGCCTGCTCCGGCGGCTCGGGTGGGGGCGGCGATTTGGTGCGCCCCTCCGGCGTCATCGCGATCAACGGCGGGGACGCCTATTCCCGGTCCACGGATGTCGTTATCAATAACGAAATCGAAAACGTCGCTGAAATGCGCTTCAGCAATGATCAGTCCGCATGGAGCGGATGGGAGCCGTATGCGGCGACGAAAGATTGGATCATCGAGGCCGGACATGGTATAAAGTCCGTGTACGGCGAGTTCAGGAGCTCGGCGGGAGGGACGGCGATCGTTTCCGACACGATCGTACCGCTGGTGGAGGAAAAGATTACGGCGTCGGATCCCGTCGCCAACGCGTATTTCGGTGGCGGCACATGGGGCTACACCACCAATTCAATTGCGCTTTCAGGCGACGGAACGCGGTTGTTTGCAGGGTGTTCCGCGAGTCATGAAAAGGTGTATGTGTACATGAAAAATTCCACTGGTGAGTGGAGTGAAACGATCATCAATTCCCCGAATACGACACGCTACGACCACTTCGGGCAATCGCTGGACTGTACCCCTGACGCTTCCACGCTGGTGATCGGGGCTCTCGGCGGTGTGCGTGGAGCGGTATTCATCTATGAATGGGACGGTGCCGAATATCTTTTACGAAGTACGATTGAGCATGAAACCAGCCATGATTTTGGCGTAAATCTGGTAATTTCTGATAATGGAGAAAGCTTGCTGGTTGGTGCATGGGTATCAAATTCAGGTTTTTTGTTTGAAAAGCTAAGCGGGCAATGGGCGTTGTCACAGGAGTTTCATCCCGCAGAGGTGGTCGATGGTGATAGATATGGGCTCGGTTTGGGGATATCCGGTGATGGAAACATTATCGTTATTGGAGCGCCTACTCAAAATGGGTATACGGGGTCGATCTATATTTATCGATACGATGGAACGGAATGGGGGCTTCCGATAAAGAAGGCGTCGCCATTCACAACTCAGGATGTGTTTGGTCGGCATATCGCGGTTTCAGAGAATGGCGATCGTATCGTGGTAGGATTGCGGTTCTGGAATTTGGGTAGCGCCACTCAGGGTGCGGCGTTCCTCTACGGGTGGGATGGCTCGGACTACGTGGTATCGCATGTGTTCAGGGCATCCGACAACCTGACGGGCGCGGATGACAAGTTCGGATACTGCGTATCGATGACGCCCGATGGAAATACCGTTGTGATCTCGGCGCCGGGGCGCT
>CAZVEG010000203.1:0-4389 GCA_964625625.1 uncultured Leptospirales bacterium | reverse complement strand
GCATCACCTTCGTCTCAAAGCTCATGATCGCCCGGCCGATGCCGGTGATAATGGTAAGCGCGTTCACCGACTCGGGGGCGAGCGCCACGGTGAAGGCCCTCCAGGCCGGCGCCGTCGATTTCATCCTCAAGCCGCAGATCGACGATACCGCGGCGTGGGATAGCTTCGCCGAAGAGCTCATCGAAAAAGTCGTTTCCGCGGCAGGATCCAAGATAAAGCGCCGCGCTCCGGTTGATGAGCCGAAGCCTGAAATCGTCGTGGAAAGGAAATTCACGGCGGATGTCATCCTGCCCAGAAAGACGGGCGAGACCGCGAAGATCCGTACCGAACAGATAATCGCGATAGGGGCGTCGACGGGCGGGACCGAGGTCATCGCCGAGATTCTTTCCTCTCTTCCGGCCGAGATGCCGGGTATCGTGATCGTTCAGCATATGCCCGAGAAGTTCACGAAGGCATTCGCCGACCGGGTCAACGGCATGTCGAAGCTCTATGTGAAGGAGGCCGAGCACGGCGAGCGATTGTATCGCGGCATGGCCCTCGTCGCGCCGGGGAACCGGCATATGCTGCTGAGGCAGGACAACACGGGCTACTATGTGGAGATAAACGACGGCCCCCCCGTCAACAGGCACCGTCCCTCGGTCGATGTCATCTTCCGCTCGGTCGCCCAGATCGTCGGGGAGAACGCGCTGGGGGTCATCCTCACCGGAATGGGCGCCGACGGTGCGGCCGGACTCATGGAGATGAAGGAGGCGGGTGCCACGACGATCGCCCAGGACGAGGCCTCGTCGGTGGTCTTCGGAATGCCGCGCGAGGCCATCCGGCTCGGCGCCGCGTCCATGATCAAGAACATCGGCTCCATCATTCATTATCTTTCCCAGTTCAGCCAGTAGGGCCCGGCGAATCCCGGGCCCGCATACCGTCCCTTCCGGCATCATGGAGCTTTCCATTCGTGGCCGCCTTTTCCAATTGACAGGGGCGGGCGTCCGTGAACATATTCTGAATTCATCGCGGCCGTCCGCGCGCCGGCCGCCGCGGTGGTGAACCAGCCTGATGAAAGGGGAGGCCCTCTGCGCGCTTCCCCGCGCGGAGGATTCGATGCACCCGACGTATGGACCGATTGTCGTAATGCTCGCACTGCTCGTGTTTTCACCCCTTTACGGGCAGGGTGTCGAGTCGCCCGCCGGGAAGACTTCCCTCAAGGAGGCGGAGGGCCTGGCCGGGCAGATCAAGAAAGACGAGAAACTGAAACTCACGCTTGACAGGGTTCTGCAATACCTGCTCATGCAGAACCTCGACATAAAGAAGGCCTTCCTCGAGTATCGCGCCTCGGACACCGATCTTCGTAAATACCAGGCGCTGTATGACACATACGCATACGGTAAGGGCGGCTATGGCGTCGTCGAAACCCCGTCGGAGAATCCCGTGTCGACGTTCCAGGGAACGGAGACCACGCAGAAAAACTATGAGGTCGGATTCTCGAGGCGCTTCAATACCGGCACCACCCTGCAGCTCAGCCTCTCCGGACTCTATCAGAATATCAAGGGGGCCGGGATAACCATGCCCGCGCCCATCGGGACCATCGATATGGGGGGGGAGGGCTACCAGTCCGCGGTGATGGTAAAGCTCAGCCAGGAGATCCTCAAGAACAGCTTCGGGCTGAACGACAGGCTGAACGAGCGCATGATCGCGAACGCTGCGGAAATCAGGCGCCGCGCCGTTAAGCAGTACCTCTCGAACCTGCTCGTCCAGGCGCTCGTCGGGTACTGGAACGTTGCCGTGGCCGAGGAGACCCTCACCACCACGCGCATCAACCTGGAGAGCACGACGGAAATCAGAAACCTGATCGGCCGCAAGCTCGGGCTGGGGCTCGCCGAGCAGGAGGAGCTCCTCGACTGGAACGGCAAGGTTCTGCAGAGCAAGAACTATTTCGACCTCACCGGAAAGGCCGTCTACGACGCGCGCCTTGCGGTGCTGCGCATACTCAACCTCGACGGGAAAACCGACTTCGAGCTGGGGCAGACCTTCAGCACCAGGCCGCCCGACATCCCGCTCGAGCGGGCCATGAGCGACGCCCTGCTCAAAAGGGTGGACCTGGCAAACCAGCGAACCCTGGTGCAGAACGCCGAGCTCGAGTACCGCGCCGCCGCGCATAACGAGCTTCCATCGGTAAAGCTGAACCTCGGCGCCGGTACGGTCGACTACAACAGGGACTCCTACGGGCAGACCTTCAACGACGTCAACCGCCAGTACTCGGCCGGATTCGAGGTCACCTATCCGCTCGGAAACAGCGAGGCCGACGCGCGCATGCGCAACGCGCGGGTGAGCTACCAGAAAGCCGCCCTGGACCTTGAAAAGCTCGAGAAGGAGGTGCGCGATGAGGTCGATTCCGCGGTCAAGCAGTGCGCGGTGCTCCACCAGGTCTATGTCCAGACGAAGGAGGCGCGCGAATATCAGATGAATTATTACAACGGGGTGCTTCGCAAGTTCAGGCTGGGGCGGTACAGCGCGATCCAGCTCAAGCTGGCGCTGGACGGCTACATACAGGCGAGGCAGGCCGAGCTCAAGAGCCTGGTCGACTACAACGT
Organism: uncultured Leptospirales bacterium; assembly: GCA_964625625.1. Lineage (GTDB taxonomy): Bacteria > Spirochaetota > UBA4802 > UBA4802 > UBA5368 > MVZN01. Next base: position 1,804 of record CAZVEG010000203.1, on the reverse strand, counting down.
GTCATTGCTGCAGCGCGACCTGGCGCGAAACGTGATCTTCGAGAATTACGGTATCGACGTGGATTCGGTACTGGGAAGGATAAAGAACTGATTCGTCCGGCTGTCGCTTCTATACGCCCAGGAAGCCGCTGATACGCGCCTCGTCGAAAACCCGCTTGAGGGGATCGCTGATGGCGATGATTTTAATGTCCATGCCCTTTCCCATGAGGGCGCGCTTCTTGCCCATGAGGTAGCCCAGAAGCTCCGAGGGAAGATAGACGGTTTTGCTGAGGTCCACGACGATCTCGGTCGCTCCATCCTCGATGATTGTGTTGACCGCCTGCTCGAACGAGGACTTATCGTCGAGCGTCGCGCGCGAGCTGTCGATGATGATCTTGTTGCCGATTATGGTGACCATTAGCTGCCTGCCTTGTATGCGACGATTGAATTGATCGTGAGTGTCTGCCCGCCCACAACCACTGAATTATCCACACCGCCGGTGATTATGTACGTCTTGTTGGTCTGGAGAGCGGAAAAATTCAGCGTGATGTCGTCTCCCTGCCCGGTGTAAGGGGTTCCGTTGCGCACTACCTTGATTGTCGAGTTCGCCGGGGTCAATGTGAAGTCTCCCAGCGGAACGGACGACATGCCCGGAAGATAAATCATCACCTTGTAGTTTTCGGCGGATGGATTGTTGCTTATGGCAATCCCCACATAAGACGTACCGTCCACCGTACCGACGAATACGATTGAATAGCATGAAGCTGAGGCGGCGCAGGTGCTCGATCCGGCGCTGAAGGTGGTATTATGGCTTTTATCCGGAATAATAAATTCCGTCACGCTCCCCGGCGTAATCGTAAACCCGGTCGAATCGTCACCGCTGCCGCCGCCGCCGCAGCCGGTCGCAACGAGTATCAATATGGAAAACAAGATGAACTTTTTCATTATTATGTGCAAACCGTTCCGTTAAAATACCAGCATAATAGTTTTTCCTGAAAGGGAGTTATTGTCAATAGGATTTTTGGGATGTTTTTACCGGCGTGTCACCGGGAGTGAAAACGTGAATGCGGATATGAAATCCGGAGGCGCGTAAACAAATGAATGCGCGAATGTGTATTTGCGCATTCATTTGTTTACGCATTCCTTCATTACGTCACTTACACATTCACGTTATCTCTTACAAACGCTTACTTCTCCGGCGGTTTCTGTTCGCGCTCCAGCGAACACTGGGGGGCCATTCAGGTGGGTACGCCGAGCTTCGGCAGCACCCACTTGTTCATGACAAACCATAAAACGAGGATCGCGACAAGCCACAGTGTCGATCCCACTGATGTGCCTCCTCCTTCCTTATCCGCAGCGCGAGCCATTTTCTATGAAGAACCCGGCCCCGTAGGGTGTTTCCTGGTAATTGACGGTAACCGGCGCCCCCGTGTCGATGTACCGTTGCATGTCCCTGTCCACGAGTATGTCTATCCCGTTGTTGTTGAAAAGCAGGTCCTTCGTGTCTTCCGACTCATCCAGAGCCAGTCCCAGACGGGGACCTCCTCAACCCATGCCCGAAAAAACGATCCTGAGCGCGGGTTTTTTGTACTCCGCCTCGGCCATGATGCCCAGAAGCTTTTCCTGCGCGCTCTTGGTGATGGTGATGTTCATTGATATCCTCTCGTTTATGCTGTAATACCGCGGCATCGCTACAATACCGTCAGTTTAGCCCGTAAATGAATACCGGGCCAGAAAACCGTTCGTCCCTTGATCCCGGATGTATCTCTCCGGAACGTTAAGAATATACTAAAATACTATACCTCTGTCAATAATAAATGTATCC
>CAZVEG010000202.1:0-4607 GCA_964625625.1 uncultured Leptospirales bacterium | reverse complement strand
CGGCGTCACGGCGGGGTGGGGCTGGGCCTCGCCATCACGCGCCAGCTCGTGGAGATGCACGGCGGGCGCATCAGCGCCGTCAGCGAGGCCGGCAAGGGAAGCCTGTTCACCGTGTGGCTGCCGCCGTGTCCGCCGGAGGGGATCGCGACCATGCATCGCGCGCCGGACGAACCGGTATGCCTGCCACCCCCTCCCCGGGCCGATGATGAGGCGCCGGGCGAGCCGGGGGCCGTGAGTTTCCCGCGACGCGTCGACGACTCCTCGGAGGTGCGCGTGCTCGTGGTCGACGACGACCAGGCGAACCTGCGCATACTGGTGGAGGTCCTCTCGCGGCAGGGCTACAAGGTGCGGACGGTGTCCAGCGGTTCGGAGGCCGTGGCGGCCGTGGAGGCGTCCATTCCGCACATCGTGCTGCTCGACATCATGCTCCCCGGTATGAGCGGCTACGAGGTCGCGGCCAGAATACGCGCGACCTTCAGCGATGTATACATCCCCATAATAATGGTCACCGCGCGCAGCGGCATGGAGGACATGGTGAAGGGCTTCGCCTTCGGCGGCAACGACTACATCGTCAAGCCCTTCAACTCGCGGGAAGTGCTGGCACGTGTCGAAAACCAGCTCGCCATCAGCAACATGATCTCCATGGAAAAGCGGGTGGAATCGTTCATGCGCGGGGGGGCCGCTCCGGGGGAAACCTCGCTGGTCGCGCGCGCCGCGGCGCTCGACGAGGCCGTGCGGCGCCTGAGCGACTGGGAGGCCATCATCAGCAAGGACCTGGGCGTGGCGAAGGGCTTTCTTGCGCGGCTCATGCGCCGGACGGTGCAGACCGACTCGGTGGAGTACGACATCGACTACGACCCGCTCTTCGCCATCGGCGGCGACGTGTACGACGTGCACGAGTTCACGCCGGGCAAGATCCGCGTCTTCCTGGGCGACGCCACGGGCCACGGCATCCACGCCTCGCTGAACACCATCACCATCATGACCGAGTACGGGCAGCTCCGGGGCGAGCTCGCCTCGCCCTCGGCGATGCTCACCGCGCTCAACGACCGCTTCTGCTCGCGCTTCTCTCATTACCGCATCGTCTTTACCTGCTGCGTCGCGGAGATCGACCTCTTCACCGGAACGATCCGCTTCGCCTCGGCGGGCCACCCGACCCAGTTCACCACGTCGGACGGGCAGGGGGTCGCGCGCCTCAAGCCCGCGGGCCCCATAATTGGCTTCAGGAAAGGGGTCCAGTACAACGAGCTCCTAATGGACTTCAAGCCCGGCGCGGTGCTCTTCCTCTATACCGACGGACTCCTCGACGAGGGATTCAGGATGTCGACCGCCGCCGGCGACGGCCGCGCGATGCGCGGAGAGGAATACCTGCGCGGCGTGCTCGAAAACCTGCCCGATACGCTCTCGCCGGCGGAGATATGCGCGGCCGTAAAGAAGGAGATGAAGGGAGAGCGCCGCAAGAAGGACCGCCTCACCGACGACGACATCACCATCATCGCGCTCCGGAGGAAGTAGCAAGGGCGCCGATACTACCATGCTTTCATCCCCGGGCGATGGGTGTTTTATTTGTTGATTCCCCGGCCTGTTGATTATTGGACTTGTTGCGTAACTGACGAAAATGTACATCGCGAGGAGGCCGCAGGCCGACATGGCGATCTCAAAAGGCAACACGTTTTAACAAGAAAACCAAATACTATATGAGATTGCCACGCCCCGATAAGGCCGGGGCTCGCAATGACACTTGGTAAAGCAATAACTCTACTATTTATTATATTGGAACCCAATGAAGGTAATAGCTTTTCAATCACCCCGATTTTATCCTTTCGTGACCAGATCCAGCACGCGTACGCAGTAGGGCGGCGAGTCCACGCCGTCGCGATACCATTCGGAGGGGCGCGTCATGCCGGCCTCGCGGCAGAGCGCGACGTGGCGGCAGACGGGACAGGCCCCGGTGTCGGGCGCCACGCGCGCGCGGTATTCCGGGGAGTCGAGCGTCTTTACGAGGGCTCCCGGCGCGAAGGCACCGAGGGTTTCGCTTGCGGAATGCGCGAGGGCGATCGCGCCGTCGGCGAGCACCGCGAGCCTTCCGGGTCTCAGGAGCGGCGGTGAGGACGGCAGCCACGGGGCCTTCATCGCGGCGGCGACGGCGCCGGCGAGCGGGTTTTCGAGCACGCGCACGCGCAGGCCGTAGAGATTCAGGAGCGCGGCGGCCTTCACCAGCGCGATGAAGTCGGCGGGGGCGAGCAGTTCGCCGTCGATCGGTGAAGGGCCGCGAACGGTGCGGATGAGCTGAATGAGCGTGAGGCTCTGCACGGCCGGGTATGCGCGGAAGAGGTTGTCGGCGAAGCGCGGGAGCTCTGGCACCAGGCTTCGGCCCGCGCAGGCGAACACGTCGACCGCCAGCCCCGCGTCGAGGGCGAGCTCGATTCCGCGCCGCGCCGCGCCCGAGGCGCCTTCGCCGCGCAGGCGGTCGTTGAGCCCGTCCGGGCCCTGCAGGCTGATTGAGAGCGCCAGGGCTTTGCCGTAGCGCGCCAGGGAGGCGGCGTCATCCGCGTCGAGCGGCGCGCCGGTCGTGTTGAGATAGACCGACTCGAACCCGAGGCCGAACGCCTCGTCTATCAGGCCGTACAGTCCGTTCCACAGCAGCGGCTCGCCCCCGGTGAGGTGGACGCTCCGGTAACCGGCTTCCCGCGCGTCGCGGAGGACGGCGGCGGCCGTGTCGAAGGGCATGTCCGCGTGGCAGCCGGGACGGGCGCGGACGAAGCAGTGCGCGCAGGCGTTGCCGCAGCGCGTGGTGAGCTCGATGCTGAGGTTCTCGCGCGCGGCGGCGAGATAAACTTCAGGGGCCTTTGCCCTCCCGACAGAAACCGGCACGAGGCTCGCGAGCGGCCCGGCGAGCGCGCGGTATTCCGTGGCGAGACCGGGCATGCCGAGCGTTTCGGCGCGACGCGCCCCGTCTTCAAGCAATTCCAGAATGATCCCGCGTATGCGCTCCACCGCGCGACAGGATTCCATGATCGATCGAAGGCGGTTACGCTCGCCTTTTTCCCAGTAAGCACGACCCTCGGCCGGCAGGGCCACGCAGAGCGCGGTCCGTCGCCGCGCGGCGAAGTCCTCTTCCGCGTCCTGCAGGTCGTCGAGGAGTCGCCAGGCGACGCCGAAACATTCATATATATGGCGAAGACCCGTGAGTGCCATATCGTTGAAACCGCAGCGGCGGGCGAGCATAAGCGGCGCGGCGAGCCCCGATGCCATTTCGTCGCGGAACCGCTCCAAGTAGGCGTCCAGGGTATCGGGCCGCTCGCGCTCCGTCACCCCGCGGTAATAGGCGTCGATGAGGTCTTCCGCGAGGGCCGGCAGGGCGGCGTCGTCGTCGGCAAGGAGCACAATGCCCGCGCGGTAGCGGCGCCAGGCCTCGCTTCGTATGAGCAGGGCCAGGTGCGTCGCGGGGAGCTCGCCGTCGTTGAGGTGGTCGTCGAGCGAATGGAGCAGCATGGCCATGGCCTGGACGGCAGCCGCGCGCTCGAGCGCCCCGTCCGGGATGCGGCGCGGGGCCGCGGGCGAGGCGTGTATATGGGCCAGCACCGTGTACGAAGGCGCGTGGAAATTGCGGAAGAAATCGGGCGCGCCGTCGCGAAGGGCGGAGCCGTAGCGCATGAGGAACAGGGCCGCGTCGGTGCGCTGGGACGGCGGAAGCGCGCGGCAGAGCTCCGGTATGGCCGCGTTGACCATGGCGTGGACGGGCCGGGTGATATCGGACAGCGCGGCCGTGCCGAAACGGAGCGAGTCGGCGCCGGGCACAAGGGGCGAGTCGTGGCTGGAGTCGGCGGATCTCATGGGTGGCGCTTCAGCCCGGACACGGGAGGATGTGCGCGGCGAAGGCATGCTCCGACGGCGTTTTCCTGATCGAGCGACGAAGCGACAGCGGCGGAGAAAGTCATTCGCGGATGATGAAGTATTTCTTGTAGTTGGAATGCACCCTGCCGTAGTACTCGGCGAGGTCCGGATTGCCGGCCAGGGTGTAGTAGAAGTAGAGCAGGTACGACGTCTTTATGATGTAGATGTTTATATCGCGGCCCTTCAGGCCCTTCGATATCTCGCATTTGCCCTTTTTTACCATTTCGTGTGCCAGCTTGATGTGCTGGACGAAGTTCTGTACGTCGTTGGCGAAGTCGGCGCTGCCCGCGGAAAAACGGTTGCGGACCTTGACCTCGTCGAGGCTCCCCGACATGAGCAGGTATTTCTTGAGCAAACGCATCGAGTTGCTCACCGAGGCCTTGTTGACCGCCTCCTTGAAGAGGAGCTCGAACTTCTCGAAGGCGGCGAGCTTCTCCTGGTAGGAGTCGGGATCGACGCCGTGCATCTTTCTGTACATGTTGAACGCGATCGACTCGACCTCCTTGCAGTCGGTGTCGGAGTCGATGAGTTCCTTGAGCTTGTTGTAGTTATTGGGATTGCGGTCGAGGATCTTGGTGTAGAGCGCGACGCCCTTGAGCGCCTCCATGTAAACGGGGAGGGTCGTCGACGAAAAGTTACCCTGCGTGTAGCCTTTCATCCCCTCGATGATCATGGGTGACTGGGCCGTCAGCAACAGCGCGTCCATGTCC
>CAZVEG010000201.1:0-4609 GCA_964625625.1 uncultured Leptospirales bacterium | reverse complement strand
GCTCAAACTGCTGGGTGTAAAAAAGAAACGCTACTCCATGCCCTTTCCGGGGCTCTTCTCGCTCCAGCGAAACCTCATCGGCTTCGTCCGCTGGGTACGCGACGGCGTCCCCTATGAGAACGAGGCGGCCCGGTCTCTGCCGACTCTCGCCACGGTGCTCGCGCTCTACCGTTCGGCGGAAAGCGGGCGAAAGGAGGCCATAGAACTTCACGGAGGACATTCGCGATGAAAAAGACCGGCGAAAAGCTTTCTCTCCTCACCAGAATCGGCTACGGTATGGGCGACCTCTACGGCGGCGGAGCCATGACCATCATCGGCTTTTATTACCTGTATTTTCTCACCGATGTGGTCCGGATCAGCCCCTCGCTTGCGGGCGTCGTCTTTCTGGTAAGCAAGATCTACGACGCCGTCACCGATCCTATCATGGGCATGATCTCCGATCGCACGCGCACCCGCTTCGGCCGGCGCAGGCCCTACTTTCTGGCGGGGGTGATCCTCATCGTTATCTCCTTCTTCATGATGTGGTACCCGGTGGCCTTCGAGAGCGAGGCGTTGCGCTTTCTCTACGTCATCCTGGCCTATATCTTCTACTCGACCATCATCACGATGGTGATGGTGCCCTACAACGCGCTTCCGGCGGAGCTCACGGCCGACTACAACGAGCGCACGTCTCTGGCCACGTTCCGCATGGTTTTCTCCGGTATCGCGGGTATCCTCTGCGCCGTGCTCCCGCTCGAGATCGTGAAGGCCTTCGGCGACCAGCGGACCGGGTACATGGTCATGGCGCTCTGTTTCGGCCTGTTCTTCGGCCTGCCCTACATACTGACCTTCCTGGCCACCTTCGAGCGCGAGGAATTCCAGGGGGAGCTCCCTCCGTGGAACCTCAGGGAGACCGCGCGCACCACCTTCATCGAGCCCTTCCGCGTGCGCTCCTTCCGGGGCGTGCTCATGATGTACATCTTCGCCTTCATCTCCATGGATTCGCTCATGGCCGTAATGATCTACTTCGTCACGTATTATCTCAAAATGCAGCAGCACATGACTGTGGTGCTCGGTGCGCTCTTCGTGGTGCAGATCGCCTTCCTGCCGGTCTTCGACTACATCAGCCGCGTCACCAGCAAGCGCGCCGGTTACATGATGGCCGTGGGAATCTGGATGGTCGCCATGTGCTTCAGCTTCTTTCTGGGGCCGGATTCCTCCATGGTGATCGTCTACTTCTTCGCCGGCTGCCTGGGCGTGGCGAGCGCCGGCTTCAGCGTGCTGGTCTTCGCCATGTTTCCGGACATACCCGACGTCGACGAACTGCGCTCCGGCGAGCGGCGCGAGGGCGTGTATTCGGGACTCTTCACCTTCATGCGCAAGGCGAGCTCGGCGGTGGCGCTCTTTCTCATCTCGAATTCGCTGTACCTTGCGGGATACCGAAAGCCGGAACCGGCGCTTGTGGACGGGGTGACCCGCCTGGTCGAACAGCCGCAGACCGACGAGTTCATCCTGATGCTCCGGCTCATCTTCGTGCTGGCGCCGATCGTCTTCCTCTCCATCGGCCTGTACCAGTGCGTACGATATCCGCTCTCGCCGGAACTGCACCGGCGGCTCGCGGCACTTCTGGAAAAGCGGCGCTCGGGAACGCGCACGCCGGAGCTCGCGCGGGAAGAAGAATATCTTAAGAAAACGCTTATATAATGACCGCCGCCGGGCGGTCAAGGGGTCGTTGAGCACATAAAAAAGGAAGGAGGCGTACGATGGCGAAAACCAAAGGCGAGCTCTCGCTCTGGAACAAGATCGCGTTCGGCATGGGCGACATCTACGGCGGCGGGTCCATGATCATAGTGGGAATCTACTATCTCTATTTTCTCACCGACGTCGTGGGCTTAAGCCCCGCTCTGGCCGGAACGGTGCTGTTGATCAGTAAGATCTGGGACGCGGTCAACGACCCCCTCATGGGAGTCATAACCGACCGCACGCGCACCCGCTACGGCCGCCGCCGGCCCTTTCTGCTCGCCGGGGTGGCCTTCATCTTCCTTTCGTACTTCATGCTGTGGTACCCGGTGAGCTACCAGAGCGAGGTCGCGCGCTTCGCCTTCGTGCTGCTGGCCTACCTGTTCTTCGACGCGGTCATCACGCTGGTCATGGTGCCCTATAACGCGCTCGCCTCGGAGCTCACGCTGGACTACTCCGAACGCACCTCGCTCGTCTCCATCCGCATGGGCTTCTCGATGTTCTCGTCCATCCTCTGCGCGGTCGTTCCGATGGAGATCGTCAAGATGATCCCCGACGTGCGCACCGGGCACATGGTGATGGGGGCGAGCTTCGGGCTCTTCTTCGCGCTTCCCTTTCTGGCCACCTTTTTCTACACGAAGGAGCGGCCGGAGTTTCAGGAGGCGGTCCCCGAGTTCAACCTGGTGAAGTCCTACCGCGAACCGTTCAGAATAAAGTCATTTCTCCACGTGATGTTCATGTATCTCTTCAGCTTCCTGGCCATGGACGTGGTTATGGCCATCGTCATCTATTTCATGACGCATTACATGAAGCGAGGCGGCGACACAAACTACGTGCTCGGCGCGCTCCTCATCACCCAGCTTCTTATAATACCCGCCTACTACTGGCTGAGCCGCAGGACCAGCAAGAAGACCGGCTTCATTACCGCGGTCTCGCTCTGGATGGCGGTGATGGTATACAGCTTCTTCATCACGCCGGAATCGGGCCGCGCGTCGGTGTTCGTCTTCGGCTGCGCGATGGGGCTCGCCACCGGCGGGGTGGTGGTGATGATCTATTCGATCTTTCCGGACCTCCCCGACGTGGACGAGCTCGTCACCGGCATGCGCCGGGAGGGGGTCTACGCGGGCCTTCTCACCTTCATGCGCAAGCTCAGCTCGGCCCTGGCGATATTCCTTATCTCGCAGGCCATAGCGCTCGCGGGCTATGTCCCGCCGGTGAGCGAGACCATCGACGGCGTCACGAAGCTCTTGCAGCAGCCGCAGTCCCCGGAGTTCCTCGTGGTGCTGCGGGTCGTGTTCGCGGCGGTGCCGATCCTGCTTCTGGTATGCTGTCTCTACTTTGCTCTCAGGTTTCCCCTGACGCCCCGGCTGCACGCGCGCCTGAAGGAGTTCCTCGCGCGCCGCCGCTCGGGCGAGACGGGAGCCGACCTCGATGCCGAGGAGAAATATTTAAAGGACGCGCTGGTTTGAATGAATACGACTGTGCGGCAGTACCTCCGTTCTTCATTGAGGACCGACGGCGGACGCGCAGACCGCTTTTCGGAATGAGCGTTTAAAAGGAGTATGCGTGATGAGCACCGACGACCGCGAACCGGTCTATCAGCATGAATTTTTCGAAACCACGAGCGCGACCGACTACGTGCTCACCGGTTACGGCAGGCCGCCGAGGGGCTACCCGGCGAAGGAGCGGCCCGACCGCTACGCGCCGCGCCCCTTCGCGCCGACCTACGAGGCGCGCCGCCGGGCGCTGCTCTCCCACGCGGCGAATAACCCCGCTCGTACCACCATGAAGGGGCACTTCCGCGAGCTCGCCCGTCTGGCCGCCGGGCGCGGACCCGTTCACGCGGGGCTCATCGGCGCGGCGCTCGACTATATCGACTCACGGCGCGACTGCTCCGACTTCGTGATGCTCGGCATCGTGCGCATGCTGTACCAGTTCCGGGAGAGCCGCCTGCTCGACCGCAAACTCGTCGCGCGCGCGGAGCGCACGCTCCTCTCCTTCAAGTACTGGCCGGACGAGCCGGGGATCGACTCCATGTGCACCTGGACCGAGAACCATCAGATCATGTTCGCGGCGAACGAGTACCTTGCCGGCCAGCTCTTTCCGGAACGGGCGTTCGAGGGAAGCGGCCTTACCGGCGTCGAGCGAATGGAGCGCTCCCGCGGGCGCATCCTCCGCTGGATGGAGATGCGCTACCTCACCGGATTCAGCGAATGGCTCTCCCACGTGTATTATGACGAGGACATCACGGCCCTTGCGAACCTGGCGGACTTCTGCCGCGACGAAACGATAGCGCGGCGCGCGGTCATTATCCTGGACCTCATGTTCCTCGACATGGCGCTCAACGGCCATAACGGCGTTTTCGGCTCCACCCACGGGCGGAGTTACGCGAAGGAGAAGCGCTTTCCCTTCAAGGAGTCGACCACCGATACCTATAAGCTCCTCTTCGGCACGGGTGTCTTCGCGGGCGAGGACAACATGTCCGCCGTCTCGCTCGCCCTGGGCGCCTATCGACTCCCGCGCGTCATCTACGAGATCGCGAACGACCGCTCGATCGACGCCATGGAAAACCGCCAGCGAATGGGAATCCGCCTCGCGGAGGCGAAGCGGTGGGGCCTCGATCTGAACGATCCGGCGTGCGTGATGGAGACGCTCGGCCTGGAGGCCTACACGCACCCGCGGACCATCACCGCGGTGATGCGCCTCTTCGACTCGTACCGCTGGTGGGAGAACGCGTTTTTCGCGCCCTTCGCCTCGAAGCGCCGGCTCCTCACCGCGGCGCGGAAGCTCGGGCTGTTGCCGCTCGTCGCGCGCCTCTTCGAGAAGGACATAACGCGCAACACCCGCGAGGAGGTGAACATTTACACCTACCGCACGCGCGAGTATATGC
>CAZVEG010000200.1:0-4649 GCA_964625625.1 uncultured Leptospirales bacterium | reverse complement strand
CTCTGCCACGTAGAGCGCGCCGTTGCGGTATGCCACGCCGTTCGGCGAATTGAGGTCCGTCGCGACGACGGCGACGCGCTCGGCGGCCATGTCGCCGTCGGCGTCGACGAGCGCGTAGACCTTCCCCTCGGAGCGGGTGCCGACGTACACGATTCCCCGCTCGCCGAGCGCGAGCGAGCGCGCGCCGGCTACGTTCGGCGCGTACATGGATATGACAAAGCCCGCGGGCAGCTTGATCGATTTGAGCGAGGCGTGGGCGTCGCCGCCCCCCACGGTGAAGCAGACGCAGCCGCCGAGCGGCAGGTACAGCGCGACGAGCAGGGCGCGGAAACGCGTGGTCATGGCGGTTCCTCCTTACGGGACCGGCGTGAATGGATGTGTACGTTTGATTGTACTATGCGTTAAGAGGGTGATGGAGTCAAGAACGAGGCGGGACAGCGGCTCCCCTGATCCATTCCTGCATATCGCCGATTGCGACGATCATATCGTCCGGATAGTCATGCGGCGGCCGCTTCAGTATCGCCATTCGGTAAAATTGTCCAGCCGTTTTGATCGATACGACGCGAAAGGCCTGGAAGCGGAATCGCCCCGCGCTCCTCACCACCGGAGCGCGATGCCGCGCTTGCCGAGGATGTAGTCGTCGAAGATGACCGTTGCCGGGCCGGACGCCATGCCGGCGCACACGTGCAGCGGCATGAGGTGCTCCTCGCGCGGGTGGCAGTAGCGCGCGGAGGGAGCGCGCTCCCAGCCGATAAGGCGCTCCGTCCGGGCGGTCTCCGTAAGCGGGCCGGCGCAGGTTTCGATGAGCCACTCCTGGAAGGCGTCGTTGGCCGCGTCCGGCGGCGCGCCGCCCTCCCAGGCGAAGGCGGCCATGTTGTGAAACGAAAAGCCCGAGCCGATAACCAGGATGTTACGGTCCGCGAGCGGGCGAAGCGCCCGGCCCAGGGCGATATGCGCGGCCGGGTCGAGGCCGCGGACCAGCGAAAGCTGTATGGCGGGGATGTCGGCGCGCGGATACATCAACATCAACGGGATGAACACGCCGTGATCGATGCCGCGCCGCGAATCGACGCGCGCCTGAATGCCGCCCTCCCCGAGCATTTGGACGATCGTATCGGCGAGCCCGGGACTGCCGGGCGAGGGATAGTCGACCTCGTAGGCCTCTTCCGGAAAGCCGTAATAGTCGAAGAGCATGGGCGGCCGCGGCGCGCCCAGCAGCGTCGGCGCGTCCTCCTCCCAGTGGGCGCTGACCACCAGGATGGCCTCCGGCGCGGAGAGCCGCGAGGGAAGCGTTCGCATGAACTCGACCATGGCCCTGTGGCCGGGGTCGCCCAGTATGGGCAGCGGCCCGCCGCCGTGCGAGAAGTAGACGATTTGCGCGTTGTATTTGTCGCCGGAACGGTGTACCATGGACGGAACCTCCGATGCGCCGGCGTCGAACGGCGCACCGGCGGGGGCAGTATCGCATCGACCGGCGGCGAATCAAAGAATTTTTTCAAGAGGTGAACGCGCGATGTCCACATGGCGGGAGAAAACGATACGGGGAATACGGCCGGGAGACGTCTTCGTGGTGAGGCGGACCTTTACGCGCGAGGACACCGCGGCCTTCGGAGACCTCACGCGCGACTACAACCCGGTGCATTACGACGAACGCTTCGCCGCGGCGAAGGGCATGAATGGCCTCATCTGCCACGGCCTGCTGGTGGGCGGCATGCTGTGCGAGGCCGGCGGCCAGCTCGCCTGGCTGGCCTCGGGCATGTCGTTCAAATTCATCAAGCCCGTGTATTTCGGGGATACCATCACCTGCACCGTCATGATCACCGACGTCGACGAAAAGAAACGCGCCCGTGCGGTGGCCGAGTTCGTCAACCAGCACGGCGTAAAGGTGATGGAGGGGCACCTCTCCGGACACCTGCCGGGCGAGGAGGATACGCGCGTATTGCGGGAGATGGTGGCCGAGGGGGATGGGACGAACGCCCTGCGAGACCGTGTGTGAACCGGGAACGCGGGCGGCCTACGGCTTCGCGCGCACCATGATGACCGTGTCGAAGCCCGCGGGATTCCTGCCCGCGGCGCGCGCGTCCACAAAACCCTTTTTACCATAAATGCGCCGGGCACCCTCCCCCTCCACGCACCCCGCCGCGAAGGTCTGAACGCGAATATCGCCACCGGGCTCGAGCTCCTCGATCGCCCTGTCCACCAGGCGCTCGCCGAAGCGCTTCCCCCTGTGCGCGCGCGCAACGGCAAGCCACGCGATTTCATTCCCGCCACGGTTGAGCGCTACGATGCCGGCAAGCCCTCCGGACTCGTCCTCGACGCCAAAGGCGCTCCGCGCGTCGACGCAGTCGCGTATACCGATCTGGAACTCCTCGACATCGGCCATGGGGCCGAACAAGGGCTCTACCTCGCGGGCAAGGGCCAGCCAGGCCGGGATGTCGGAAGCAGTGAGTGGTCGTGGCATTTTGTTTATTCCCATGGAATGAAATACGCGGCAGTTTTAGAACGAAACGGCGCTCCCCGCTCGCGGGGTATGCGCCACCACCGCGGACGCATCATTCCAATGCCGGTTCGATCGTCAAGACTCTTTTATTCCCGCCCTTTTCCATTTCCCGATTTCGGACACCACACACCGGGCGCAATAGATGCCGCACATCAGAAGGATGATGTCCTCCAGCGCGTTAAAGAAGAAGGACTTTATTCCGGTCAATCCCCAGAGCGTGAGGAGGACCAGCAATACGATATTCTTCCGCTTATAGCCCGAATACAGCACAATGCTGAAACTGACGAGGGGACAGGGCATTATATAGACCACCATTCGGGGAAACGTATTGCCCAGCAGGAAAGAGACGAGCGGATAGAGACACACCAGCACCAGGAGGGACCATTGCAGCGGGGTAAGCGGTCCGAATTCGTCATCGCTGTATCTGATTCCCTCCAGTATGAACAAGGCCCCGGCCGCCAGGAAGAGCGGAGCGGCGAAATAATGCTGGATGGGCTCGGTTCCATAGTATAGAAAGAAGACCGTTCCAATGAATATATTCGCGACGCCCAGGGTGATTTTGAGGAACCATTGGGCTCGCTTTTTCAGCGAGAGGATGAATCCGAACACAAGCGCGCCCATGAGGGCCGCCTGGAGGATCCAGGTCTGGCGGTTATACGCTTCGATGATGTTCCAGAAGAGGTCGGCGGTCATGATCCCTTCCCCCGTGGGAAAGCCCTCCGGGCGGAACCCCCGGCATTCGTCCCCGTCAGCGGACGGACGATATCGTCGAGCATTCTCCCGATGACGACGTCGCCGTCCTCGGCCATGTAATTGATGAGCTTGTTGTTGTGTACGGTGATAAGCCCGATGAGCTGGGTGATGATGACGAAGGTGCGGTACTCGATGTCCTTCTTCGGGACCGTCCGGTATGCTTTCGATATTTCGGCTACGGTCCGCGAGAAGACCTCCCTGCACCTGAGGGCGTTCGACAGCTCGATCCTCATGAACGGTTCGTAATCGGTTTCCAGGTAATCGAGGTATTTCGGCGTATCGAGGACGAGCATGATGAAGACAAGGTCCGGTTCGCGGATTCCGAACGAGTACGACACCCGGCACATACGGCGGAGCCTTTCGACCGGGTCCGCTATGGATTCGCCGGCGGACACCAGCTCCCGGTGGAGCATTTCGAAGCCGTTATTCAGGACGTAGATATATATCTCGTCCCGGTTTTTGAAGTAATTGTATATCGTGCTCTGGGAGATATTGAGCCTGCTCGACAGCTTCCTTATGCTGAGGCCGCCGTAGCCCTCCTTTACGATTATTTCCTGGGCCGCCCGGCTCATCTGCTGCTTCTGGAAATTGATCATCTCCGGCGATCGCGTTTTATTTGCCATTGTATACAGTATTCCCCCGCGTCGAGGATTTATGCTCGAACGCGATTTTCATTGTTCGGTATTTTCGGATCATTTCAACCGCTATCAAGCTTTTTATTTTGAATATCCCTCTTTCCATACCGTGCATAAACCGGCCTCCCCCGGGTGATTTCACTTCTCCCGATTCATTCCGACGGGATGCTCCCCGGATAAAGAATAAACCGGCTTCCCCAGGTGATTTCGTTTCTCCCCCGCCGGAGGCGGGGGAGAAACCGCCTTTACCATGAAACAGCGTTTTATTTACCGTATAAAATCGTTGACATTATTTGGTACACTGTTACGAATAATAACAACATCGCTATATTCAAGCATATACCGTGTATTTGTCAAAGTTAAAAGGAGTACGGCAGAACATCGCGTCACCACCGGCCGGCGGACCGGATTCCCCGATTAAGAAGGAGGCATGCCTTGAAATTCAGATTACTGCTCTTTATCCTGGGACGCAAGATGAAGCGGGCGGCCAGAAACAACGAAGCCTTCCGGAACATCATCAAAGGGAAGAACGTTCGAATCGTCATGAAAACGGCGGACGGCGCCGCGGGCAAAGCGTTCATCATAAGGGATGGAAGCGTCCGCACCTCGACGAAAGACCTCGACGACGCCGACGCGGCGGTGCTGTGGTGTGACGGCGATACCGCTTTCAGCGTGCTGTCGTCCGGCGACGACGAGGCCATCATCGCCGCTATGACCGAGAAAAAACTTCAGTCCGAGGGAAACTACAGGGAATTCATCTG
>CAZVEG010000199.1:0-4693 GCA_964625625.1 uncultured Leptospirales bacterium | reverse complement strand
GTGCGCCAGTTCCATCTGCACGACAATGACGGCCCGTGCGCGTCGCCCGAGCCGTCATTGTCGTGCAGATGGAACTGGCGCACATACGGCCCCGTCGCGGCAAGCCAGTCCCCGAGCTTCGTCTCGGAGAACGCGTTGAGGTGACCGACGTCGACACAATGGAAGACCTCCCTGCCGGCGAGCGCGTCCAGGACGCGCACCATCGCCCGGGGGCTCTCCTCGTACACGTTTTCGAGCGCGAGGATCGCTCCCATTTCGCGGGAGCGCCCGGCGTAGCGCTCGATCGCCGGCACGATATGCGCAAACCAGTCGTCGGCGACGAAGCCGAACCGCCGGTTTTCGTGATTGAGATGCATCACCACGGAACGCGGCGCAAAGGCCGCCATGAGATCGAAGGCCGCGTCGAGCCGGGCGATCGCCGCCTCGCGCACCAGCCGGTCGGGCGCACCGGGGAATATCTCGTGGAAGGGAGCGTGCACGGTCATGGCGATGCCGAGGCGGTTGAGTTTTTCCGCGAGGCCGGCGAAGTGGGACGGCGTGAAACGATCGAGCGCGTAATGATCGATACCGATTTCAAGATTGAAGCGGTACCGGCCGACGAGTTCGAGCACGCCCGCGTCGATACGCCGCACGGGCATGCAGATGAACACCGTCGATGCCAGCGAGGCAAGCTCCTTTTTCCGGTTTTCGCTCATTACAGCGGAATTCATCGCCCGCGCCCTTCCTCTTTCATTTACGGTCCGTCCCGGTCCATCCATCAAACTCCGCGTATATGAAGGTATGATCGGAAGGGCGCTCGGCCGTTCGCGGCTCGACGTCGATACCCGCGTTTATCGAACGATCCGCGAGCGAAACGGTCGCCCAGATATGATCGACACGCCATCCAAGGCCGCGCGCGACGGCGTCCCGCACCCGGTAGTCCCAGAACGTGTATTCGCCCGCCCCCGGGCGGTGCATCCTGAAAACATCGACGAAGCCCCAGTCCTTTACACGCGCGAGTGCCCGATGCTCGTCGGGATGGAACCCCACCTGCCCGAGCAGCCGCTTCGGATCGTGCACGTCGATCGGCTCGGGGGCCACGTTGAAATCACCCGTCCAGACAAGCGGATCGCCGGACGAAAAACGTTTGTCGAAGAAGTCCAAGAGCCGCTCGAACCAGCGGAGCTTGTACGCGAACTTCTCCGACGATGGATCGGTTCCCTGGGGAACATAGGTGTTGACGACCGGTACGCCCGCGACACGGGCCACGATGAGACGCGAGCCCTCGTCCTCTCCCGCGCCGTCGAACCCGCACAGGACCTCCTCGAACGGCCATCTGCTGATGATGGCGACGCCGTTATATGATTTCTCTCCCCTGTACGCCACATGATAGCCCGTCGATCGGATTTCGTCGGCGGGAAAATCCTCGTCGCGGACCTTGGTCTCCTGTACGCACAGCACGTCGGGAGAATGGCCGGCAAGCCATTGCTTAAGGATGGGGAGGCGCGCCCGTATCGAATTGGCGTTGAAGCTCGCAATTTTCATCGCCGTACCTTTTACCGCAGAGATTTCCGCGCCCGCGCGTTATGGTCAATCACTTATTGTCCTCGTAGACCAGGTCGTACTCGGCATGGCGCTCCACCCGGACGAGCGTCTTCGCGCCCCGATAACATCGCTGTGGCAGCCGCAGACGAGTCGCCATGAGTTCCCTTCTGAAGGCGCGCGGCAGGATGTGCCCCCCGTACGAAATCGTCACAACCCGTTCATTATGCATGTCGGGTGAAACGGTGAAATGACGAACTCCCCTCGAAACGATTTCCGCGTACGCCGTCGAATTAACCGCGTACAGGTACGGCCCGCCGAAAAGCTCCACTCCTTCGTGGCGGCTGAAGAACCCGATCCAGCCGTAGGTCGGAATCATGAACCGGCGGTGCCCGCCCGCGATGAGCCCAGCGATCTCACAGTGAATGCCGGGCAGCCGCTCCTCGGAGACGAAGAGCGGGAGCAGTATGATCTCTTCCGAACGGGCCTGCGAGGCCGCTCCCATGGATTCAAACTCGATGATCCTGAAATCGACCGGCTCGCCGCTTTCCAGGCCGGCATACTCGAAATACAGCCGCTCGTCGGTACGCGACGCATCCTGTATCGATGTAATCTCACTTATAACCTTTTCCTTTCTCGCCGCGTCGCGCCGATCGCGCATTTCCCTCCATCCTTCGTAGACGCGACCGAAGAAATCCCGCCTGATCGTCTTGAGCGCACCGACCCGCACGAAGATACCGGGCTCGAGGCGTACCGCACACTCCTCCACCCTGAACGGGTAACGGTCCGCCTGGACGAACAGCTCCCCGACCTTGGCATCGCTCATCTCCTCCGTCCGTGCGGGCTGCGTATCGACGGGCCACGAGAATTCCATACGCTCAAAATCGTCGACGCGCGCCACCACCGCGCATTCAGTCGCCGAGAGAGCGACCTCGAGGCGCAGGGGTATATATTTATGCATGCCGGCCTCGCGCCGTATGGACGGCCACTCTCTGAAGGCCCTGCTCTCCCCGGTGTGGTATACGAGCATGCGCGAGGCGCGCGGCATCCGTTTCATCAACTTCCATTCGTAAAGGCCCGCTCGCGGTCGGGCATAATCGAGGAGCGTTCCCTCGTGCAGCATTTTTCCTTCGCCGTCGACCACGCGCAGACGCGAGCCCCTGGCCAACTCCGATTCGCTAGCGAATACGAGTTGAGATCCTCTGACCGATACGACCTCGCCGACGAGTTCGCCGGAGCTTCCCGCTTTCTCCGCGGCGACCAGGTTTTTATACTCCCGGTCGCGGAAATAACCGCCGCCCGATTCCCGTTGACCGGGCGCACCGCGACGGCCCGTCCGACTCGACGCCTTCCCGGCCGCCGCACCGTCTATCAGGGCGCGATACATCTCCACGATACGCGATACATAGGCCGCGTTGCGAAGCCTCCCCTCGATTTTAAATGCCGACACGCCCGACGCGACAAGCTCGCCGACGAGCGATGCGGCGGAAAGGTCTTTCATCGAAAAAGGGTACGCCACACCGCCGTCCGCGTCGAAGGGCGTTCTGCACGGCTGGCGGCATCGTCCCCGGTTTCCCGAGTCGCCGTGGAGGTAGGATGAAAAAAGGCAGCACCCGGAAAAGGAAAAACACATCGCCCCGTGGACGAAAACCTCGTATTCCAGCGGCACGGCGGCGGCGACGGAACGGATCTCATCCAGGGAAAGCTCGCGCGCCAGTATTATGCGGCTCGCCCCGGCGTTTTTAAGATACAGCGCCTGCTGCGAGTTATGGCAGAACATCTGAGTGGAGGCGTGGATGGGGATGGATGGGAAATGATTCCTCAGCAGGGACATAAGCCCGAGGTCCTGCACGATGACACCGTCAACGCGAATATCCTCGAGAAACGAGAGAAGATCGACGACGTCCGGAAACTCGTCGTCGAACAGGAGGGTGTTGAGCGTGATGTAGACGCGCCTGCCGTTCCGGTGGGCGAAGAGCGTCGCTTCTTTAAGCTCCTCTTGCGAGAAGTTGCGGGCGCGCTTTCGGGCGTTGAAATCGCCGGCTCCGAGATAGAAGGCGTCGGCGCCCGCCCTGAAGGCGGCGGCGAAGGTTTCGGGAGAGCCCGCCGGTGCGAGGAGTTCGGGTTTATTCTTCATGGCCGTGGTCCGCTGCCGTTAATTTAGTTGACACGACCGTATGAACGCCATTACTTTTTCGGTGTTTCTGGAACGAACGGAGATAATTACGATGAAGGTACACCGGTGGAAACCGTCCGGCGGCGGAAAATACCCGGCATGGCTTGTACTCGCGATCCTGCTGGCGATGCCGCTGTGCAACGACCTTCCAAAAGATCCGGTCACGCTGAGCGTTCTTCTGACCGACAACGGAACCGCCCCCAATTCTTTTTCCGGCTGGTACCGGATTGACGGCGCTTCCACCCGCATCATCGACGCGGCGCAGATCATCTATCTTGGAAGCAATATATATGAATTTTCCGTTGAGGCCGATGACCTCGATACGCTCGACGTAAGCGTGACCAGGCAGGACGCCAACGACACGCTGGAGATAATGATTTACCGGGACTCCGCCAAGGTCAAGGAAGATCGTTTGAGCTCCGGGGCAACCGGGAACGATCTCCAACTGACCTACACGTATGGTGAAGAATCAACGGGCGATGACGAATAAGGCCGTTCAGGGGTGTGCTTCAATGCTCAATTACGAAATACACGACGCCACGCGCGAGCTCACGATAACCCGCTCGCTCGACCGGTACGAGCCGCCGTTCAAGGTGGTCGGTGGCTACAAGCTTATCGACAACGGGATCGATCCCGAGGCCACGGTGCAGATAGAGGCCAACGGCCGGCATATCCACGAGGCATCGACCGGCAACGGGCCCGTCGACGCGCTCGCCCGCGTTCTGAAAAAAGCGCTCACGCCCCTCTTCCCGGAAATCGATAAAATCAAGCTCGTCGATTACCGCGCCAATATCCTCGAGGCCAAACGCGGCACGGCCACCGAGGTGGAGGTCACCATCATCTTCACCGACGGTGCGACGGTCTGGAAGGTGAACGCGCTCTCGGAAAACATCAACGCCGCGTCGTTCTACGTGCTGATAGACGGCTTCGAGTACGCGATACTGCGAAACCGAAGGATGTAGGCACTCAAAGAAAATCGGAGGAATCACATAATAT
>CAZVEG010000198.1:0-4826 GCA_964625625.1 uncultured Leptospirales bacterium | reverse complement strand
TTTATCTGCAATGGGAATACGTAGAGTTACCGGAGCCCGAAGACCTGCTCGGGTTTAAAATATACCGTGCCAACAACACGGGTGTTGGTCCTGGCACATATTATGTAATAAGCGCGGGCCCCAGGGAATCGTACTATGGCGAAGGCATGTATTATTTAACCGACCCCACCGGGATTTTTGGCGATCCCGAGTCGGAAGCCAGTTATTATAAGATCAGCGCGATCAATCAGTATGGGGAAAGCGAACCGACCGAGGGCTTCTCCAACGGCTGGTAACGGGCAAGAGGCCGGGATGAAACAAAATGCATCATTTGCTTGCCTCTGCCGCGAATTGAATGTACTTTGTTCTATTTAGTTTTCAATCCGTTTGACGGGTCTTATAACAAAGCGAAGGATGGGAGTAATCAAATGTTCCCGATAAAGAGAAGATACCTGGCCGTGTTTTTTATACTGTCCCTCTTCACTGCGTCCTTTCTCATCACCGGCTGCGCCGGCGGCGACACGGCGACGGTGACGATCAATACGGGGATCCACAAGCAGGCGGCAACACCACAACCAACGTTTTTCGACCGCATAATCGCCTTTTTCCCCTTTATTCAAAAGGCGAATGCGGAGCCATGGGACGGATATGATCTTGATATAACGGTAAGCGGCGCTGGCATGGCAACATTCACAAATATCGTACCCAGCGACACGGGAATTCTGACGTTCGAGGTTCCTTCGGGGCCGGGAAGGACTTTTACCGCCGTCGCTTATACCGATGGATACCGCGCATACGGGGGAATCGTAACCACCGACCTCTCACCGGGCGCGAATGTTACACTTCCCATTCAGATGGGTCCGCTTCCCTACCCTCCCGGTACACTTAACATGCTTAACGTGGAAGGATATACTCCACCATATTACATGGAAATCGGCTGGGAGAGTGTAAGCGATGCCGCCGGGTATTATATTTACTGCCGTGTCGGTGAAACCGGACCATTTGTTAAAGTTGGCAGGGTAAACGGGCAATCGAACACTACGTATCGACATTATATTACCAATCCAACTATCTGGCACTATTTTAAGATAAGCTCTTTTAACGAGAATGGGGAGGGTGAACCGACAAGCAATGACAACTTTGGTTGTCATCCTCAGGACTGTTAACAGTGGCTGATTCAGCAACCTTTACGGTTATGGCCAGCATAAAACACTTAACTGGTTTTATTCAGATTAAGTATAACTTTTGTTGCCATCGCCTTTATATATGTATATCTTAACATATTCATTTTATTTTTATAAGAGTATCAGTGATATTGCTTAATCGAACATGAAAAGGAGAGATCAAATGATACCATTGAGAAAAAGATACATGGCCGCGTTCTTATTTCTGACGCTCTTCACCGCGTCCTTTCTCCTCACCGGCTGCGCCAGCGGCGATATGGCCACGGTGACGATCAACATCGGCAACCATGTCGCAAAAACCAATACACCATCAATCGTCGACCGGATAATCGCATTCCTGAGTCTAAGTTCCAGGGCACAAGCCGGTCCGGTTCCTTCCGACGTCTACGATGTAACTGTCACGATTAACGGAGCGGGAATGTCATCCATCACCCAGTCAATTCCTGAAACCGGCGTTATCACACTCGACGTACCGTCAGGTCCGGCGCGGGTATTCACCGTTGTTGGATATGACGTGGATGGCGCCCGATATATGGGAGGGATCGCGATGAAAGACCTGGCCCCCGGCGGCAGTGAAACCGTTTCAATAACAATGGGAGAGCTTCCTGTAGCTCCTGATTATTTGTACTTTTATGGGGGAGTGTACCCATCGGATATTCAGCTAACCTGGACGTATGGAGGAGTTGAGGCGAATCTTACGGGATTCACTATTTATCGCGCTCCGGATCTTTCAACCCCGATTGCACCCGAAATACATGGGCCATATATTCCGATAATATCCGGCAGAAAGGAGGACTTTGGGGTATCTACATATACTGAATATATTCCGATGTCCTCTAATTCACTTAATAAATACATTTACATTAAAATCACCGGTTATAATCAACACGGGGAAGGTGAGCCAATATATAGTTACGCTCAGTATTATATGTGTTAAGGAATAAAATCACTCAGCAGATAAGAATGAGGAGGATGACAATCATGAGAACGATATACACGATGCTTTTCGCCGCACTGGCGCTGGTGTTCACCCTCACCACCGTCAACGCCGCGGTCCTCGTGGTCTCCACCAGGGGCGAGGCGGCCTACAGGGACGGCGCGGCGTGGAAGCCGCTGGCCAAGGGGCAGACCATTAAAGAAGGCACCATGGTGATGACCGGGGTCAACTCGCAGGCGGTGCTCAACATCGACGACAACCTGCTTACGGTAAAGCCGCTCACCACCATCAAGGTGCTGAAGAACAGCTTCACCAAAAGCTCGTCGGACAACGTGATAGGCCTCAAGAACGGCTCGGTGAACGCGCGCGTCAAGCGCATCGGCACGCTCAAAACGCGCTTCAACATCGTAACGCCGGTGGCCACGTCGTCGGTGCGCGGGACCGACGAGACCGTATCGCACGGCCCGGGCTTCGGTACCGGGATGGTGGTGCCGATCGGCCTCATCAACGCCTCGAACAGGAACGGCGTGAACCGCAACGTGGGCGGGCGCTCCTCTTTCAATCTTCGCCCCGGCAACATGCGGCCCGATCCGCTGCTCGGCGTTCTTCGTAACGGCTCCATCGCTCCGCTCAATCCGCCCAATATCACCGGCGACGAGCAGAACGGCCTCGAGTTTTTCGGGGACCAGCTGGTGGACAACTTCGACGACGCGCTCGATTTCTACAACAACAACGTCGGCGGAAGCGCCAGCGTAACGGTCGATCTGCTGTGGCCGTAATCGGGCGAACATTCGAGTAGTTACGACAGACGCGCTCCGTCCCGGGAAGGTGGTTCGGGGCGCGTTCGGGATGCCGCGGACGCGGCGCACAGATATAAAAGGAGAAAAAGATGAGACGAAAAACGGCGGTTTTTCTTATTGCGATGTTTTTCGCCCTGCCCGCTTTTTCGCAGGACATGGGCAATATCAACTATTACGCCGAGCTCGGCGACCGGCCCACGGCGACCGTGGGCGACGCGGTGAAACTCTTCGCGCTCACCATGGGCCAGAAACCCAAAGATTTCAACGCCGGCAGGCAGTACCTGGTGAAGGAAGGGGTTTTCCCCGACAAGTCCTACGCCGAAACCGATCCGCTGCGCCGGCGCACGCTCGCCTACATGGCGGCGCGCTACCTCAAGCTCGGCGATTCGCTGATGTACGCCATTTTCCCGAACCAGCGCTACGCCGTGGTCGCCTGCGGGGCGAACGGAATAATGCCGGCCGACAAGAGCGAGTGGGACGTGCTCTCCGGCGCGGAGCTCATGGAAGCAGTGGCCAGGATTGCCGAGCGTGCGGGGGTCGAGAAATGAGACACCCGGCCATCGTTCTCGCGCTTTTGCTGGTTTTCTTTTCGGCGACCGGCGCGCTCTTCGCGCAGGCGGCCCCCCCGATCGGAGAGGACCTCTCGTACGACCTGAACGCCGATCCGCAGATGCGGCCCGCTCCCGCGGCCTGGAAGCCCTTTACGCTTTCCTACGGCGGCTGGATAACCCCGGTGATCATCGACGAGCGCAAGGGGAGCGAAACGGCGCTCACCACCTCGGTCACCACCATGCGTCTCTGGATGCAGAGCACGCTGTGGAAGAACAGCTTCATCTACGTCCGCGGCAAGGACGTGTATCTCACCGGCCTGATGGAGAAGAACCGCACCAAGCCCGAAAGCGAGAACACCATCGACCTGGACCTCGCCTTCATACAGATGGCCACGCCCGGCGGAGCGCTGCGTTTTTCGGCCGGGCGCAAGTACTTCATCCTCGGCACGGGCCTCGCCTTCAACGGTCGCGGCGACGGGGCCGAGCTCAACATCTTCAGCCGCTTCGTGGACGTAAAGGCCTTCGGCGTGTATACCGGTCTTCTCGCCAAGGACCAGAACCCCTACGGGCTTTCCGGCAAGGATTTCTCGGACGGCGCCAAACGCGTCTTCGCCGGCGGCACGATTGAACGGGGGATCGTCAACCAGACGCTCTACCTCCTCGCCATGATCCAGATGGACCGCCAGGAGGAGGAGGCCGGCGTGGAGAGCACGTACGATTCGCAGTATTACGGGGCGGGCCTCAAGGGCCTCATCGTGGACGGCATGGACTACTACGCGGAGTTCATCTACCAGATGGGCGAGAACAATCTCGAAACCCCCAAAAAGGACATAAAGGCCATGGCCGGGATGTTCGGTCTCAACTACTATTTCGACGCGGCCTTCAACCCGGCGCTCCTCTTCCAGTACGCCTACGGCTCGGGTGACGACGACACCGCCGACGACGAGGACACCACCTTCACCTATTTCGGCACCTACGTCGGCGGCTTCGCCCTGCGGCCGCAGCTCAGGAACATCCACATAGCGCGGCTCGGCTTCTCGTTCGTGCCCTTCTACTCTTCCGAGAAAGCCTGGCTCAAACGCATGAACGTCATAGCGCGCTACAGCTACTACATGAAGGACAAGGTGGAGACCCCCGCCTCGGTCGGCGAAGGCCCGCTCGAGGAACGCTTCCTCGGACACGGCGCCGATCTCTCGCTTCGCTGGGCCATCTTCAGCGACCTGTCCTTTTTCGTGAATTACGGCCTGTTCCTGCCGGGCGACGCGTATTCGTCCTCGGAAGGCACGCGTAATTTCGTGATGGGCGGGTTCAACCTGGTGTTCTGAACTCACCCCCTGTCCCCCTCTCTTTGAACGAAAGAGAGGGGGGATCGCGC
>CAZVEG010000197.1:0-4851 GCA_964625625.1 uncultured Leptospirales bacterium | reverse complement strand
GAACCCGCCCGATTCGATGACGACATGGCGGATTCCCTTCAATCCGCATTCGCGAAGAATGGCGGGAATGGTTTCGGCCGGCGTGATGATGATGGCCGCGTCCGGGGTCTCCGGGAGGAATGAAACGTTTTTGTAAACGCGAACCCCCTCGACCTCCCCCTCCTCGCTGCCGACGCCATAGAGTCGGCCGCCGTACCCTCTTCTGGCGTTGTTCATCAGGATGATTTTCCCCAGATTCAACCGGCTGACTGAAACACCGATAACGACGAGGCTTTCAGGATAGAAGAACGAACGCATTACCGCCTCCGTACTGTCATACGTTAATACATCAATTTTAGTATATGCTAATTATACTGTGTAATAGTCAAGTATAAGTTATGTTAAAAATAGCTTATTTTAATTAATGGTGTCAGCGCAAAGTGGACGGAGGGGGGACTTCGGATGGATGGCGGTACCGGTTTGTTCTCCGGACCGGTTTGAATCGAAAAAGGGCTTACGCTCCGTTCGATACCGATTGAATTATATTCCCTGCCGGGAGAGCGAATATCCCCGGCAGGGAGTGCGGATTACATTTTCAACGCCTTCCTGATGGTTGAGATGAGGTGTGCCGGAGCCACGGGCTTCTGGAACACGCCGTCGAACCCGAGTTTATCGATTTCGATGTTCGAAGCGGTGGCGGAGCCGATGCTGCTCAGAAGATATACCGGCGCGCCTTTCCCCTGCTTCTTGATTTCTTCGGCGACCCTGGTGCCGGCGTCGATGCGTTCCATCATCATGTCGCACAGAATAAGGGCGGGATTGATCTTCGGGAGCTTCTCGATGCCCTCGTCGCCGCTCATAGCGGTTTCCACCGCGAAGCCTTCGGCGGAAAGAATGGCTGAAATGGAATCGAGAATATCCGGATCGTCATCGATTACGAAAATGGTTTTTTTGTCGGCCATAGTGTGTCTCCTGGATGGTGTAAAATATAGCGTTGTGCGGCGTGCCGGAGGCGAATGAACGCGTCCCGCTACCATCACGATCAATTCTTTTATAAACGGCACTATAAAGTCAATTGCTTTTCAAAAAATTAACCCCGTATGGCTGGATTGAAACGCCGGAGCGTGAATGAAATCGGTTCCGGGGGCTTTTTCAGTTCCAACCGGGGGACGGAGAAGCACGCCCCCCCGGTTGGAAGCTTTCGGATACGGGTCAGATTTTGAGATGTCGCCTGATGGAGGATACAAGGTTTTCCGGCGAAACCGGTTTCTGGAACATCCCGTCAAACCCGAGCTGTTCGATGCTGACGTTTGACGCGGTCGCGTTGCCGATGCTGCTTAACAGATAAATTGGAATCGACGGATGGTTGAGTTTGATTTCGTCGGCGACCCTTGTCCCCGCGTCGATGCGCTCCATCATCATGTCGCACAGGATGAGATCGGGGGTGATCGTCGTAAGGGCGTTGATACCCTCCTGCGCGCTCATCTGCGTCGATACGATAAAGCCTTCGCCTTCAAGAACGGCCTTGAGTGATGCCAGGATGTCGGGATCATCATCGATCACCATGATAAGCTTTTTGCCTGCCATATGAGACCCCCAGTTTTGATGATGTGCAAAGATCACTGTAGTAATCAAATTTGTAAAGAAAAATTTAACTACCTCGTAGTTCGCACCCGGATCGAAGGCTCCGTTTTCAACCACCCTGTGTCTGGGGGAATGCGGTATTCGAGTACAGGTATTCCACCTTTTCCTTGTGTTTGAGCTCTTCGTTGGCCATTTTGAGGAGCATTTCCCTGACCTCTCCGGCCGGCTGGATACCGGCCAGCTCTTTGTAAAAGTTGTACGAGTTCAGCTCTCTGTGGGCGGCGACAAGATATACGTCCTTGGATTCAAGGTCTTTCTGGATGTCCGGTGAATCGACGTACTGTGCGATTTTATAATCCACAACGTCTGTCATGCGAAGGCCGTTGGACTGGTACCCGCCCCCCCTGTAGGAAACCAGAAACTCTTTGTGCTTCTTCTCTTCCGCCGCGAGGAATTTAAGGGCGTCGAGCGCGATCGTGTCTGTAACGCGCGAAAGCAGACCCGTATAAAAATCGTAGGCTTCCTCTTCCCGTTTGATCGCTTTGTCGATAATGCTTTCGAGTGATTTGTTTTCCATCAGTTGTACCTCCCTCCGGTGTCATCGATTCCATTGATAGAAATATGTATTAACTGAATATCGCAGGCCTCCCATCGCGAAGAGGAAAATCCTGTGATCGAGAACATGACAATTGCATTATCAGCGCATGGGAAATGGATTCCGTCAAGGCATATTTGTCGTCGAATACGGGAGGAAAAAAATGGGGAAGGCTTCATCCTTCCCCATTTTTTTGAATGTGCCGCGAAATCAGGCTTTTTTGGGTGCCGGGGCTTTATACGAAAGGGCGATAAAGAAACCGACCGTGAGAAGTCCAGCGGCGATATACAGCGCCTGCGGCTTGAAAACCTCAAACACGTAGGGTCCGATAAGGCCCGCTGCGCTCCATGCGGTCAGCATGAATCCGTAGACCTTCCCGATGTAAGCAGGCCCGAAGGAATCGGCCGCGAACGCCGGCATGGTCGCGAATCCGCCGCCGTAGCATGCCAGCAGGTAGCATGAGACCACGATGAAAAGATAGTAGTTTGCAACATAACCCTTCGCGACGAGCACATACATGACGGCCTGGGTGGCGAACATGATCATGAACACCATTTTTCGGCCGATGTTGTCCGAAATTTTCGCCCAGAAAAGGCGTCCGAGTCCGTTAAATATGGCCGCATATGCAACCACGGCGCCGCCGGCGGCGGCGACAACGGCAACCTGCTCGGGAGTAAGATCTCCGATGAGACCCATGGTCTTTTTGTATACGTCCTGTGCCAGCGGAGAGTGCTGGGAGATAAGCCCGAGTCCCGCGGATACGTTAAGGCACAGCATCGCCCAGAGCATCCACCACTGGGGACGCTTAACGGCTTCGCCGAACATGAAAGAGTCAGCGGCCGAAACGGTGGTCTTCGCGGGAGTAAAGCCGGCGGGCAGCCATCCCTTCGGGGGGTTCTTGAAAAACTGCGCGGCACCGGTTACCAGGATGAGGAAAATGACACCCCAGATGTACCAGGTCATTGCTACACCGGAGGACGTAACGACGCCGGCGTCATCAACCTGTTTGTAGGCGGCGATCATGCCCGGGGCTATCTTGCCCATGAAGAACGCGCCCGCGCCGAAACCCATTACCGCAAGACCGGTTACGAGGCCGCGTTTGTCGGGAAACCAGCGAATCAGAGTCGCGATCGGGGTGACATAGCCGAAACCGTTACCCAGCGCCGCGATTACGCCGAAACCGACATAAAGAAGAACGATGCTTCCGGTCTGATCGGCATAGCCGGCCACAAGGGTGCCGATGCCGAAAAGGATGCCGCCGATCGTTGCCACGAAACGGGGGCCTTTTTTATCTACCAGCGTACCGCCGAAAGCGGCTGCCAGGCCTATAATGAGCATCAGCAGCATGAACGTATACTGAACGGTCTTGCCGTCCCATCCATGCATGTTCATTAAGGGATTTTTGAAAACCGACCATGCGTACACGGTCCCGAGACAGAGCTGGATTACGACGGCGGCGATTGCGATCAACCACCGCTTTGACTCTAAATTCTCATTCGCCATACTACCTCCATAGACTTTATGTATTGGTTTTCCTGCGGATGCTTACCAGGAATATTGCCGCAGCCACGGTTCTATCGCTTTTCCGCTTAAGGCAGCGGGAAAGACCGGTACCTGGACGTTTACGGGTTATTCATGGTATAACAGAAGGAAAGAATGTGCAGGCTATTGATAACGTCAAGTTAAAATTATACATAACCGGCGCAATGAACGAAAAAAAGGCCCCTGCAGGGGCCCTTTTTCGAGTTTGGGGATGGCCTACTTCTCGTTCTTCTTCACATACATCATGAAGTAGACAATACCGACGAAGATGGCGCCGCCAACGATGTTTCCGAGGGTGACCGGAACGAGGTTGTTATTGAGGAAACCGCCCCAGGTAAGCGCGTCAGCCTTCGCGCCGAGAGTACCGACATACTCGGCAAGCGCGGGATCGGCCTTGAGGGCGATGCCCATGGGAACGAAATACATGTTCGCCACGCAGTGCTCGAAACCCGACGCCACGAAAGCCATGATCGGGAAGAAAATCGCCCAGACCTTTCCGCTGATGTCGTCGGCCGCGGCCGCGAGCCAGACGGCCAGGCAGACCAGCCAGTTACAGCCGATGCCGCGGTAGAAGGCCTCTCCCCAGCCGAGGTTAACCTTGCCGATGGCGATGCCGAGTGCCGTATTGGCGCATGCGCCGCCTTCGAGAGGGCACTGACCGGCGACGAACCCGGTTTTCCAGAGATTGGATTTGTACATGATGTAAACGAGGATGAGCGAACCGATGAAATTAGCGATGTAAACAACAACCCAGTTTTTGAGAAGCCCGGTCCATTTGACCTCGCCGGCCGCCAGGCCGATGGTCATGAGGTTGTTGCCGGTGAAGAGTTCCGCTCCGCCTATGACGACGAGCATGAGGCCGACGCTGAAGACCGCGCCCCCGAAGAGTTTGGACATTCCGAGCCCCATCGTGTTCTGGGTGCCGGTCAGTACCATGGTGGAAAGCTCCGCGCCGAAACCGATGTACGCGCCGGCGAGGATTCCGAGTATGAGCATTTTGAAAATGGTAAGAGAGCCTTTCGCCTTGCCCACACCGATGAAATTTTCAGCAATTTTTGCTGGAGCGTTGAAAGCCATGACGACCTCCGTATTAAATGATAAAACGGCTCATAAATGAGAATAACATTACAGCATATTATGCTATAATGATT
>CAZVEG010000196.1:1347-4898 GCA_964625625.1 uncultured Leptospirales bacterium | reverse complement strand
ACACGGATGGCCGGTTTGTTTACGTTAGATGTCATTTTCAAGCGTCACTCCCTGCGCGTTTTTCCACGAGGCCTCGGCGTCGAGCGCGCTCGCGCGCGCGTTAAGATAGTTCTTCTTGGCTTCGACCAGCTCGTTCTCGATGATGATCCAGTTGTCGAAACTCACCTGGCCTATGTTGTATTGCGCCGCCGCGATACGGGCGCGCTCCTCCGACGCGCGCAGGTACTTTTCCCTCAGCCCGAAGGTGTCGACGGCGTTCATGAACGCGATCCATTTCTGTTCCAGCGTTACGGAGGCCGAGCCTTTCGCGCTTTCGAAATCGGCGACGGCCTGACGGTAGGCGGCGTTTTCCTTCGAGCTCTGGTAAACGCGTTTTCCCCCCTCGAAGAGAGGAAGGGTTATGCCCACCCCGGCCGACACCTGGCTTTCCCTTGGCGGCCACGAGGTGTCGGATTTCGCCGCGCTGGCGGTACCGTACACCTCGGGGAAATACCCGGCCTCTGCCGATTTCCGCGTGAAGTCGGCGTATTCCTTCTGCAATTCCGCCTGGCGCACGGCGGGCGTGCGCGACGCCAGCGACGCGAAGTCCGGCGATCCGGTACCGGTTTCCGGCACGGAGAGATCGCCTTTAACCGTGAAATTCTTCCATTCCTTCAGCCCCATTTCGCGCGCCAGCCTGTGGCGCGCCAGCGAAACGGCCCGATCCGCCTGTACGCGTTCAGCCATGGCCTGGGCCAGGTTAACCTCGGCGGTGAGAAGTGAGCCGCGGTGCTCCTTCCCAGCGTTATGCCGCATTCGAACGAGGTCAAGGCTCTTCTTCCTCCTCTCCACTATTTCGTCGGAGATACCCAGCAGCTCCTGCGCCTTGAGCATCTCGACGAACGCGCTTCGCAGACTGTAGCGCACCGTCGAGGACGTCGCCATGGTGCTGTAGACGGCCTGCCGCACCTGCGCATCGGCGCCCTTCGTGTCGTAAAGGGTCTTGCCCCCGTCGAAAAGCAGCTGTTTTGCGGTGATCCCGTACGAATAGGTGGTGTCGTCCACGGTTCCCTGGGAAGGGGCCGAGGCGTCCTGGCGCGTCCTGTTGATGTCGAGCGAGGTGCTCACCTGCGGCAGGAGGGCGCTCCGGGTGATTCCCTTCGCGTCCCTGGCCTGCTGCAGCTTCTCCCTCGCCGATACGATATCGGGGTGGTGGGCTCTCGCGAGCGCCGCGCACTCCTCCCAGCCGAGCGTCTCCCCGATCGTCGGGGCGTCCGCGTACAGCGGCGGGACCGCGAGCAGCACGAGCGCAATGCATCCCGGAAGGAGACGCTTCAACGCGACCACTCTTCCGGAGCTCGATCCGGCCCGCATGTTTTCAGATTGACCTTTCACTGATATACTCCAATTCATCTATTTGCCGGTGTGCCGAACGACGCCCGATCGGCGTCGCCATGCGCGTCATTTCAGCTTCCCGCCGGAAAGAACGCCGCGTCGGGGCCCGTCATCCGGCGGTCCGGGGCGCGAAGCCTCCCGGGGAGGGCCGTCCAGTCCCGGACCGTCATCCGGCCGCTCGCGGTGAGCCCTTTTTTCGGCGATCATTTTTTTGAACTCCACCTTTTGTTTCTCATCGAGCAGCTTCATGATCTCCGCGTCGGTACGCTCCATAACGCCCCGGATTTCCTTGAAAAACAGGTCCCGCTTCCCGTCCATCAGCCCGCGGTTGGATTCAAGCAGTACGCCGATCTTCCGGGCCTGTTCATCGCTCAACGTGAGGCGCTCTACGAACCTCTTCATCACCCTTTGCTTGATCTCCGCGTCATCGTGCCTGGGCGGCCTGTTCGCTCCATGAAAAAGCATAGGTGGACCGTGGCGCTCCACCTCTCCCATGAACTGGGACCGGGCGAAGTCGTGAAAGTTACGTTTCACGTACCATCGATCCGCCCCCACGCCGATAAACACGCCCAGTACGAATATAAACGCCAGCACGGCCGCGGCCGTGTAATTCGACATCGCTTTCATCCGAGCCCTCCTTTTTTGATCAGAGTTGTTGCGTATCCGGAAAAGATGTCATCGCGAGGAGCGCGGCGACGCGGCGATCTCAAAAGACAACAGGTTCTTACTTAAAAACAAAATGCTTTATGAGATTGCCACGCCCCGATAAGGCCGGGGCTCGCAATGACACCCGGTAAAGCAACAATCCTGTTATACACCTTACCTGACGTAAAACCCGTGAGGATAGACGCCCTCGCCAGCCGCGAGATACGTCACCTCGGTCTCGCTCATGCTCCGCAGAAGATACTGCCCGACCGAAGCGTCACCAGCCTCGTTCAGCATACTGATCGATCCGATCAGCAGAACGACGGCGGCCGCCGCCGCGGCGAACGGGACAAGGCCGAACGGGCGCCCGAACCGGAAAGCCCGGCGCTTGCCATCATGATATCTTCGCATGATTTCGGCCGTCGGCACCGGCCCCGTTACGCCGGCGCGCGCCTGGATGAGAATGCGGCGCAGGGTCTGGATTTCGTCCAGGCGCGCGCGGCAGGCGGCGCACCCGGAAAGGTGCTCCTCGATGCCGAACACCTCGACCGGGTCGGCACATTCGCCGTCGGCATAGCGGTTGAGCAGCATACCGGCATTTTTACACTTCATGGTCCACTTCCCTCCGAATCATGGGATGCAGAATTCTCCTCAGCAGTTCGCGCGCCCGGAAGAGACGCGATTCGACCGTCCCCACGGAGCATTCGAGCACTTCCGCGATCTCGCGGTACGATCTGCCCTCGAACTCCCGCAAGATGACCACCGTACGATATTTAACCGGGAGCTCCATCAGCGCGTCGCGCACCATCTCCGAAACGGCCGACCTCTCAGCAAAATCGTCCGCGTGAGCGACGTCATGATAACGTTCGTCGAACGGCTCCGCATCCCTTCTTTTCCGTTTCCTGAGCGAATCGATGCAGGTATTGACGCCGATACGGTAGATCCACGTCGACAGGTCCGCCTCGCCCCTGAACGACTTGATCCTGTCGAGCAGCTTCACGAACACGTCCTGGGCAAGGTCGCGGGCCTCGTCGCGGTCGCGCACGAAAGAGTAGCAGAGGTTGTACACCCTGCCGTAGTACCGTTCGACAAAATCCTTCATCCCCCGCTCGCCACCGAACGCGGACACGGTTGACGGGAAGGCTTCATTCCGGATATCCATGCTCTCCATGATACCATTTTGACGCATGGGATACACGTACTATTCCATTTTTTTTCACATCCGCCGGTCGAGGGACAAAAAAAGGACGGGGTATCTCCCGTCCTTTTCCCGTGTCCGTCATTGACGGCTTAAAGCTGGTATGCGATGCCACCCAGGTACAGCGGTTCAAACTCGCCGTCCCTGAAGGCGCCGTCCGCATCGAAGATATAGCTCGTGCCACCCCCGGCGAAGATCGAGAAGGAATCGGTAATCCTGAAGCCAAGGACCGCGCGACCCTGCAAGGCCATCCGGTCGGTCCGATCCTCCTCGCCCATTTCGGCGAAGGCGCCGTTGTCCAGGTAGACGTAGCCGGCGTCCGCGTCCAGGTAGA
>CAZVEG010000196.1:0-1247 GCA_964625625.1 uncultured Leptospirales bacterium | reverse complement strand
TCGGCGAAGGCGCCGTTGTCCAGGTAGACGTAGCCGGCGTCCGCGTCCAGGTAGAAGCGCGAAACGGGAAGGCGCGCGCCGAGATGAAAGGCCCCGGCCACCGACTTCTCGCGATCATCGTCCCTGTCGAGATTGTAGCCTCCGGCCGACAGCATGGTGTAAACGAATCCGGCCCGGAAGCGTACTCCCAGATTCGCCGCCGTAAGGCTGCTCCCGAACGCGACCGCCTCCATTCCCCCGTTCTCCGAGATACTGACGATCCCCAGCGGAAGGCCGTGCATGGTCTTCGAGATGTTCACGATCCCCAGCTGCACGCCCTTCACGTCGCCGGCCATGTTCACCACACCGAGCTGCATACCGCGCATGTTACCCGAGATATTGACCGGCGCGACCTGGAATCCGTCAACCTCGCCGCGCGCAAGGTTGACGCCGCCGGCGGCCTGGAATCCCTTCGTTTTACCCCTGACCACGTTCACGACGCCGGCGCCCTGCGCGCCGACCATATCGCCGCCCACCCAGTTGAACAGTCCGCTTCCCTGCGCTCCGTAGAGGCCCGCGCCGATGACGCTTCCCACGCCGGTGCCGGCCGCACCCTTCAGGTCCTCGGCGGTATAGGCAAGCAGGCAGGAGCCCTGGAAACCGGTCAGTCCTCGCCCCACCAGGGAGAGGCCGTAGCTCAGATCGACGCCCCTGACCTCGCCGATACGCCCGTACGCGAGGGTGAAGTTCGCATACGTGAAATCATCCTTCGACTTGTTGGTGCTGACGGGATAAAAAGCCTGCACCGAAAAATAGTGCCGGTCGGCCTTCGGCGTCCCGGTCTCTTCGTCGCCGGCAAACGCCGCACCGGACATGGCCGCAACGAGCAGTGTCGCGACATACATCTTTTTCATATCGTCCTCCGAAATTCTTACGGAACCGCCGCGCGACAGCCCATGCCGGAACGCACGACAATCCCCGTATAATCGATTCATGGCATGCGTCGGTGCTAAAAAATGCCCGCGGCGCACGTCCGATCGGATATGAGTGAAACACCGAAAGGGAGGAAAAGTGTTACCCGGCAGTGGAAAATATTTTCAACGCGGCTTAAAACTCGAAAGCGGCGCCAGCTAGGAAAAGCGGCCGGTATCCGCCCTCGTCGATTTTGCCGTAATCCCAGAGATATACGGTCCCGCCGCCCGCGAACACGGAGAATCCGCCGGCAAACGAGATGCCCGCGCTCACGCGACCCTGGATTGCCATCTGGT
>CAZVEG010000195.1:0-4941 GCA_964625625.1 uncultured Leptospirales bacterium | reverse complement strand
GGACAAGACGAACACCATGGGCCGCGTCTCCGTGTACGAGATAATCGTCAACAAGGCCGAGCCGCTCGACCGCGAGGCCTACGAGCGCATCGCCAGGGGGCTCGAGTTCGCGCCGGGAACCGGGATTCCCGTTCCGGCCGTGCCGCGCATTGAGATCGTCTTCCCCTTCGACCCGAAGGCCCCATTCGACCGCGGATCGTTCCGGGCGCGCCTGGTGCCGCGTAACCTGCGAGCGGAGTCCATCACCGGGTATTCGTTCGTTGCGGGAAGCGAGCCGAAGCGGGCGCCCGCGGAGGTCAATCACGCGGAAGCTTCCGTTGCGTTCAGCGAGCTCGAGGAAGGTACGTATTATCTCAGCGCGCGGGCACAATATTACCGGATGGAGGACGGGCGAAAAACGATGTACTGGACGCCGCCGGCGACCGCGCGCTTTGTCATCGCGGCGCGACGCGACCTCTCCCCGGTGATGGCCTACGCCGAGGACCTCCAGAAGCGGCTGTACCGGCACTGGCAGGTGGTGTCCGTCTCGCTGCTCGGCCTCGCGCTTTCGCTCGTTACGATCGGTTACGGCACGCGCCTGGGCTTCCTGGCGCGCCTGGTGAGATTCAGGGTACAGAACCTTGTACGGCTGCGCCTTCCCGGCCGTTAGGCCGCGGGCCGGACCTACCAGCGGTCGAACACCTCTTCGGGCTTGAAGAAAAACGCTATCTCCCTTTCAGCGCTCTTTGCGCCGTCCGAGCCGTGGACGGCGTTGCGGCGGTTGTTCTCGCCGAAATCGCGCCGTATGGTTCCGGGCTCCGCTTCGGGGCTGTTGGTCTTCCCCATTATTTCCCGGTTCTTCGCTATGGCGTCGTCGCCCTCGAGCACCTGGGCGAGGATCGGCCCCGAGGTCATGAAGTCGATGAGCGGTTCGAAGTAGGGCTGCCCCTCGTGCTCGGCGTAGAAGCGTCGGGCGTCGTCGACCGACAGGCGCAGCATGCGGGAGGCGGCTATGCGAAGGCCGTTCTTTTCGAAGCGTGAATAGATTTCGCCGATGATGTTTTTCCCCACGGCGTCGGGTTTGATCATTGAGAGCGTGCGTTCCCTGCGCATGAATGATACTCCGTCCATTTGTATTTGTGGTGCGTCGTTGTACGATATGTATGTGTGCCGTTCGGCCGCGCGGCCCTAGGGAGGGCACTTCGCGCACACCGACTTGAAGAGCGCGGTGGAGAGATAGCGGTCGCCGCGGTCGGGGAGGATGGTGACGATCGTCCCCTCGCTCATCGCGCGCGCGACGCGTATGGCGGCGGCGACGGCCGCGCCGCTGGACATGCCGCAGAAAAGCCCCTCGCGCACCGCCAGCTCGTGGCAGGCCGCGAAGGCCTCCTCGTCGCCGACGGTCAGTATCTCGTCGATCGTCGCCGGGTCGTAGATGGCCGGGACAATGCTTTCGCTCATGTTCTTGAGGCCCTGGATGGTGTGGCCCCGGGCCGGCTCGACCGCTATGACGCGCGTGGATGCGTCGTGCTCCCTGAGCCTGCGGCCCACACCCATGATGGTGCCCGTGGTCCCCAGGCCCGCCACGAAGGCGCTTATCTTCCCGCCGGCCTGCTCGATGATCTCGGGGCCGGTGGTTTCGTAGTGGGCGAGGACGTTGGCGGGATTTGAGAACTGGTCGGGCATGTAGTACTTGCCGGGCTCGGCCTCCATCATGCGGCGCGCCTCCACGATGGCGCCGTCGGTTGCGCGGCAGCCGGCAGTAAGCACCAGGTCGGCCCCGAAAGCCATGAGGATACTCCGCCGCTCCATGCTGACGCACTCGGGCATGCAGAGCGTCACGCGGTAGCCCATGGACACGCCCACCATGGCCAGGCCTATGCCGGTGTTTCCGCTGGTGGGCTCGAGGATGATCTTGTCGGGCGTGAGCTCGCCGCTCTCCACGGCCTTTTTGAGCATGTAATACGCGGGCCGGTCCTTCACCGAGCCGCCGGGGTTGGAGCCCTCCAGCTTTACGAGTATGGCCACGCGCGGATCGGGCGAGAGGTGCCGGAGGCGCACCATGGGGGTGTTCCCGATGGCGGAGGCGACCCCGGTGCTGGCGAACGGTGTCTGGATTGTCTTCATGCGCGGTTGTCCCGTGTAAAGCGGAGGAACGCCCTCGGGCGTTCCTCCGTGCGTGCCGTTGTTTCGAACGATGAGCGGGCGATGGGGCTCGAACCCACGACGTCCAGCTTGGGAAGCTGACATTCTACCACTGAATTACGCCCGCGGAGCGCGCGCCGTGCGCGGCGCGCAGGTGTAAAATGGCCGGGGATGGTGGTGAAAGTCAATACTTTTTTCGGGGGGGCCGCCCTCACCCCCCGGCCCCTCTCCCATTAAGCTCGGAAGAAAGGAGAGGGGGAGTCGATATAATGAGTTTAAGGCCTTGGGCTCTGGCCATCCGGGCGCTGGCGGGCGAAACCGGCCATAGGAGCATCATAGGAGCATCATAGGAACGTCATGAGGGGTGTGGAGGATGGTTTCCGTGGTGGGAGGAAACCCATGGCGGGCGTCCCCGGAAGGCGCGCAAACGTTTGCGCGCCTTCCGGGGGCGATGTAATCCGCGGATCACCCGCCCGTAACAAACCCCGCCATCATCGCGCCTTCCTCCCCCCAAGCTCCCTGTGCCGGAAACAGCCCACGGTGTGATCGTTGACCATCCCCACGGCCTGCATGTGGGAGTAGACCACCGTGGGGCCCAGGAATTTGAAGCCGCGCTTTTTGAGGTCCTTCGCCCAGACCACGGCCTCGTCGGTAAACACCGGAAAATCACCGAGAACACGGAACCTGTGGACGATGGGCCTGCCGCCCACCCACGACCACATGTAGTCTGAAAAGCTCCCGAATTCCCCGCGCACCTCGATGAAGCGCTTGGCGTTGTTCACCGCCGCCAGTATCTTCGCCCGGTTCCTCACGATGCCGGCGTCGTTCATAAGCCGCGCAAGGTCCCGGGCGCCGAAGCGCGCCACCTTCTCGAAATCGAAACCGGCGAAGGCCTTGCGGAAGTTCTCGCGCTTGTTGAGAATGGTCCGCCACGAGAGACCCGCCTGGAAGGCCTCCAGCACCAGGAACTCGAAGATCAGCCGGTCGTCGCGGACGGGAACGCCCCACTCCTCGTCGTGGTATTTCAGGTAGACCGGGTCGTCCTCGACCGGCCAGGGACAGCGCGTCAGGGTTTTCGCCATGCGGGGTACCCCGTGGAATATAATTATTGCGACTAAGCGTATGACGGATACGGCCCGGTGTCAACACGATCATCGGTGCGGCCGGTGAATTCACCCGGCCCCCTCCCTGAAAACCCGTTTCTCTCTTGACAAAATCAGGGCCGGGGATATTGTTGCTACAACAACAATTGTAGGTGCAACAATATGTGGAGAACGGACATGAAAGGCGCCTTCGATCTCGCCGAATCACTCGGATTCCTCGTCAGCGGGGCGAACGCCTCCATGCGCGCGGGCTTCAACAGGGCCATCGGCGAGGCCGGCATCGCGGCCACCGCGGAGCAGTGGGGCGTCCTGAACATCGTCCGCTCCTCGCCGGGGATCATCCAGAGCGTTCTCGCCGAACGGAGCATGAAGGACAGGACGAACGTAACCAGGATGCTCGACCTGCTCGAAAAAAACGGCCATATCGAGCGCCGCAGCGACGCGGACGACCGCCGTTCGTATCGCATCTACATCACCACCGCCGGAGAGGAGCTCCTCGAGCGGCTGCGTCCCCTCGCCGTGGCCGTCAACAAAAAGGCGACCAGAGGGTTCACCGGGGAGGAGCGCCGGCTGCTCACCGGATTATTGAAAAAAATCCACGCCAATATGAGCGAATGACCATGGAAAACCTGATACGACAGTCCGACCGACTGGCGGAACTTCTGGGTCTCACATACCAACCGATCGCCTTCATGTTCTCCGAAACGAAACCGCCCGGCGCGCTCGGATTCAAGAAGGCGGGCGGGGGATGCATCGGCCCGCTCATCTTCTCCGCGTCGAAGGGCAAAACCGTGGCCTTCGATGAAAACTCAACGGGGTACCCGTGTTCGGCCTTCTACCTGGGCTACGGGGAGTGGATCTTCCCCGGCATAGAGTACTTCCTTTCGCACGGGCCCGTGCCCGGCCGGGAGTGCGAGCGCTTCGTCAAGACGCCGGAGCTCGCCCGGGAGTACGTGGCCTCGTTCAAGAGCGCGCGTCGGCGCGAGGGTGCGATCGTCTTCAAGCCCGTGCGCGCCTTCACCGCCGGCGAGGAGCCCGTCGCCGTGTCGCTCTTCGCCGACTCCGACCGGATGAGCGCGCTCGTGTTCCTGGCGCATTACGCGCACCCGCTCTCGCGCGACCGCATGGAGACCGGCTTCGCGTCCGCGTGCATGTCGCTGTTCACCATACCGCTGCGCTATGCCGATGGAGGCGTCATGAAGGCCTTCTGGGGACTGCACGACATCGCCGTGCGCTCCTCGCTCCCGAAGGAGATCACCTCCCTGTCCATGCCGCTCGCCATGTACCGCGAGCTGTGCTCGCACGCGGAAGAGAGCCTCCTCTCCACCGGCAACTGGGAGAAGCTT
Organism: uncultured Leptospirales bacterium; assembly: GCA_964625625.1. Classification (GTDB taxonomy): domain Bacteria; phylum Spirochaetota; class UBA4802; order UBA4802; family UBA5368; genus MVZN01. The sequence continues at coordinate 368 of CAZVEG010000195.1, read as the reverse complement.
CGGGCACGGGCGCGCGGGGAATGACGGGATATCGCAAGGAGGTTCCGCGATGAGGTATCTGATGTACATACTGCTCGCGCTGGGCGTGTTCGAGATCGTGTCGAACGCCTGGCATCTCAGCAGGGGCTCGGTCGAACGGATCGGGCAATCGGCGAAACGCCAGCACGGGGAGTTACCGCGGTCACTCCCGGACGTTCACTTTTTCGTCAAGGCGATCGTCATGTTCGTATTCGGGCTCCTGTTCCTGGCGGCCGCGGGGTGCTTTCTTTTCCGCGACGGAGGGTGCGGGCCGTTCACACCGGCGGTGATCCTGTCATTCGCGGCCTACGGGCTGGCGCAGGCGCTCATCTACAGGCGTACGCCGAGCG
>CAZVEG010000194.1:0-5027 GCA_964625625.1 uncultured Leptospirales bacterium | reverse complement strand
TCCCGGAGGCCACCGGCGCCTCCTTTGATCGTGATTTTATACACATTGCCGGCCATGACGCCGGTGAGGTCGAATTCGTACACGCCGAGCTTCGGATCCGGCGGCGCGTCGGGCCAGTCGGGCCCGGTGACGCGGGGAGTGGTCCCGGTGCCGATGACCCTGTCGACGGTGATGACGAGACTTGTGGGATTCATCCGTGTCGAAAAATGAATCCGGATGTCCGGATACCACGGCTCGCCGGCCGGGGAAAGCTCGAAGGAGAGCGGCTGCGTTTCGCCGGGTATCCATCCTCCGGGAATCTTCGGGTCGGTGATTGAGGTGATGTGCGGTGCGATGGAGTCCGGGCCGTTGGTGAGGAAATGGAAACGGTATTCCTTCGCGAGCGGATTGTTCTGCGTATCCGTGATCGTCGGCGATATCCTGAGCGTGTAATGGGCCTCGCTTTCGAGCGGTTCGATGAATTTCAGGTACGCGGTCGTGTGGCCGGCATCGGTATCGATAAAGAAAGAAGCCGCCGGACTTATGGTGATCGCGCTTCGAAGCTCGGAGACGGCGATCTGTTCGCTGAAGAGGATGACGATGTCGCCGCTCTTCTCCACTCCCTGGTTTTCGATGTCCTCGCTCCACGGTCCGGGCGACGGCGGCTGGGAGACGGCAAGCGTGGGTTTCGTGAAATCGTCGCCGACGGTGAAGTTGAAGAATTCGGCATCCGCCAGGCGGTTTCCGCTCGCGTCCCGGATATCCGTGTTGACCGTTACGGCGTAGGTCGTGCCAAAAGGCATCGGGTAGAGCGGCGTGAAGGTGATCAGCGCGTGCGCCGCGTCCCATGAATAGCGGCCCTCGAGCGGCGGGGAGATGGAGATGCCGCCGTACAGCGAGTTGAGATCGATCGCCTCGGAGAAGACGAGGGATATGACGGTGTCGGGGGCGACCGTCGTATCGTTCGGCGGGGTGTATGCCGTGAGCGTCGGAGGCACCAGGTCGGCGCTCACCGAGAAGACCGAGGCGTGCGATTTCCTGAGGTCGTTGCCGTGTATGTCCTCCGCGGCGGAAGAAATCGCTATGCGGTAAAGCGTCGCCTCGCCGAGGTTACGGGCCGGCTGGAAGCCGAGTCGCTTCCCGTCGGGGCTCCACGAGAAGTATCCCTCGACCGTGCCGGCATCGGAGCTCAGTGAAAACTCGTTCGATGTCTTGATGGTGTCCATCTCCTTGCTGAAGACCACGACTATCGACGTGTCCCTGCCGACGCCGCTCGCGCGGTCGGCCGGGCTGACCGAAACGATTTCGGGTTGGGAAAAGTCGTTTTTGAAGTCGCAGCGGCAGAAAGCGGCGGCGAAAACGGCAATGGAAAACAGGGCGGTCGATACTGTCCGTTTCATATATCAATACCCCTCCTTCATTCTTCCCTGAAATCGAAAACGAAGTTTTCGCTCATCGTGTTGCCGTGGATATCCGTCACGCCGCCGCTCCCGCCATGAACGGTGAGGCGGTAAAGGACGGGGTCCGTCGGCTCAAGCACGTTCGAAAGACCGGAGAGCTTTATCACGGCGGTGGTGTCATCCTCCCATTCCACGTCCGAAACGATGCCCTCGTCTTCTCCGAAGCTCGAAAGCGACAGGTTCTGGTAGATCGAGTAGCGGTTCATGGCGACCGGCGCGTACGGCGCCAGGCTCGAGACGAACTGAACGCGGAAATAATACGTTTGATTGGGCCAGGGTCCCATGCTTATCGCGACCGGCCACGCGTCGGGATCGGGTATCCCGGTGAAAAGCGGTGCGTACGCAGAGCCGTCGTTCGAGCCCCAGACCGTCCCGGTCTTCAATATGAGCGATGTCGCTCCTCCCGTGCGTATGCTGACCTGGTACGAGGCGGGGATTTGCAGGCCGCTGCGGTCTTTCGCCGAGCGGTCCACCCGCGCCTGGTACAGGGTTTCCGGGGCCAGCGCCCGGGCGGGATGGAACACCAGTATCGAATCACCGCTCCACGAGAAGTGCCCCCCGGGCGACGGGGAAAGGGAAAACGCGGATTCGGCGCTCGGCCGGTCCATCGGCTCGGAGAAGACCACGTGGAAGGATACGGTTTTGTCGATACCCTCGTTGATGCCGTCGGTGCTCCAGAACGGGGCCATGCCATCGGCGTTGATGCCGGTGACCGACGGAGGCACGGCGTCGTCGCCGGTGATGAAGAGCACCGCGTACTCGGAGGCGAGGGCGTTCCCGGACGCGTCCACGGCGGAGGATGATATCCTGAACCGGTAGTGAACGCCGTAGTCCATGGAGGCCGTAAGCGTATACACCATGCGGCTGTCCGGCAGGCCGGAGGGTCCCGTGTCCCATACGAAGCGTCCCGCCACGTGGGGCGTGATACTGAAGGCGGATTCGGTCTTCCGCACATCCATCGATCGGGAAAAATCGATCGTGATGTTTCGATCGACCGGGACGTTTTGCTCGCCGCCCTCCACGAAGGCCGGGTCCGAGGCGAGCACCACGGGAGGGACGAAATCGCTCCCCACGTAAAAATCCGAAAGGAAATCGTACTCCATCCCGTTCCCCTTCGTATCGCGCACGGAGCGCGGGATCTCGATCGTGTACCTCTCCGCGTGCGTGAGGGCGCTCCTCGGCCGGAAGATGAAGCGGCTTCCGGAGAGCCACTCGAAGTCACCCTCCACCCTCGATGAGCTGTCCGCCAGCACGAAGGATTTCTCCACGCCGTCCCGCTCCACGTCGCCGCTGAACGCGATCTCCACCGCGGCGTCGTCGGCGACTCCGTAGGCGTGGTTCGCCGGGGAGGAATACACCACCTCGAGCGTTTCGAAACCGGAGCAGGCGCTGAAGACGGCGAAAAGGGACAACATCAATAATGTTAAAGGATGAGTCTTGTTCATGACTCACCTCCTCCACTCGCGGACCCGTGCGCCGGATTGGAAAGCAGAAGGTCATACGCCTGGACGACGAGAAGCGCGATGGTAAGGATGAAAACAAGCCACAGCGCGCCCGCACCGGAAAAGGCCAGGATGAAGAGGGAGAGCGCGAGCGCGAAAGAGGCGATCGGCGCGGCGGCCTCCAGGCGTACAAGGCTTCGGAAGCCGTGCGCGTGGATATCGCGGCGATGGATCGTGAGGACGACAAACAGGAGCGCCAGGAAGAGGAAGGCCTTCGGTCTGGCCTTGATGTTGATGCCCGAGAGGAAGATCAGCGCAAGCAGGGTATACGCGCGCGCGGCGGTGAGCTTTATGGCGTATAACCGTGCAAACTGGATCAGCACGACGCAGGCCATCGCGATGCTGAGAAGATTGTAGAGCCTCAGGTTAAGAAAAATAATTTCATTGGCGGCGTACAGAATGAACGCGGCGCACACCGCGACCGGCGCCGCCAGGCCGTTTTCGTGTTTCATCGGAGCCTCCTTTCGCGTTTTGCGCGAACGATATGGTTTTTCCCCGCGCGCGGAGCGTATATCATACGGCACACGACCGGCACCACGACGAGCGTGAGCGCGGTCGCGAAGATGAGCCCGCTTATGACCGTGAGCGCGAGCGGCCTCCAGAGGCCGGAGCCCTCCCCGACGTTGACGAGGGCCGGGAAGAGCCCCATGACCGTCGTGAGCGCCGTGCTGACGACCGGCCTGAAGCGCGAAGCGCCGCGCTCCTTGATGTACGCGACGAGGGAGCTCCCGCCGCCACGGAGCACGTCGCCGATATTCTCCCGTACCGCGTCCACGAGGACGATGCCGTTGTTGACGACGATCCCGACGAGAATGATGAGCCCCATATACACCGGCACGCTGAACGGGGTGCCGGTGAGGAAGAGCACCGGGATCACCCCGGCGGCGGCCAGGGGAACGGTGGTCATGATGACCAGCGGCAGAACGAGCGATTCGAAGAGCGAGGCGAGCACCATGTACACGAAGACGATCGAGAGGACGACCAGCACGGCCATGTCCTTCTTGCCCTGCCTGAGGCGCGCGACGCTTTCGTCGAACTCGTAGCCGTATTCGCTCGGGAAGGGAACCGATTGCAGGGCCGCCGTGATGGAACGATCCGCCTCCTCGTACGAGAGCGAACCGATCTTCGCGGTGAGGTAGACGCAGCGCCGGCCGTTCCGCCGCCATATCTTCGTGGGCTCGACCGTTTCTTCGAGCGTGACGAGCTCGCGGGCCGGGACGAGCGCGCCGGCGGCGCCGGGGAGCGAATAGTTGAGCACCTCGCCGATGTCGCGGCGCTGGCTTCCGGGGAAGCGCATGCGCACGTCGAGCTCGCCGTCCCCGGAGAGGAGCTTGGTGATCACCGGGCCGTGGAGGGCGCCGTGGAAGAAGTCGGCGAGGGAGCGCGCGTTTACGGCGGACACGTCCGCCTTCGCGCGGTCGAGGCGGAGCGTGTAGGCGGGCTTGCCCTCCCTGAAGCGCAGCACGCACTCCTCGATTCCCGGGACGGCGCCTATGGCGCCGGCCGCGCGTTTGGCGAGCGAGCGGAGCGTCTCGTTGTCGTCGCCGACGATCGAAAGCCCGAGCTCCCTTGCGGCGATCTCGTCGGCCTCGGAGACGAACGCGAAGGCGCCGTGCGGTCGCAGGAGCGCGTTCAGCTCCGCCTTTATGCCGTCCTTTGTCTTCTCGCGCCCGCGGCGTGCGGACTCCTTGAGCGAGACGGCGACGGTGCCGCGCCATTTCTCGACCTTCGTCGTAATCCTGTCCACGGCGTTCGTGGCCCGTATCCGCGCCTCGGCAAGCGCGACCAGCTCGTCGGTGCGACCCAGCGTGGTGCCGGTGGGGAATTCGAGGTAGACGTAAAAATCCCCCGTGCCGCCCGGATCGGCGTAATCGCTTTTGATGAACGGGAAAAGGAGAAGGGAGACGGCGCAGAGAACGCCGAGCGCCGCGAAAAGGGAACGAATGTTCGAGAAAGCGTAATCGATCGTCCTGGTATAGAGGCCGTGGAGCGCGCGCTCGAAGCGGTCCGCGGCGCCGAGGAGGGCAGCGTTGAAACGCGCGGCCCGGGCGGCGAGGACGCGGGGGATGGGGACGCGCGTTTCAAC
>CAZVEG010000193.1:0-5028 GCA_964625625.1 uncultured Leptospirales bacterium | reverse complement strand
CACCTCGCTCAGCGCCAGGATGCGGGGAAAGAGCTTGCCGTCGGTATTTTCCGGCGTGGCGAACTCCGACCACATGTTCGCCTCGGAGCCCAGCAGCATCCTCCCGTACTCCGCCGGCATATCCGAAGGGACCGGCTCGAAGGAGTACACCTTCGAAAGGCTCGTCACCGCCAGCCCGTAGTCCAGGTAGGTATAGCCGGTGGTGGATATGATCGCCGGGTGCCCCTTACGCATCGCCTCCAGCGCGGCTTCGTTCCCGCGCCAGAATTGCACGGTTGCGCCGGCCGGCGCGCCCCCCTCCAGTATCTCGTCCCAGCCGATGGCCTTCCTCCCGATCCTTTCGAGATATGAGGCGACCCGGCGCATGAACCAGCCGTGCAGTTCCCTCTCATCCTTCAGCCCCTTTTCATTTATACGGGCCTGGCATTTCGGGCAGCGCTGCCACTTGAAGGGCGGACATTCGTCGCCGCCCAGGTGGATGTAGGTCCCCGGGAACATGGCGGCCACCTCCGCGAGCACGTCTTCGAGGAACTCGAAGGTTTTATCGTTGCCCGCACAGAAGAGGTTGGTATGGATTCCCCAGCGCGTGCTCACGGTGAAGGGTCCGTTCGTACAGGAATACTCCGGGTACGCGGCCAGAGCGGCCTGGCTGTGCCCGGGCATGTCGATCTCGGGCACGACCGTAATGAAGCGGTCCTTCGCGTAGTCCAGGATCTCACGCACGTCCTGTCGGGTGTAGAACCCGCCGTATCGCCTGCCGCCCTCGGTCCTCCATGCCCCAACTTCGGTGAGCCTGGGATACTTTTTGATCTCCAGACGCCAGCCCTGGTCGTTCACCAGGTTCCAGTGGAAGACGTTCATCTTGTAGAGGGCTATCAGGTCGAGGTAGCGCTTGATGTCATTAACCGTATAGAAGTGCCTGCTGCAGTCCAGGTTGAGGCCGCGCCAGGAGAACCGCGGCGTATCGATGATGGAGGCGCACGGAAGGGACGGCCCTTCTTTCCCCGCGGCCGCACCCGCAAGGAGCATCTGACGGAGTGTCTGAATGCCGCGGAAGATACCCTCGGGCCCCCGGGCCCTGAGCAGCACCCCGTCTTCGCGGATTGTGAGTTCATACGATTCCGCGCCCGACGGCGCGGCAGGATCGAGGGCCAGGATGATGGAGTTCTTCGCCGGCGAACCGGTATACGCCTTCACCGGCAGGGCCGGGCCGTTTGCACCGGCGATATAGCCGGCAAGGAGCGCCGCCGTTTTCCGTACTGAGTCATTCGGGCTCGCGAGAATAACAAGCTCGCCGGTCAGATTGAGGGCTCCCGCTTTTTTCTCAATCATCGCGGGATACGGAACAATGGCAAACTGATCGGGCGCCGACGCCACGGTCCCATACCGCGAACAGACGACAAGAGATAAAAGGCACAACATTGGAAAGAGTGTGTACGGTTTCATCGACGCGCTCCTCGAGAGGATGATTTCTGGGGCGCGGATAGTATAGCATTTACGCCGCGCCAATTATCAATCACTTTTCATCGGGCCGGTCTTTTCTCTTGTGTTTGCGCTTTATGAAATAACGGCGATACGACAGTTAAGCGGAAACCACAATGATCCTGCCCCGATTTCGCGCGGTTGAGATTCCTGGATGACATGTAAACACGATTCGACGGGCATCCCGCCATGCGGTCATGATACGTTTCGCAGGGTACAACAGCGCGATCGCCATTACGGCGTCATACCGGATACATACGCGGGGCACAATGATATCGCATTGTGGACAACCGGTCCCATGATGCCCCGCCGGAGGAAACCCCGATGCCGCGGAATTTCGCTTGACGGCGCGTGCTGTATGCCGCTTCTACCATGCCAGAATGGCGAACCGATCGGGCAACACCACAACAACACTCGGCCTGAGGGACGGGCTACTCGCCGCGTTTCCCGTCGTTATCGGCTATTTCCCGGTGGCCATGGCCTTCGGCCTGCTCGCGCGCAACACGCACGTCTCCCTGGCCGACACCGCCCTCTTTTCGCTGGTGGTCTTCGCCGGCGCCAGCCAGTTCATGGCCCTGGAGCTCGTAAGCGCCGGCGTGTCGGCCGGAAGCGTCATCCTGGCGACCTTTCTCCTCAATTCGCGGCACATGCTGATGAGCGCCTCGCTCTCTCCGCGGCTGAACGGCATAAAGCGGCGCTGGCTGGCCGTCCTCGCCTTCGGCGTTACCGACGAATCCTTCACGGTGGCCTCGCTCACGGCGGGGAGGCTTTCGGTGCCGTTCATGCTGGCCCTGCAGCTTCTGCCGTATCTCGCCTGGAGCGCCGGCACCGTTACGGGCTTTCTGCTGGGCACGGTGCTCCCGGCGGCCGTGCAGAGCAGCCTGGGGATCGGCCTGTACGCGCTCTTTACGGCCCTCCTGGTTCCGGAGATACGCAGATCGCTCAACGCCCTGTTCCTCGCTGGCCTTGCGGGCATGCTGTACCTGGCCGTTCGGCGCTTCGAGCTCCTCCCGGCGGGATGGAGCCTGATCGCCGCCGTCCTGGCGGCGAGCGCGGCCGGGCTCGTGCTCCTCAACGATGATGAATCCGCGCGTTCCGGGGGCCACGGGGAATGAAGAGCTACCTGCCGCTCATAGCCGGGATGATGCTCGTCACCTACATCCCGCGGCTTCTGCCGCTCCTCGCCGTATCGCAACGGGCCCTCCACCCGCTGCTGCGGCGTTTCCTGACGTACATTCCCTGTACGGTTCTGGGCGCGCTGATCATGAGCGGCGTTATCCAGGCGGAGCCGGGCATGACGGGCGCCACGCTCGGCGGCATCGCCGTGGCGGCGGTCTGCTCGTGGCTCCGCGGCGGCCTGGTGGTGTCGGTGCTCGCGGGGATTGCGGCGGGGTTCGGGATTATCTGCCTGCTGTAAGGGGCGCCGCCTTCGGCCGCGCGATCCATCGTTGCGTTTTCCGCCCCCTGGTTCATTCCCCTTGCCATCCATGGAATCCTGTCCGGTAATTCCTGCAAACGGTACGGTTCGTCGAAATCAAGCGGCGTCACCGCCCTCCGCGCGGAACAATCCCGAAGTGTACTGCCTTTCGACAGAGATCTAACAGCTCAGCGAATCGCCTCGCCGGCCATCACCGACGTGTCCGCCCTGCCGCCGCGCACGACGCGCGCGCCGTTCACGAAGACCATGTCGATGCCGCCCGGCCTCACCCCCGAGTCGGCCGTCGTGGTGTTGTCGCGGACGCCCTCGTGGTCGAAGACGGTGATGTCGGCGGCGTATCCCTTCCGGAGGAAGCCCCGCCCCGGAATGCGCATGCGCTCGGCGTTCTTGCCGGTCATGCGGTGCACGGCGTCCTCCAGCGAAAGGAGCTTCCTCTCCCTGGCGAGCTGCAGAAATCGCGGGAAGCAGCCGTAAGCCGCAGGGTTCTGCAGTCCCGAGGGCTCCACCCAGGCGTCGGTCATGAAGTGCGAGGCCCGGTGCTTCATGAGCGCGTCGGTGATCTCCGGATTGCCGTATTTGTGCAGAAGCATGCGCGCGGTGCTGTCACTCCGTTTAGCGATGTCGATGTAGTTTTCGAAATAAGTCATCTTCCGCTCGCGCGCGATGTCGGCCAGGAACATGCCGTTGAATTGGTCGAGCTCCGGGTGGTTCGCCGAGGCGAGCTGCATGTCGGCCGTGTTGAAGCCGAGCAGCGCGAAGGATATCTTCATGAGCATGCGGGTCTTTTTGAGGAGCTTTGGATTGTCGTACGCCGCCGGCACCTCGGCCATGAACCATTCGGGCAGAATGCCCGTAATGACGGTCGCCCCGCAGTGGTGTGCATAGGTGTCGAAACGCACGTCGACGCCGTCGTCGATGGCGCGGTCGATGAGCGCGAGCGCCCTGTCCAGGGTCTTCCAGGTGCGCGCGCCGACGAAGATGAGGTGCGATATATGCATGCGCACGCCCGTCTTCCTGGCGAGGTCCAGGAATTCCCGGAGGGCCTTCAGGTTGTGCGGCTCGCCGAAGGGTTTGAGAGGATAGGAACCCGAGACCGACGAGAAGGCGCGCACGTGGACCGTTATGATGCCGTCGCGCGATTTCACCAGGCGCGCCACCTCCTCCTGCTCGACGGGCGTGGTGAAGATGTCGGGCGCGTATCCCATCCCGAAAGAAACGCCCCGCGCCCCCCGGTCCATCGACTCGGCGATGAGCCGGAGCGCCTCGTCCATCTCGGCCCTCGTCATCGGGGAGGGATCGTATCCCTTGATGGAAACGCGCGTGGTGCCGTGCCCGCAGAGGTTCACCAGGTTGGCCCGCATGCCGCCCCGCTCGAGACGGTCGAAGTACTCGTCGAGGCCGTCCCAGGTGATGCCGTGATGGCCCGCCTTGAAGAGGTTGTTTTCCAGGAGGCCCCGGTGCGCGGTGCCCTTTTTAAAGCCCGAGGTGCCGAAGCCGCAGTTCCCTCCCACGAAGGTGGTGATGCCCTGCTCGAGGAAGGGGGTGATGAACTCGGGCCGGTCGGGCGAGACGAGGAACCAGTCGTTGTGCGAGTGGATGTCGATAAAGCCCGGGGCGACGGCCTTCCCTCCGCAGTCAATGGTCTCGCACTTCGCATCGATCCCGCCGCGCGCCACATCCGCGATCGTTTTCCCGTCGATGAGCAGGCTGCCGGGGTAGCCCGCCTCCCCCGTGCCGTCTATGATGAAGCCGTTTTTCAGCAGAAGCATATCGTTCACCTCGGTCGTACGTTCGCGGAGCGTTCGGCCCGTGCGCGGACCACGGGGACGGCTCCGTCGTGCGCCTTCTATACCATCGTCGCTTCCGCCTGTCCAGTTATTTTGGGGGAGCCGCCCGAGGACTGCACAAGGACCCCTCTACAGAAAAGCACCGGAGGCGCCTCCGGTGCTTTTCAAACGGATCGATGAAAACCTCCCGCGTATCTTCCGGTCACCGGGAGGTTTCAGAATACAGGCTACACGCCGCCCGTCATATGAAGCACGGCGTGCCTGGCGAAGGTCATCGTTTTGCCGACGGCCACGCCCACGATCAGCTCAGGATAGAAATTG
>CAZVEG010000192.1:0-5033 GCA_964625625.1 uncultured Leptospirales bacterium | reverse complement strand
CGGCCGACGGCTCCACCTGCACCAGGATGTCGATGGTCGGCTTGGCCCTGAGGCCCGGGACGGCGGTGCTTCCGATATGCTCGACGCTTCGCACCGGCACTTCCGCGAGCGCCGAAAGGAGCGCGGCGCGCTCCTCATCGTAGAACCGCGGCCAGCGCTCGTCGTAGTCCACGAGAATGACGGGAAAGAGCTTCCCGAGCTCCGCGGGCGTCAGCTCGCTTAGGGGTTTGGGCCTGTCCGGTTTCATCGAGCCTCATTATATGAAGGGGAACCCGACGGTCAAGAATATACCGGGGGGCACCGGTTGGTTGCCTGTGGCGTAACGAATCCACCCGCCTCCGGGCCGGCTAAAGACGCGACCCCCTGTCGCAACGCCGGCATTAGCACATCCTGTGCGTCACGCACTCCTTTAATAAAGAAGGCTCCTGTTGGATGAGCTTTCAGTTCCTTCACCAAGCCATGGTAACACCAACCAGTATACTCAATAAGGCTCCTCTTTACCAAAGGGGAGCTGCCAGCGGCTGAGAGGATTCGTTCCGCTTCATGAAGCAGTAAAGCCCCATTCCCCGGCCCACCGTTTCAAGCCGCCGGTGACTGAGCGCACCGATCCATCGCCCGTAAAAATATTTGCTTAATTTCACGGCGGCAACTATACAGAGTCAGGTGCCCATGGGTAAATTGGACAGACACGAGATCCTCGATTATATCATCGAGATAACCGAGCAGAGGGACGCCGAGCTTCTGGAGGAGAGCCTGGTGCGTACCGTGTTCGAGCTCTTCGGGGCCGAGCGGGTGGTTTTCTGCAAAACGCGGAACGAATCGCCGGTCCCCCATCACGCCATCGGCATGGACGGCGACGGGTTCCGGACGTACTCGGAGGAAAAGGAGCTGCTGGCCTTACTCAGCGGCCAGTTCGGCATCCTCGCGGACATAATAAGGACGCGCGCCTGTTCGGTGTGCTCCGGCGGCGGGAACGAGACCATCGTGCACCCGGTACTGCTTGGAAGCAGGATAATCGGCTTCCTGATCGTCTACATGCGCGGCCAGGAGCCCGTGGACAACGGCATCATCACGGGATTTCTCCGCGTGTACCACAACTACCTGTCCATTCTCGCGGAAAACCAGCGCGACAAGCTCACCAGCCTGCTCAACAGGAAGACCTTCGACGACCAGGTAGTGAAGATACTGGAATACCGCAAGCGCACGGACACGGGCGACGAGCCCACGGGCTCCAAGCGCACATCCACGGGCCCCAAATACCAGTTCTGGCTGGGCATGTTCGACATCGACAATTTCAAGAAGATCAACGACACCTACGGGCACATGTTCGGCGACGAGGTGCTCATCCTGGTGGCCAACCTCATGATACGGACCTTCAGGCAGGACGATTTTCTGTTCCGCTACGGCGGAGAGGAGTTTTTGGCCATCATTCGCGCGTCGAACGAGGACAACGCCCTGTTCGCCTTCGAGCGCTTCAGGAAATCGGTGGAGGATTATTCGCTTCCCCGGGTCGGGAGCATCACCATCAGCATCGGCGCCGTCCAGGTACGTCCGGGCGACGTTCCCACCGCCTTCGTGGGCCACGCGGACCAGGCGCTCTACTACGCCAAGAAGCACGGCAAGAACCGCGTGTGCGTCTACGAGGACCTCATCCGGCAGGGTCTGCTGAAAGAGGAGATAGAATACGGAGACGTGGAGTATTTCTGATCCCCGGTGCCCCGGCCCGCTCGATCCGCCGCCTCAGGGTTTTTCCGCGAGGTATCCGTTCTCCCTGAACCAGTCGAGGGCCTTGCCGATGGCCTCCCGCACGGGGGTGCGCGGCATGCCCAGCTCGTTTACCGCCTTCGAGCAGTCGTACCACTCCTGCAGCCTGCCTATGCGAACCTCCGAGGCCGTGACGACCGGCGGCCTGCGGGTGATGAAGGCCCCCAGCTCGAAAAGATAGCCCATGGCCACGGCGGCGCGGTACGGTATCTTTATGCGCGGCGGCCGCACGCCCGCCACCTCGGCTATCATTCCGAAATACTCGGATACGGTGAGGTTCTCGTTTCCGAGGAGGTAGCGCTCGCCCACCCTGCCCTTCTTCGCGGCGAGAATATGGGCCCGCGCAACGTCCTCCACGTCCACGACGTTGGTGCCCCCCTCTATGTACCCGGGCATCTTCCCCGTGGCGATGTCGATGATCATCTGCCCCGAGGGCGTCGGCTTGATGTCGCGCACCCCGATGACCAGGGTGGGATTGACGATGACGACCGGAAGGCCCATGTCGACGAATTTTTTCGCCTCGACCTCGGCCAGGTACTTGGACATGGAATAGTGGTCGCCGGTCTTCCAGTGGTTGAACTCGGCGCTCTCGTCGGCGGGCACGCTGCCGTGCGCGCCCAGGGCGTTGTTGGTGCTGGTGTACACCACCCGGTCGATTCCGGCGTCGAGCGCCGCCCGCAGCGACGCGCGCGTGCCGCCCACGTTGACCTCGTAGGGCAGCTTTTTGTCGGGCGTCCAGTGCGCGAAAAACGCGGCGGTAAAGTAGAGCGTGTCACAGCCCGCGAGCGCCCGGCGCATGGATTCGCCGTCGCGTATGTCGCCCTCGGCCCTCTCCACGTCCAGGCCGTCGATATTGCGCGTATCGCTGTTCTTCCGGACGAGGACCTTAACCTCCTCGCCGTCTTTGAGGAGCTCCCTCACGATCGATGAGCCCATGAATCCCGTGGAGCCGGTGACGAGCTTTTTCATGATTGGGTGAACCTCCGTATGCTTATTGAATGCACGCACGCGTTCGGGAAGCGCCGCGCGCCTCAGAGGCGCAGCCAGCCGAACTGGAAGGCGTTACGCACGCGGATTCGCGCCTTGATGTTCAGCCGGTCCCTGAGCTCGTCTTTCGTGAAGGCGATCTCGACGGGCCGGGGCATCATCTTCCCCGAATCATCTTTGACGCGGATCAGCTCGATCTCGTAGATGCCGTCGGTTTTCGTGATATCGAGCCGGAACGAGGATTTGTCCGTGTAGCCGGAATCGTACACGGTGAAGACGAGCGCTTCCGCCTCGACGCGGAACGCGCGGACGGTCTCCGCCCGCCCGCCGGGTGCGGACTGCGCGAAAACGTACGGCGCGAGCATGATGACGAACGCGACCTGTGCGATGGTTTTCTTCATGCGATTCTCCATGATGTGTGTTTTACTGAGACCGTTCGCGTACGGAAAGCGTCGCCGCGAGCTCGTGCGCCGGGAGGCTCACTCCGGTATCGCGGCGATCGCTTCGATCTCGACCAGCCAGTCCGGACGGCCCAGGCCGGCGACGAACAGCACGCTGATGGCCGGGGGGCTCGACTTCTCCGGCCAGTGTTCCTGGAACGCCTTGAAGCCCTCGACCGGATCCTGTCCCTGGACCAGGTAGATGGTCATCTTTACGATGCTGTCGTGGGTCGTCCCGACCGATTCGAGGATGACGTCGATATTTCTTAACACCTGCCGGGTCTGGTCAGCCAGGCTGGCACCACCTACCAGGTTCCCCTTCGCGTCGAGCGCGTTCTGCCCGCCGATATAGATCGTGCGATGGTTTCCGGGGACGGCCACGGCATGAGCGTAGCCCCGTGGCGCGGCGAGTTTTTCCGGATTGATTCGTTCGATCTTCATGATGTTTCCTCCTTTTTACCGGCCCGGGGCCGGTACGTCATCTTCATGTACGCGTCGCCCCGAGTGAGCTCGTCGATCATCTGCGCGAGGCGCTTCTCTTTCGTTTCGTCGCGTCTGGCTTGCAGTATCCAGCCGAGGTAATCGTTCCGCTGATACGGCGGGCGCGAGTGATAGGCCTCCATCAGGCCGTGACGTTCCAGCGCCTCGCGGACAAAACCGGGCATGGGATGACGGGCTCGTTTGTGCTGCGGTGTCGATGTCATGGTGGCGTTATGTACCTCCTCGCCATACGGGTTTCCGGCCGCGCGGCCGCCAGACGGAGCACGGGCGCGCCCCGAATTGCCGACGATGATGAGCCGCCACGGAAAGCCGACGGTCATCATCACCCCGGCGCCGTGCCGTGTATTATTCTGGCATCGGTCGGCGCGCCTGTCCAGCGGTTTTATCGAATGGCGGACACCCGACCGGCCCGGCTCACTTCCCCCGGTACGCTATCCGGTACACCGCGCCCGCGCGGTCGTCGGAGACCAGCATCGAGCCGTCCGGAAGGACGAGGAGGTCGACCGGCCGTCCCCAGGCCGACGCGCCGGAGAGCCAGCCCTCGGCGAAGACCTCGTAGGCGCCGGCGCGGCCGTTCTCCACCGTGACGGTCGTAACACGGTAGCCGATGGGCGTGCTGCGGTTCCACGAGCCGTGCTCGGCGATGAACACGCGGCCGCGGTAGGCCGCCGGGAACATGACCCCGGTGTAGAAGCGCATGCCGAGCGCGGCCACGTGCGGGCCCAGCTCGCGCGCGGGCGGCGTGTAGGCGGCGCAGTCCTTCCCCTTGCCGTATTCCGGGTCGAGTGTCGCGCGGCCGTGGCAGTAGGGATAGCCGAAGTGCATGCCGGCGCGCGGCGCGCAATTGAGCTCGTCGGGCGGAAGGTCGTTTCCCATCCAGTCGCGCCCGTTTTCGGTGAACCAGAGCTCTGTCGAAACCGGGTGCCAGTCGAAGCCCACGGTGTTCCGCACGCCGCGCGCGTAGACCGAAAGGCCCGAACCGTCGGCCTTCATGCGCATGATGGAGGCGTAGCGCGCGTCGGTCGAGAGGCAGATGTTGCAGGGCGCGCCCACCGGCACGTAGAGCATGCCGTCGGGCCCGAAGGCGATGAACTTCCAGCCGTGGTGCCGGTCGCGCGGAAACGAGTCGTTCACCACCACCGGGGCCGGGGGATCGGCGAGCCGTTCGGTTATTCCGTCAAAGCGTATAACGCGATGGATCTCGGCCACGTAGAGCGCGCCGTTGCGGTATGCCACGCCGTTGGGCGAGTTGAGGCCCGTCGCGACGACAGCTACGCGCTCGGCGGCCATGTCGCCGTCGGCATCGACGAGCGCGTAGCTGTCGTCGCGACGGGCCTCAAC
>CAZVEG010000191.1:0-5052 GCA_964625625.1 uncultured Leptospirales bacterium | reverse complement strand
GATTGTCTTCCACGATGAGGACGGTCTTCCCCGCGTACCGGGCCCCTGCCGCGACCGCGGGTCCGCCGCCGCGGGGGCTCGCGGCGCTTCGCCCGCTGATTCCCAGCACCTCCATCACGTTCTCGAGGAGGACTGAGGGCGTTACCGGCTTGGCCAGGACGCGCCGTACGCCCGCCTCGCGCGCGCGCTCCCTGATGACGTCGGGATCGTACGCCGAAACGATGATGATCTCGGGGACGCGCATCTTTCCGGAGAGGGAGCGGATGCGCGCGGCGGTCTCTATTCCGTCGAGGTCCGGCATCTTCCAGTCCACGAGCGCCAGGTCGAAGAAGCCCGGAGGGTTCCCCTCTATCAGGGAGAGCGCTTCCGCTCCCGAGCGCGCGGTCGTAACGGCGAATCCGAAGCTCGCCAGGCTTTCGCCGATTATCTCGAGCGAGGTGTCGTTGTCGTCGACCGCCAGGATGCGGAGATTCCCGAATTCAGCGGTGCGCCGCAGAAGCGTCTCGTCGTGCTTCTGCGTCCGCAGCGGTACCGAAAAATAAAAGCTCGAGCCGCTCCCCGGGACGCTCGAAAAGCCGATCTCGCCGCCCATGAGCTCCACGAGCTTTCTGGAGATGGAGAGCCCCAGGCCCGTGCCCCCGTAGCGGCGGGTGATGGAGCTGTCCGCCTGGGTGAAGGACTGGAATATCCTCGCCTGCTGCTCAACGGGTATGCCGATGCCCGTGTCGCGCACCGTGAACCTGACCGAGACCCTGCGGTCGGGACCTTCACCGGTGCGCGCCGGCGCCTCGACGCGCAGCACCACCTCGCCGTGGTGCGTGAACTTGACGGCGTTGCTGAGCAGGTTGAAGAGCACCTGCTGCAGGCGCAGGGGATCTCCGCGGAGATTCAGGGGCATGCCCGCGCTTATGTGCAGAAAGAGCTCCAGCCCCTTCTCCTCCGCGGGGCGGCCGAGCGCGCCGATGAGGTTCTTTAAAATATCGTCGAGCGAGAAATCGACCTCCTCCAGCTCGATTCGGCCGGCCTCGATCTTCGAGAAATCCAGCACGTCGTTGATGATGCCCGAAAGCATTTTCGCCGACGCGGTGATCTTGTCCAGGTAGTCGCGCTGCCTGTCGGTGAGGCCGGTCTTGAGGGCCAGGTGCGCCAGGCCTATGATGCCGTTGAGCGGCGTGCGGATCTCGTGGCTCATGTTGGCCAGGAACTGGCTCTTCACGCGGTTGGCCTCCTCGGCGGCCTCCTTCGCGGCGCGCAGGGTATCCTCAATGGCGACGCGGTCGGTGATATCGCGCGCCGCGGCGTATATCATTTTGCCCGCCGGGTACGATCGCCACTCTATCCACCGGTACACTCCGTCCCTGCGCCGGTAGCGGTTGGTGAAGCTTGTCACAACGTTCTGGTCGTTCAGCTCCCGCATGGCTTTCAGCGTCGCCTCCAGGTCGTCCGGGTGCACCAGGTCGAGAAAACGCGTTCCGATCAGCTCCTCACGCGTATAACCCAGCGTCTTCTCCCATTCGGCGTTCAGTCGGCGGAAGTAGCCGTCGGTGTCGGCCACGCACAGAAGGTCGAGCGCCCCCGAGAAGAACCTCTCCAGCTCCTCGGTCTTCTCGCGCAGACCGTCCTCGGCCCTGCGCCGCTCGGTGATATCGGCGGCGACGGCGAGCACCCGACGCGATTTTCCGTCGTAGTCGACAAGCGGCACCTTCACCGTGGAGAGCCAGCGCTCCTCGCCGTTCGCGTAGGTGATCTTTTCCTCGGGGATGAGCTTCGGCCGCAGGGTGTCCATCACCTCCCGGTCGTCCGCCAGGAAGCGCTCCACCTCGTCCTGGCCCGGGCTGTAGTCCGCGTCGGTTCTGCCGATCATCTCCTCGGGGGTGGTGCCGTAGGCCTCCGCGATCGCCCTGTTGGTCAGCTCGAAGCGCCCGCCCCGGTCCTTTACGATGATAAAGCCCGGCACCGCGTCGATCACCTGGCGCAGAAAGGCCCGCTCGGCGCTTACCGCGTCCTCCACGCGCCGGCGCTCGCTGATGTCGACATGGGTGCCCACCAGGCGCGCGTTGGTGCCGTCCGCGCGCCGTATGGCAAAGGCGCGCGAAAGGATGTCGACGTAATGCCCGTCCCGGTGGCGCATCCTGAACTCGATTTCATACTTGTCGATCTCACCCGAAAGATATTTTTCGGCATGGGTGTTCGCGCGCTCCAGGTCGTCCGGATGCAGCAGGCTGGTCCAGTCATCGTATTTATCCCGCAGATCGCCCTCGCCGTAGCCCAGCATGCTCTTCCAGCGCGGCGAGTAGTAGACCTCGCCCGTCTCGATGTTCCAGTCCCACAGGCCGTCGTTAGCGCCCCGCATGGCGAAGGCGAAGCGCTCCTCGCTCTCGCGCAGGGCCTCTTCCATTTTTTTGCGTTCGGTGATTTCGGTGATCATGGCGCACACGCCGGTAACGATTCCGTCCTCGTTTTTAAGCGGGAATTTGATCGAGAGGAAATGGCGCGGCCCGTCCGGGGTTTCTATGCTTTCTTCAACGGTTATCAGCGTCCCCGATTCGATCACCCGCAGGTCATTTTGCCTGAACTGCCTCGCGACGTCGTCGGGGAAAAAGTCGTCGTCGGTTTTCCCCAGGACGTACGAGCGATCCAGGCCGGTGATCTCCTCCCACATGTGATTTACGAGTTGGTGTCTTCCTTCCAGGTCTTTAAGAACGATTAAAATTCCGCTGTTTTCGATGATGTCCGCCAGCAGGCGGCGGTTCTCCCGCAGCGCCTCCTCTATCCGTTTGCGCTCGGTGATATCGGCCATCAGGCCGATCGCCGACTCGAACCCGCCGCGCTCGTCGCGGATCGCCGTCGCCGAAAGGTTCGCCCAGATGGTGCGGCCGTCCTTTCGAATGAAGCGCTTTTCGATGTTGTAGGCGTCGATATCGCCGCGCGCCAGGGCCAGAAGCCGCCCGCGGCTTTCGTTCCGGTCGTCGGGATGCGTTATCTCGAGGTTCGTCTTTTCCAGGAGCTCGTCCACCGAATAGCCGAGCATGTCGGCGAAGGCGGGATTGACGAGCTCGTATCTGCCGTCGGCGGTCGCCAGGCCGATGCCGATGCCGGCGTTCCGTAAAATCGCCGAGAGGCGCGCCTCGCGCCGGGCCAGCTCCTCCTCCATCCGCCTGCGTTCGGTGATGTCCGAAATGAGCCCTATGATCGCCTCGGTCTCTCCCGCGGCGTTACGGATGGGCGTCACCGATAGGCTGATCCAGATGACGGTGCCGTCGCGCCGGACGTAGCGCTTCTCCATCCGGTACGAGTCCACCTCGCCGGCCTGGAGGGCGCGCAGCTTCTCGCCGCTGGCGCGCATGTCGTCGGGATGCGTTACGTCCGAAACGTACATCCCCTCCATCTCGCCGACGGAATAGCCCAGCATGTCGGCCAGCGCCCTGTTCACCTTCAGGAATCTGCCGTCGGCATTGACGAGGTCCATGCCGGCGCCGGCGTTGTCGAAGATCGCCGCAAGCCGCTTTTCGCGCTCGGCGAGCGCGTTCTCCGCGCGCTTTCTCTCGGTTATGTCGATGATGACGCCGCGCGTGCCGCGCGAGAAATCGTCGGGATCGATGGAGCAGGCGTTGATGATGATGGGGAAGGTCGAGCCGTCGGCGCGCATCCCCTCCATCTCGTAGTTGAGCGCGATGCCGCGTGTGGAGAGCATCCTTCGGAGCGCCGGCCATCGCTCGCGTTCATCCGGCGGGAGCATGTCGTAAGTATGGAAATCCCGGGGCTGCGCGTTCATCGAGGTGAAGCCGAACATGTCGACCGCCGCCTTGTTGATGTAGGTGATGCGCGCGTCCGCGTCCGTCTCGTAAATCCCCACCGGCAGGAGGTCAACCAGGTCGCGGAAGCGCTCCTCGCTGGCGCGCAGGGCCTCCTCGGCGCGCCGGCGCAGCGTGACGTCGCGCATCACCAGCATGCGGCCGGGAAGCTCGCCCGGCCGCGCGGGCAGCGGGCTTATGTCCATCTCCACGTATCGCTCGCCCAGCCGGATCAGCGTGCCCGAAAGCGTCCCCGGCGCGAGCGCCGCGACCAGCTCCGGGTGGCCGCCCAGCGCCGAACCGGCGTTCTCGCCCAGCGGCGGTTTCCCGCTTAGTCCCAGCATCCTCATGGCCGCCGGATTGATCTCGACGATCATCGAGTCCGCCGCCAGCGCGAGCACGCCGTCCTTCATTATCGAAAGCAGGGAGTCGCGCGAAACCGGCACCGACGACAGGAAGCGAAATCGCGAGACGGCGAGCGACAGGAAAAGCCCGGTAACGGAAAAGGCCGCGGGGGTGATGTCGAGGCCCGGCACGGGCGAAAAGCCGGCCACGTACACGATGTTTCCCCCGAAGGGAACGAGCGCGCCCAGCAGGAACAATCGCGTCTGCATGGAGTACAGGCGGGGAAACCGGACCACGACGCGGGCCAGCATCACGATCGCCGCTACTATAAGAATATAACTGTAAACGATCTGGAGTGTAAACCAGGGCCCGTGCTCGAAAACGCCGGTCGTTCCATAAGCGCTCACGGTGGGGGTGATGGACGACCACACCAGGCCGTGCAGGTGGTTCGTGGCCGCGAGGGCCGTGGAGAGCGCCGGTATAATGAAGAGCGCCAGGCGCCACGCCCGGCCGACGCGGGCGTCCAGGCCGGAGAAGACGAGGACGAACAGGAAAAAGAAGACCGGGGAGGTCTGGCTTCCCGGGTACGACAGGGCGGACCAGGCCTGCATCCATGACCGGTCGGGGACCACATGCACCATGGCCTCGGTGAGGGCCCACAGGCACACCGCCGCCATAAGCAGGGCCATGTAGCGGTTGCCGCGCACAGTGCGCATGCGCCAGGAGCGGATCGCGAGCGCGCCCGAAAGCAGGGCGGGGACGGCGTGTATGAGCGTGATCGGTCCCGGATGCATTGCGCAGTGCCTCCCATGGGGCGGGTAGCGTATATATATCGGTAGAGTGTAACGGTTTTCCGCGTCGGGGGCAAGTAAATTAAGTGACACTGAATCCCGTCCCGGGGCGGCGCCGGGCC
>CAZVEG010000190.1:0-5074 GCA_964625625.1 uncultured Leptospirales bacterium | reverse complement strand
GCCAGCGCCTGCAGCTCGCAGTTGCCGCTCTTCTCGCACACCGGGCACATGTGGTTGCCCTCGACGAACAGCATCTCGATGATCGCCTTGCGCATGTCCTCGAGCTCGTCGGTCTTGTTCTCTATCACCATGCCGTTCGCCACGGGCGTTGTGCACGCCGCCATGTTTCTTCCGCCCACCCGGACCGTGCAGATGCGGCAGGCGCCGGCGGGTTTTATCCCCTCGTAATGGCACAGCGTCGGTATGTAGACGCCGTTATCGCGCGCGGCTTCGACGATCGTCTGCCCGGCCTTCGCCGCGCACTCCTTTCCGTCTATCGTGAATTTTATCTCGCTCATCTCAGTGCTCCTCGTGGACGTTTGGTATTCTTCCGGCCGCCTCGCAGGAGGCCTTCACCGCCTCGGCGAGATTGAACTCCGTAACGTACTCCGCGTCGCCTTTCACCTTCGCCTCGTACAGCTCCCGGAAATTCTGGATCGTCGTATATATCGGGTTCGGCGAGGTCTGCCCCAGGCCGCAGCGGCTCATGGCCTTCACCGTCAGGCACCAGGACTCGAGCTCGGCTATGTCATTCTTACCGGCATGCCCGTCCATGATCTTCTCGAGCTTGTTGAGGAGCAGCACGTTCCCCGCGCGGCACGGCACGCACCAGCCGCACGACTCCTCGACGAAGAACTCCATGAAGTTCTTCACGATCTCGAGAAGATTTCGCTCCGGGCCGATCACGATGATCGATCCGCCCGTGGCAAGGTCCTCGAAGCCTATTCTTCGTCCGAAGTCCTTCTTGCCCACGCATACGCCCGAGGGCCCGCCGACCTGCACGGCCTTCGCCGTGCGGCCCTCCACCATCTCCAGAAGCGTCTGGAGCGTGGTGCCGAACTCTATTTCGTATATGCCGGGCTTTTTGCAATCGCCCGACACGCTTACCAGCTTGGTGCCCGCAGACTGGCTGGTACCCATCTTGCGGAACCACTCGCCGCCCTCCAGTACGATACGCGCCGCGGCGCAGTACGACTCCACGTTATTGACCGTGGTGGGCTTTCCCATATATCCGGCTTCCACCGGGAACGGCGGTCTGTTGCGCGGCTCCCCGCGCTTGCCCTCCGCGGACTCTATGAGCGCGGATTCCTCACCGCACACGTACGCCCCGGCGCCCATGGTTATGCGTATGTCGAAGGTAAAGCCGCTTTTGCCGCCGGCATCTTTGCCCAGCACGTTCTTTTTCCGGAGGTCCGCAAGCACGTCCTCCAGGTATTCCCTGAGGTACATATACTCCGCGCGAAGGTAGAGAATGCCCTCCGCCGCGCCCACCGCGTAACCGGCCACCGCCATCCCCTCGAAGAGCAGCCGCGGAATCTCCGTCAGGATCACCCGGTCCTTGAAGGTGCCGGGCTCGCCCTCGTCGGCGTTGCAGATGACGTAATGACGCTCGCCGGCGGCCTTGCGGCAGAACTCCCACTTCATGCCGGTGGGAAAGCCCGCCCCGCCTCGCCCGCGCAGGTTGGATATCTTGACCTCTTCGATTACGTCCTCGGGCTTTAAGGAAACGGCCTTCTTGATCGCCGCGCCCGGCGTATACTCGCCGAAGAGCACCGGGCCCTTCCGCACGATATTGTTGTTCACCATTGAGCGCACGAGCTCCGACTGGTTGGCCCCGTTGCCGAATCCCTCGACGAGCGAATCGACGCTCTTACCCGATTTAAGGCCCGCTACGATCGATTTCGCCTTCTCGGGAGTAAGCTTTGTGAACACGACCCCGTTGATGATTGCCGCCGGCTCCTGGTCGTTCATCCCGATGCAGGAGGTGTCGAAAAGACCTATGAGGCCGTCGGCCGTCACCTGGCCGAACTGCACACCCGCGGCCTCGGAAAAGGCCTTCGCCACCGCGGCGCGCCCGTTCATCACCGCCGTCACGCTGTTGTTCAGATAGATGCCGTACTTCCCGACGGGCGTCTTCGAGAAGAAATGGTAAAACGTCACCACTCCCTCCACGTCCACACTGGAAAGCTTCAGGAGACGCGCGATCCCGGCCACCGATTCGTCGGACACGCAGCCGAACTCCAGCTGCGCGTCGCGCACGATATCAAGAAGGCGGCCGCGGTCTGCCCCGTGTGCTTCCACGATCCTTTTGATCACCGTTGCGACGTTGTTTCCCATGGTACCCCTTCACTGTTTGGTTTATTTAATCAGGGCCTCACTCGGCCCGTCATGGTAGCGCGCGCGGCAACTCCACTCGCTTCCCATTTTCGGGCCGGACACCACCCCTGTGCGTATACAACGATACAGATGGGCATATATACATCATCATTCATACCCGCATATGTACTCCGACGATATGACAATGGTGCGCGGATACATAAACGTACCAATACCCGCGTGATAAACATGCCGTTAAAATTATTGTACGGAGCGTGCGACCGGGTGAGGTGGGTTATGTTGAGAGCTTGTCCGTGCGACGTATGCGAAATCGCCGGGCGGTGCTAGGCGCTGGAAGTTCGTGCGTATAGCTGCTTCTCTATATGGCGGCATAATTACAGCACTATTACATTTGTCAATTGTTTTATCGATTTATTTGGTATAGTCATCCTTTCGGAGTTTTTCTTTCGGGGCGCCTTTTGGTTGATCCTTATGCCGGTGGCCCGGATGGGCGTTTTATTTTGTGGCATTTCTTGTTTCTTTCTCCGGTGGCTGAGGGCCCGGCGGGGCTTAACGTGCCAGGAGGGGCATGCGCGCGCGGATGTCGTGTCCGCGCTCTGGAGCGATTGCAGGATGAATCAGGCGCGCGACTGGCATTACCCGGCAGTTCACCTTGAGCCCCACCCTCCTCCGGGGGTGGCACGGAGCGCCGGGGGCGTGAGGCGCGCCGCGCGTAACAGGGAAACTACAGCCAGGCTTTGAAAAGGTACGCCGTTGTGATGCCGAGATAGTTGCCTATTGCGTACCCGATTATGCCGGCCGCCAGCCCGCCCACGATAACCTCCCTGTTCTTCAGCGCGCTTGCGACTACAGGCACGAAAACCGGGGAGAATATTCCGGCCGTCGTTGTTATTATCTGGGTGTCCCTGTCGATGCCGAACGGTTTGCAGACGATCACATGCAACAGCGTGCTTCCGAAAATCACCATCACGGTGTAGGCCAGTATGTCTCCCGAGGTTTTCAGGAGCTCGGAGAAATCAACCGTGGTGGCGATTGTTATGCAGAAGATCAGGATAATATACTGGCCGAGCGGGTACGACATTTCGATTCTCCGCACGCGGGGCAGAAACGAACAGCATATCCCGAGCGTACTCACGGTGAGCATGAGAACCGTCATGTTGTACTCTTCGGGCGAGACGTAATAAAGGCCGGTCCCCGCCGCGAATATGACAAGAGAGATGCCGAGCGCCGCGAGCATCGGTATGAATTTTTCTCTGCTGAATATTCCCGCGTAGCTGTCGAATCCCGCGTCTTCGCTCGCGCAGGCCGCAGCGGCCTCGTCGGAGATGGTCGAGCTTTTTCCGGCCCGTGAATCGAAGGGCTTTAACAGCAGTCCGATCACCCGCTGTCCCAGAAACATCATGAAGAGCAGCCAGAAAATCTCGATGAACCACGATGCCGCCGTCGCAACGACGATCGTCTCGGGACTCGCCTTGAGTGCGAGGGCCACGCTCATGAAATTCATCGTAGCACCGGTGAACCCGGCAATGTACATGCCGGCGATCTTATGGGCCTCGTTGATCGACCCGGCGTATATGGCATATCCCGCGGCCGCAACTCCGATCAGTGAAATGGCGAAGATAAAAAAAGAAAGAAGGCTTTTCCCGGCCATGCCTGCCCATTTCCGTATATCGGTGGGGAAAATCATAAGAGGGATGGCCAGGGGCACCGATATCGACATGATGATCTTCTGAACACCTCCGAGACCGCCCGGGACGGCTCCGATATTCGCCAGTATCATTCCGGCAACGAAGCAGATGAGGGCGGCCCCGAGTTTTTCGAGCACGGGAAACCTGTGACACAGGTAGAGAACCAGTGCCGGGAAGGCGATATAGAACAACGCGGCCAGGATCGGTATCATCAGGGAATTCCTCCAATTGCTGTGTGACTGACTGGTGCATGCCGTGTCACGATTAACGCTCAGGCCCGGGGCCATACCTCGTCGAACACCCTGAGGAAATTGAGGCCCAGGAACTTGCGGACGTCCTCCTCGCCGTAGCCCCTGTCCATGAGGCCCTGGGTAAAGCGCGCCAGGAAGGCCACCGAAGGGAAACCCGCCAGGTTAACCGCTTCGAAGTTTCCGGAAAAGGTGCCGTAATAATCCCCCACCGCAAAAGGAAGTGTTTCGAGCTCCCGCATGATAAGCTCGCGGGGATACGCCCCGGGAGTGGCCTCCTTATCGGTGCCAAGGCCCACATGATCGATACCGGTCATGTTCACAACGTAATCGACGGCGTTCAGGAAATTGTCTATGGACGGCACCACCTTCTCCCCGTTCCAGTTCATCGGGGGAAACGGCGTCAAGCCGATGACGCCGCCCCGCGCGGCAACGGCCTTTATCTGCTCGTCGGTGATGTTCCGCTTCTGGTTGCTCAGCGCGCGTGGATTCGAGTGGGAGAAGATACAGGGCTTCGAGCTCAGCTCGATCGCCTCCAGGCTGGAACGGATGCCGGTATGCGAGCAGTCGATGACGATTCCGGCGCGGTTCATTATCTCCACGAGCTTGCGCCCCTCGCGGCTGAGCCCCCCGTCCGGGTCTTCGACGCAGCCGTCCGCGGCGAAGTTACGGTAGTTGTAGGCAAGTATCGCCACGCGGGTCCCGAGGCGGCGGAATACCTCCACCATGCTTTCGAGAAAATAATGACAGAACGGGCGCGAGTTCTGAAAACCAACGATTATTCCCACCCTGCCCTCGCGCTTGGCGGCGCGGATGTCTTCCGCGGTCTCTATGAGCATCAGCTTCGGATCGCGGCGGATGACCTCGTAATAGTCGGCGATATGTTTCATCGCCTCTCCCGAATCGTCCGAGGTATCCGGAACGGTGATGTTGAGCGCGGTAATACCGCCGACCCTGAGCCAGAAGTCATTCACACGTTCC
>CAZVEG010000189.1:0-5119 GCA_964625625.1 uncultured Leptospirales bacterium | reverse complement strand
ATATACCATCGGCCCCGGGCATACAATTAAATTATTTTTGTACATCAGAATCGCGCTATAATTAATCGTTGTCATTTCGGCATCCAGTCACATCATGATTCAGCGGGATTTCAATCCGCCCGCCAGGCGTCTGCCCGGGAGGTCGCTCAATGTTTAAGAACGCGCTTCTGACCAACAGGTTCGGCCTGCACCAGGCGCGTATCGACCGAAAGCTTGTCATTCACCTTGATGGAGATTCTATCCAGCGTTACCTCGGCATCGACGTCGGCACAGGTACCGTCGATGCCGGTTATCTTTTCCCCGAGATCGTTGGAATCGAGCATAAAATCCACGCCATTCTCGACGGCGCAAGCCGGGAAACCGCCATAAAGCGTATCAACAGGATTTTAAACGATCAGCACGGCTCGGAAATATTCTTCGACCTTTACATACTGAAAGACGATATTGAAAACGGGACCGCGGCGCTGATCATCAGGGATGTAACCGCCGAGTGCCTGATACGACAATCACTTCAGCAGCGACGAAATGATATAGAACTGCTCCAGCAGGATCTCACCGAGAAGAACAATCAGCTCACCAGGAGCCGGGAAGAGCTTCAACGGCTTAACAGCGATCTCGAGAAGGTAGTTGACAGACGCACCCGGGAGCTCCAGGCGAGCATCGATCTTTCCAAAAGGCTCTTCAGCCAGACCGTCAACGCCCTCATGTTCGCGATGGAAAAGCGCGACCCCTACACGGTCGGCCACCAGCAGCGCGTGGGCATCCTCGCGGCGGCCATCGGGCGGGAGCTCGGCCTCTCGGACAATGTCATCGAGGGAATAAGCGTGGCGAGCCGGCTCCACGACATAGGCAAGATATACGTACCGAGCGAGTTTCTGACCAAACCCCTGCGGCTCACCGAAGCTGAATTCAGCGTCGTCCAGACACATTCACGCGTCGGCTACGAGATACTCCGCGACATCGAGTTTCCGTGGCCGGTCGCGACAATTACGCTCCAGCACCACGAAAAATGCGACGGTTCGGGATACCCCGACGGCCTCACGGCGGATAAAATCCTGCTCGAATCAAAAATCATAACCGTGGCCGATGTGGTCGAGGCCATGGCGACGTTCCGTCCGTACCGCTACTCGTCAAGTATCGAAAGCGCGCTGGATGAAATCGAAAAGAACAGCGGGAAGCTGTATGATTCTCAGGTCGTCGGCACGTGTCTGAACCTGTTCCGAAAAAAAGGATTCAGGTGGGATGACTAGGGAACGCCGGTAATCTCGAACGAAAGAATGGTGATGTCGTCATGTAAGGGCTCGTCACCGCGGAACCGGTCGCAGAATTCGAGTATTTTTCCGTGAGTTTCTTCCAGGGTCGATGCCCGGGAAAAGGCGAACATCTCCTCGAGCCCCTCGTCGAAACCGATCATTCCGCCGGCGCCGTTCCCCGATTCGGGAAGACCGTCGGTATAGAGAAACAACCTGTCACCCGGGTGAAGCGACACCGTTACCGTCCTTGTCCGAAGCGGCGACCTGAATCCCAGCATCATTCCCTCTCCCCGCAGAAAATCGATCGCGCCGCCGGAACGCACCACCACCGGCGACGGATGTCCTCCGGACGCGAAAACGAACCGGGCGTTATTCTCATCCACCCTTGAGAGAATGCCGTAAATACAGGTGACAAAGTTTTCGTTGAGATTGCCGATGAGCACTTCATTGAGTCGCTCGAGCAGAATATCCGGTGTCGCGCCGTAATCCCTGAAGACCTGCCTGATGGAGGACTTCAGGAGCGCGATGAATAAAGCGGCCGTAACCCCGTGTCCCGTAACATCACCGACATAGACCGCGAAGGCGCCGTCATCCATCTCCATGAGCGCCAGAAAATCCCCGCCAACCTCCTCCAGCGGACGATAGGTATAGGCCGTGCGCAGCCACGGGACCTCCGGCGGGGTGAATTCGACCAGCTCACGCTGCACCTTTTCGGCCATGTGCAGCTCTCTGGTCATCCTGTCGTTACGACGCAGCAACTCCTCGCGGCTCCTCGTCAACGATTCCTCGGTGGTATGGAGCATGTTGATATACCGAAGGGTCGTTTCGTTGAGTGCTTTCAGGTTCTCGTCTTTTCGCCTGAGCGTTTCACTGAGAAGCGAAACCTCGTGCCCCGCCTGCTGGAGCAGGCGTCGGGCCTCGAGTTCTCGCGTTACATCATGGAGGACCACGAGGGCTCGCCGGGTTTTCGATGCCAGAGAGTAAATATGGAGATCATAGTAGACCTTGCCGTTCGTGCATAGAATATTCGCGATAGACAATTCGCCGCCTTCATTGAGCACTCTTTCGATGTCGTCCTCCCGGCCGACGAGCTCCGGAAAAATCATGAACGCGGAAACACCGTCGGGGATTTCACGTCCCAGTGTCCTCGAAATATTTTCGCCGGAATCGGAAAGGGTCAGGTCGCCGTTGAGATAGACGAAATGAAGGCCGAAACGATCGCAGAGCGCCGTTATTATTTCCGGGTCGGGGAGCATCATGGCGGGACACCGGCGTTGACACGAGGCGCCATATAAGATTTCCATCGCATGGCATCAATCCAGAAGCCGGGAAGCGAGCGACGCAAAAGCCCTCTCCACGTTCTCACCCGTCCTGCAGCTTGTTAAAAACGCGGGGATATCGCCGGAGATGCCGGTCCTCCGGGCGGTCTCCTGAACGTCCACCGGCCCTGCAAGCAGATCTTTTTTATTGAAAGCGATCACGCTGGACGAACCGGGATTCACTTCTTCGAACGCGCGCATCTGGGAAGGGATGTCGCCGATCGTTTCCGGGCGACTGAGGTCACCGACGAATACGGCGCCCGCGGCTCCGGCAAGATACGAAGCGGCGACCTTCTGCAACCCGTCATCGCCCGCGAGATCCCAGATGATGAGAACGATCGAGTCGGACCCAAGGGTTATTTCTTTTTTGGTGATGTGTACGCCGATTGTCGTCAGATAGTTCTCGCTGAACTGATTGTACACATATCGCTGTATGAGGCTTGTCTTGCCGACCGCGAAATCGCCCAAAAGGCACACCTTCTTCTGTATCAGCATGAAGTCGACGCCCCCTTTACCCGCCTGTTTTTCTCCTGCATGGCCTATTTCCCTTCCGCCATCCGGGCAAATATCATTATGCCCCGCTCTTCGCGGTGCGCCGCCATGCGGGGATCGGACTCTATCAGGCCCGGATCGAACGGAAACATATGCACCCTCGCCGGCTCCATTCCCCTCGCGATAAGACCGCCGCGCACCGCCGCCATCCTCCGCTCGGCCAGCGACTTGTTTATCTGGAAACTGCCCGTATTGTCCGCGAAAGCCACAACATCCACATGCACGGCCGGATGGTGGCGAATGATTTCATGGATCCGTTTGACCAAAAAATCCTGCTCCTTACCGATCACGGCGACATTAATGGGGAAGCGGATGACGATCTTCTCGAGCTCCTCCCTGGTCTGGGCGAGCAAAACGGCGTCCATGCGCCGCCTGATATCCCCCATCTCCTCGCGAAAACGGTTTATTCGCTCGATATCGACCACCAGCACCCGGTTGTCCACGCCTTTTACGCCGGGTGCGGATGCAAGCGTTTCGCCCAGTCCGCGCACAACATCTTCCGACGAAGCCACTCCCGTGGCCGTTACGGCGCCGCGGTTGACATCAAGACTCACGTCGTACAGGTGCGCCGGCATCGTGCGTCCCAGTCGTTCGTTCAGGGCGGTTTCAATACGGGAATCGTTCCACACGTGATAGAGTGCCGCGCCGCCCAGATAGAGAAAAATGAGGGCGAGAATCGCTCCCGCGACCTTCAGGCGTGCGAATGGGGCCGTTTCACCCGTTTCCGTTGCGGGAAGCGTACTGAAACGCTCTACGAAACCCCTGACCGGACCGCGCAGCGGCTCGAGAGAATCCATGTCGCCTTTGAAGGCGCGCACCAGCGAGCGATTGCCCCGGTGCAGCTCGAGCGTGAAGCGGTTCATTTCAAGATTGAACTCCATATCGGGAGTGCCGCTGACGACGAACGCGGCGAAAAAATACGGCTCAGCACGGATCATGATACGGGCATCACCGTAGGAAATCTCGTTTACCTCTTCATCGTGTTTCTTCCTGAATGAAGTCTTGATGAAGTCCCTGATGGCGGTCAGCATTCCGCTCACCAGGTCGCGGTCCACATCGCCTTCGGCCTTTCGCGAATGGTGGGCCAGGAGGATGCCGCTCTTTTTCTCGATGATGAAGAGCTCCTCCACGATAAACGGAAGCGTGTCGCGCAGGATCAGTTCTCCCACCGGCACTCCGCTGATGCGTGACCGTGCCCGGTAGCGCCACAGCCTGAGGCTTGTCGCGGCCTCCAGCCTCTTGTCGATGTACTGGGCGAGTGAACGCAGGGCCTCGCTCATCTTCTTCGCGATGAGCGCTCCCATGATGGGATAGATTTCGTCGAAGAGGTCCGCGCGCGGGAGATAGTCCCTCCCTTTGACGGTTCGCAGATCCTTCTCCACCACATCGAGCCGGCGCGCGTTCTTATACGCGAGGCGTATCTCGTCCACGGTTTCCGTGATGGGATAGAACGTAATTCGAATATACTCACCATCGGTTCGCGATTCCAGTATCCGGCGACGGTGCAGTGCCTGGACGAGGCGATATGCCTCGCTGGTGGAAACGCCGGCATCGCGCGCGAGGACGGGATAGCGCGTTCGAAGCGCCACGCGCATGTGGTCGGTCTGCTCCATGAGCAGCCCGAGCACAAGGGTCTCTTTATCGTCGAGATTGTGTATCCTGACAAAGTGCCTGAGGTACGGATTGTCGAGATCATCGATATGCTTGAGTGCTTTTGTATCTATTTCTCTTGCCATCCTGACACCGTCCCGCCTGGAATGGTTCCGACCATCGTCGCCGTTTTACTCGACAGGCGCTCATTGAGTTATATACACAACTCAAACATATATCAAGTTATAATTTTATAGTTCGGTGCTCGCCTTGATTCCCCCCACATCACTCAATGAGCCCTGTTTCGCGCATCGCCGCGTTGAGGGCCTCCTTCCGGAAACGCGCGTCCTCCGGCGTGCTGATGTCCAGGTTGATCGCGAAGAACCACTCGTCATCGTCCGTCTC
>CAZVEG010000188.1:0-5172 GCA_964625625.1 uncultured Leptospirales bacterium | reverse complement strand
GTTCAGGCGCACCGACGAGGACCCCAAACGCCAGTTCGCCGGAGAGGGCTCTCCCGGCCGCACCAACCGGCGGTTCCATTATCTTACCCGCAACGACACCGCGAAGCGCCTCAGCACGGCCTTCGACTCTGTAACGCTCTACGGCCAGGACCCCAGCACCGTACCCGACGTCTTCGGCAAAATAGGCGAAAGCGGTGTGAGCATCTGCACCCTCGAAGACATGAAGGAGCTTTACGCGGGATTCGACCTGTGCGATCCCAACACCAGCGTCTCGATGACCATCAACGGACCGGCGCCCATCATGCTCGCTTTTTTCTTCAACACGGCGATCGACCGCGCGGCCGAACGCTTCACCGCAGAGCACGGCCACGAGCCATCCGCCGAGGAGCGGGACAGGATACGGGACGAGGTGCTCAGGACGGTCCGCGGAACGGTGCAGGCAGACATCCTCAAGGAGGACCAGGGGCAGAACAGCTGCATCTTCTCCACCAACTTCGCCCTCAGGATGATGGGCGACATCCAGAGCTATTTCATCGACAACGGGGTGCGCAATTTTTACTCCGTATCGATCAGCGGCTACCATATCGCGGAGGCCGGGGCCGCCCCGGTCACCCAGCTCGCGTTCACGCTGGCCAACGCCTTCACCTACGTGGAATACTATTTATCCCGCGGAATGAAAATCGACGACTTCGCACCCAACCTGTCCTTCTTCTTTTCAAGCGGGATGGAGCCCGAGTATAACGTGCTCATACGGGTGGCGCGCCGCATATGGGCCGTCGCCATGAAGTACCGCTACGGCGCGGGGCCCCAGAGCCAGCGCCTGAAGTGCCACATACAGACCTCGGGGCGAAGCCTTCACGCACAGGAGATGCAGTTCAACGACGTCCGCACAACCCTCCAGGCGCTCATGGCGCTCAACGACAACTGCAACAGCCTGCACACCAATTCCTACGACGAGGCCATCACCACCCCGACCGAGGAATCGGTACGCCGCGCGATGGCCATACAGCTGATCATAGGAAAGGAGTACGGCATATTCAAAAACCAGAACGGCCTGCAGGGGAGCTTTATAATCGAACAGCTGACCGATATGGTCGAGGAGGCGGTCCTCGAGGAATTTGACAGGATTAGCCGCCGCGGCGGGGTGCTCGGCGCCATGGAAAGTTACTACCAGCGCGGCAGGATACAGGAGGAGTCGCTCGCCTACGAACACAAAAAGCATTCGGGCGAATACCCGATCGTCGGCGTCAACACCTTCAGAAATCCCGCCACGCTCGGCGAGGATTACGTGAGGCCCGAAATCCCGCTCACCCGCGCCTCTTTCGAAGAAAAGATGTCGCGCATCGACGCGCTCAGGGATTTCCACCGCAGACACGCGGAGGCGGCCCCGGCGGCGCTGGCCCGGCTCAAGGAGGTGGCCGCCACCGGAACCAATATATTCGCCGAACTCATGAACACCGCGCGCGTGGCGAGCCTCGGGCAGATCACCAGGGCGCTGTACGAATCGGGAGGAAAGTACCGCCGTACCATGTGACCGCCGCGATCCCGACATCGGAAATCGAGCCTGGTCTTCGACATCCCGCTCCGGAAAGCGGATATGGACCCCATGGTGGGCCGCTTCGGACGAGCGCCCCTGTAAAATCCAGTTGCATTCGACGCCCGCGATATGTATCCTGAATCTGTTCTGGCACACACTGCGACAGGAGGCCACATGCAGGCAAAAGCATATGTCCATCTCTACACGGGCCACGGCAAGGGGAAAACCACCGCCGCCCTGGGGCTCGCACTCCGCGCCGCGGGCCATGGGATGCGGAGCATCGTCATACAGTTCATGAAGGGGCAGCACTACGGCGAGCTCGACGCGGTGAAAAGGCTCGACGGGCTCGTTACGATCGAACAGCATGGAAGCGCCGCCTTCTGCCGCCCTGACGATGAAAACATCCAGGAACATCACCGGTTCGCCCGCGAGGCCATGGAGCGTTCGCGCGAGGTCCTTTACGGCGGCACATACCCGATCGTAATCCTCGACGAGATCGTCACCGCGTACCTGTTCAAGCTGGTCAGCCTGGACGAAATAATGGGCCTGCTGAAAGGCAGACCTTCAGGCGTCGAGCTCATCCTCACCGGACGCGGCGCGCCGAAGCGGCTCATCGACGCCTGCGACCTCGTCACCGAGATGCATGAGCTGAAGCATTATTACACCGCGGGCGTTGAAGGCCGGGAGGGAATCGAGTATTGAGAGTATAACGGGAACCCGTAAAAAAATGAAGGCGAGGATTTCGATCCCCGCCTTCATTTTATGAGAGTACGGTTCTTCTTACTTGTTCACGATCTTCTTCGCGTCGCCAACCAGGCTTTCAACCACGGTGGGATCCGCGAGCGTCGAGATGTCGCCGTAGCCGGAGACGTTGAAGTCCGCGGCCGCGATCTTTTTCAGAATACGGCGCATGATCTTCCCGGAGCGGGTTTTCGGAAGAGCGTCCGCCCACTGGATGATCTCGGGAGTGGCGATTGGTCCGATCTCCTTGCGCACGTGGGCGATGAGCTCCTTCTTGAGCTCCTCGGTCTTCTCCACGCCGGTGTTCAGCGTTACGAACGCGTAGATCGACTGGCCCTTGATCTCGTGCGGATAACCGACGACCGCCGATTCGGCGACTTTCGGGTGCGATACGAGCGCGGACTCGACCTCGGCCGTTCCCATGCGGTGGCCGGAAACGTTGATAACGTCGTCGACGCGACCGGTGATCTGGTAGTAGCCGTCCTTGTCCCTGCGGCAGCCGTCACCGGTGAAATACTTGCCGGGGAACTGCGCGAAGTAGGTGTTGAAGAAGCGCTCCTTCTTGTCGTCGCCGTAAACGCCGCGCATCATGCCGGGCCACGACTTGTCGATGCAGAGGTTGCCCTCGCACACGCCCTCAAACGGCTTGCCGCCGTCGTCGACGATTGAAGGCTGCACACCGAAGAAGGGAACGGTCGCCATGGCGGGTTTGATATCGATCGCGCCGGGAAGCGGGGTGATGAGGATGCCGCCCGTCTCGGTCTGCCACCAGGTGTCCACGATCGGGCACTCGCCGCGGCCGATCTTGTTGTAGTACCAGTTCCACGCCTCGGGATTCAGCGGCTCACCGACCGATCCGAGAAGACGGATGGATTTGATGTCGTGATTGTCAACCCACTTGTCGCCTTCCTTCGCGATGGCGCGGATGGCGGTCGGCGCGGTATAGAAAATGTTGACCTTGTACTTCTCGACCACGGCCCAGAAACGGCCGAAGTCCGGATAGCTCGGAACGCCTTCGAACATGATGGTCGTCGCGCCGTTGGCGAGCGGTCCGTAAACGATGTAGGAATGCCCGGTTACCCAGCCGATGTCGGCGGTGCACCAGTAAATGTCGCCGTCGTGGTAGTCGAAGATCATCTTGTGGGTGAAGGCCACGTAGGTTATGTAGCCGCCGGTGGTGTGCATGACGCCCTTGGGCTTGCCGGTGGAACCGGAAGTGTAAAGGATGAAGAGCGGCGCCTCGGCGTCCATCTCTTCGGCCGGGCAGTTGGCATCGACGGACGCCATTTCGGTTTCATACCACTTGTCGATCTTGTCGTTCCACTTCACCTGGACCTTGTCGCCCACGCGCTTTACGACGATGTGCAGGCGGACGTTCGGGCACTGCGCGATCGCCGCGTCGGCGTTGTCCTTCTGGGGAACGGCCTTGGCGCCGCGGAATGTGCCGTCGCAGGAAACCACGACCTGGCTGTCGCAGTCGAGGATACGGTCACGAAGGGCCTCGGCCGAGAAACCGCCGAATACCACCGAGTGGATCGAGCCGATGCGGGTGCTGGCCAGAATGCCTATGGCGAGCTCGGGAATCATCGGCAGGAAGAAGGTCACGCGATCGCCCTTCTTTACCCCGTTTTTCTTGAGAACGTTCGCGAATTTGCAGACCTCGGTATGGAGTTCTTTGTAGGTGAACTTTTTGCTTTCGCTGGGATCGTTGCCTTCCCAGATGAGCGCGACCTGGTTGCCTCTCTTGTCGAGGTGCCGGTCGAGACAGTTGTAGGACACGTTGACCTTGGCGCCGGTATACCACGCGATCTTGAGCTCCTCGGGGGTCTTGCCGAAGTTGCAGTCCATAACCTTGTCCCACTTCTTGAACCAGGTTATGTATTCCTCGGCGATCTTCGCCCAGAAGGCGTTGGGATCGGCGACGGACTCCTTCCACTGTTTCTCATAATCCGCGCGGCTCTTGATATACGCCTTCTCTCTGAATTTTTCCGGTACCGGATAAATCTCCTTAAGAGTAACTTCAGCCATCTAATACCTCCGAATTTTTTTTGGTTGCCGGTGATTTATTTATAGCCGCACACCACCCCCGCCGCGGACGGTGCGCAAATAAACCCTTCACCAGGAACATTATTAGTTATTCTTACAGGGTGAGGCGGGCTCCCTCGCACGGATATGCCCGCTTTTTTCACCCCGAAAACGTGCGAAAGCCGTTATTCGTTGAGCCGCTTATCGAGATACGCGGTGATCATGCCGTCGTATTCCGATGTGCTTTTATAGACTTTTACGGCCAGCCTGAAGTTGGTCGCGCGCGACACCTGGCCGTCGTTTTTTCTCATGTCCTCCAGAACCGTACCATAGTCCGCCGGGTCGATTACCACCGTGACGCTTTCGAAATTCTTCGCCGCCGAACGCAGCATCGCCGGACCACCGATGTCGATGTTTTCTATGGCTTCCTCCAGCGTGCAACCCGGCTTCGAGATGGCCTGTTTGAAAGGATAGAGGTTGACCACCACCATGTCGATGGGTTCGATCCCGTGGGCCTTCATGGTGGCAACGTGCTCGGGATTCGAACGCAACCCCAGAAGCCCGCCGTGAACCTTGGGGTGCAGGGTCTTCACCCTGCCGTCCAGCATCTCCGGAAAACCGGTATGCTCGGACACGTCCTTTACCGCGAGCCCGGCATCCCTTAAAATTTTAGCGGTCCCGCCGGTCGAGAGAAACTCGACACCGAAACCCGCAAGCTCCCGGGCAAACTCGACTGCGCCCGTTTTATCCGAAAGACTTATCAAAACCCGTTTTATCTTTGCCATGTGATCTCAGCCGTTAAATTTGAATATTTTAATATTTATAAAATTTTTCAAGATCGGACGTCATCCGGTGAAAAAATATGCCGC
>CAZVEG010000187.1:0-5340 GCA_964625625.1 uncultured Leptospirales bacterium | reverse complement strand
GCGGAGAGAGCGTGGATTTCGCCTGCAAACTGGTAAGAGGGGCCACGGGCCGGAGCGGCATCGTTACCGTCGACGGATCGTGGTTCGGCCAGACCGGATTCGCGCTCAGCCTTTCCGAAAGAGCGAACCGCGAAATGTACGGCCCGTTGATTCCGGCGGTGGATACCATCCCTTTCGGCGATTTTTCCTCCGCCGCGCGGGCGATAACCGACACCACCGCGGCGGTCATCCTCGAACCGCTGCAGGCCGAGAACGGCTGCCGGGCGGCGTATCCCGAGTATCTCGCGGAGATTCGTCGGTTGTGCGACGCGCGTGGCGCCGCGCTGATCTTCGATGAAACCCAGTCGGGGCTCGGGCGCACGGGCAGAAAATTCTTCCTGGAATATTCGGGTATCCTGCCCGACGTTCTCGTGATGGGGGAGGCGCTGGGAGCGGGCGTTTTCCCCATCGCCGCGACGGTTTTCACAAAGAAGCTCAACCGCTTCATGAACAGGCATCCGCTCATTCACCTGTCAACCTTCGGAGGTGCGGACCTGGGCTGCATGGCGGGGATTGCGGCGCTCGATCTCTATGAACGGCTGAAGCCATGGGAAAACGCGGAGGTGATGGGGCGTCGTCTGCGCTCAGGAATTGAAAGAGCGCTGAGAGGACGTCGCCGCCCTAACGGAATGGTCAGCGGGGCGGGATTGCTCCTTGCGATCGATCTGGGTTCCCCGGAGAATGCGCTTTCGTTCTGTCGCGCGGCGGCCCGCTCGGGCATACTGGTAAAGCCCGGGGATGTGGATGCCTCGTCCGTGCTGATACGTCCGAGCCTTCTGATAACCCCCACCCAGGCGAATGAGATCATCGGTGCGGTGGAGAAGGCCGCCGCGGATATTAAATTTATTTAACCGGGATGATTCAGTACGGGAAAGCCGGGTCAATACTTGCGTTTCATCTGGATGAGCGTTCCGCGTTCCATTCGAACACGGTATTCTATCCCCATGGGATAGACGATAAGCGTTCCGTCGCCATGCTCGCGGTCTTCTTCCCAGTTGCCTGTGTATTTATTGCCGTCGGGAAAAAGACAGGTGCCGTTGCCATGGCGCTTCCCGTCCTTCCAGTCCCCACGGTATTTCTCGCCGTCCGGAAACACGCAGGTGCCGAAGCCGCTCTGGCGATCGTTGTCCCATTCGCCGCTGTATGTTCGACCGTCGGGGTGAATGAGCGTTCCGTATCCGTGACGCCTGTCGTTTCTCCATTCACCGGTATATTTCATTCCGTCGGAGCCGATAAAAGTGCCGTTGCCATGGCGCTGGTTTTTCTTCCATCCGCCCGTATACCGGCTCCCGTCGGCATAGGTGTAGCTTCCCTCTCCCTGCCATTCACCCTTTTCCCAGTTGCCGGAATATTTCCGCTCGTTCGGATAGGTGATCGTACCCAGGCCGTGCATCACCCCGTTCTTCCATAATCCGTCATACCGGGATCCGTCGGGAAACACACATGCACCCTCGCCGTCGGGCAGGCCGTTTTTCCATTCCCCGGTGTACCGGCGGCCGTCATCAAAGACAAAACCACCCTTGCCGTCGGTACAGTTTCCAGCGCAAGCGGCATGTAACGGCTGTGCCGGGGCCACAAGCGTATAAGTCGCGAAAACAAGCATGAACAGGCGTTTCATGTCGCTGTACTCCCACAATGCTCGGTACCGCGCAATATAGCTCCCGTGAACGAAATACGCAAGCATTTTGTAAGGGAAAACCTGACAAACGGATGGCGGGGCAAGCGGAGAGGTGCTCCGCTCATGCGGAGGTCATCGAATCGGACGGGCATACGATCACCAGGGCTTCCTCGTTCCGGACGGTCACGATCAGCCGGAAATCCACCGTGTTCCAGAAACGGCAGCGGACGGTGTTGTCGTCGATCTCGCCGTCGTAGAATCTGCACTGTCTGCATTCGCTCAGTTTCATTGGAACCGGGTCCCGTCTGCGGTCTGGTCTTACGTCAATAAGGGAGTGGCGGGCAAAGCTGATCCACGCACCGCCCCGAAGCGTCAGAGCGGTCTTTCCATCCCCTGGCCTTCGGAAGAGGGTACGGGAACGGTTGCGGCTCCGCGGTGGAGATAGAAGAGCGCGACACCGTAATATATGACGAAGAACCACGGTATATCGATTTTAGCGACGGACGCGGCGGTCTTGATGATAATCGGCAGCGTCAGGGCATACAGGGCAAGCCTGAACAGAATGTCAAACGAAGCGCGGCGCTTCGTTAATGCGCCGGCGATGATTCCGAGAACGGAAACGACAAGGGCGCTGAATATCTTGGCGGTCACGGAGAACGAGATGAAAAAGAAAACTATAAAGGCCGTCAGGACCCAATAATAGGATATCCACCGCTCAACGTCCTTCTTGGTTATCGGCGCGTATTCCTTGAGCGAGTCGAGGCTGTAATGCCTGGTTTCATATTCGCTTTTTTTATACAGCACGCCTTCATTGGAGAGATAAACGCCCTTCTGATAGTCGTCGAGTATGGATTCATCTGTTTTGCCGGAAGGATCGAATACCCATACGAAGTCCCGGTCCTCGGCGGATATCATCGGAAGCCTGCCTTTCACCTTGAAGCCTTCGGGAGTGAAGACAAAATCGGGGAATTCGGAGCCGAATTTGTTTCCCGCCTCGAGAAGAGAGTCGTTGATTTCGCGGCTCAGGGGAACGGCCGTAATCGCCGCGCACAGGAGTGAAAGCGCGAGCAGGTAGACAAGTGCCCTCCCGGTGGATCTTCGTGCGAGGTCCGCATACGCCCCGGGATAATAAAGGCTTCGGATAACGGATTTCAGCAGGCCGGCTTCCTGTTTCACTTCGTTCATCGGTTTCTCCGGTATGACCGGGCCGGCGGCCCGGGATGGTTATGCGATGCGCACATTTGATTATATTGGCGCGATCACGATTTAATGCAAATAAATTTCATATGGAGGGAACATCAATCCGCGTTGATGGTTCAGTCCATCTCCTCCAGGAGTGTGACCGCGTCGCGTACGAACACGGCGCACCGTTTTTCGAACAGGCCGGTATCGCGGGCGTGCAGAAGACCCTCGGGTGTGGAGATATCGACACCGATCAGATCCCGGCAGATGGTGGAGCCGTGCATTCGGGAGAAAGCCGCGGCGAACTCGCGGGCCTTTTCATACGTGAGCTCCTTGCCCGTTTCGTCTTCTGCCAGGTATTTACCGTGTCGCAGGCCCAGAACCATGTAGGCTCCGGTGACC
Organism: uncultured Leptospirales bacterium; assembly: GCA_964625625.1. Lineage (GTDB taxonomy): Bacteria > Spirochaetota > UBA4802 > UBA4802 > UBA5368 > MVZN01. Next base: position 2,099 of record CAZVEG010000187.1, on the reverse strand, counting down.
GCGCCGCAGATTCCCTGGGTGCGCGCCATTCCGGCCCCGAAGGCACAGGCGGTTTTAAGGGCGGCCTCCTCTTCCAGTCCGTAATCGGCGGCGAAAGCGGCGAATACGGACTGCGAACAATTGAAATGGCTGGAAAACAGCCCGAGGGCCTTTTGCTTTTTATCCATCCCGTGGTCTCCCGATCTTATTAACGACGGTACATCGACGAAAACCCGCTACGGTTTCATGGCATCGACTATTTTCTCGATATGAATACGGGCGGTGTTGAAAAGCGGCAGGCCACCCGGTCCGGTCGGATCGGCGTATAAAAGCGGCAGTTCAGTGCATCCCAGGACCACACCCTCGACGCCGTGATCGCGGCGCATGCGGTCGATGATCGCGTCGAACCCCGCCCTGGTTTCTGATTTTACCACACCGAATTCGAGTTCCTCGAATATCCTCCGGTGAATATAGTTCTGCTCGTCAGTCGTCGGAACGTGGAGCTCGATGCCTTCTCGCTCGAACGCCTTCCGGTAGAAATCATTGCGCATGGTGAATGCCGTGCCGAGCAGGGCGACGCACCCGATGCCTGCCGACACCGCCCTCTCGATAGTGGCCTCCACGATGCTTATAAGCGGCAGTGTGGCACGCTCCCGCAGCTCCGCGAAAACGACATGCGGGGTGTTGGAGGCTATGGCGCCGAAATCGGCCCCGGCGGCCTGAAGCCGCGCGAAACCGTCCAGCAGGTACCCGATCAGGCCGCTCATGTCGGCCGCCTCTATCATCGTGAGCATCCTGGTCATGTCGATGCTCAGTAGGACGATTTCAGGATACCCGTCGGGATCGAAATGCTCGCGGTAGAGGCTTATAATGGAACGATAGTAATCCAGTGTCGATTCCGGACCAACGCCTCCGATAATCCCCGGCGTTTTCATGGAGTATCTCCTTCATATACGGACATGCCGCGGCGATTGTACGCCCGTTAGTAAACCCCTGACCGGAATCATGCATCCCCGGGATACGGTTTGAATTCTCCGGAAAAGGCATGTCATCGGGCTATACGATGCCAGCATCGCATGCAGCTTCGTGAAAATTCAACCGCATTTTTCAATTGGTGTCAAAAGAACTGTCTGCGTGCATCAAACGCCGAAAGAGGAGCAGGGTATGAACGGTCTCAGTACATAAGCATGGGAAACCCGATCACGCCGATATCGATAATGAAATGACAGATGATGCAGGGAATGACGCTTTCCGTTTTTTCAAAAACCATGCCGAGCACCATTCCATATATGAAGCTCAGCACGAAAAAAACGGGCCCCCCGACCGCGAGATGAATGGTGGCGTACAGCGCGGCCTGCGAGGCAATCGCCGGCATCGTTCCGAGTGACGATTTTCTCAGCAGCCGATAGAACGCAAGCCTGAAAAACACCTCCTCGGCGAAGGAATTGAGCAGGCTGATCACGACCACCGGAGGCCAGAACTCAATGCCGCGCAGGGAATAGTTGGATGAGCCAAGGAGTATGACGGTATAGGCAAAACTTCCGATAAAACCGAAAAGGAACCAGGGGTTGAGCAGCTTTTTGTGATCGAGCTTGAAAGCGGTAGAAAACGACGTTCCGGTTTTGACAAGGAGGAGAAGCGCCGCCGCTTCAAGAAAGAAGACCGGCAGGTAGGAGGGTATTCTTCCCCAGGCTTCGACAACGCTTTCCACCGGGAAGAGCGGCCATGTAACGCGGCCCGCTTTCATGAGGAGCGCGATGACGGCGAAGAAGAAAAAGAAATACACGACAAGCCCTCCGGCGGCAATGCGCGCGCCGAACAGGGGCCTGTCCGAGGCCGGGCGGTCGGCATATCGGTTTTTCAATTCCGTGACGGCGAGGATGATGGAACCGATCGCCACGAAGACGATCATGACGATCTGTGCCTGCGTGAGGCCCCATGCGGCGACGGACTCCGTGCGGATGAACTCCACGAGGAAGCGCGCGTCGCCGTAGAGGATGAGGTAAAGCGCGGTGATCTTTCCGCCCTCGCGGAACCGATCGTTCGATCCTGGTGCATAAATGCGTTCGTGCATTTTGCGAAGAAATAAAAATATACCCAGGTTGTACGCTATATCATAC
>CAZVEG010000186.1:0-5359 GCA_964625625.1 uncultured Leptospirales bacterium | reverse complement strand
TACTCGCCCAGCTCGTTCTGTGGCGTGATGGGATAGCCGAAATAGCCGCGGCATCCCGCGCGTATGGCGGCCTCGCCGAAGGCGTGGTTGCCGCTCATGAATATCTTATTCACCGTACACCTCTATGGCGACCTCGGGGCACACCAGAACGCACACCTTGCAGCCGGTGCACTCCTTCGAATCGTCGGGGGTTGCGTAATGATAACCGGCCTTGTTGAGGCCTTCGGAGGTTGCGAGAACACCCTTCTTGCAATAGACGATGCAGAGGTTGCATCCCTTGCAGTATTCCGATCGTACTACAACCCGGCACTTTGTCTTGGCCATCAGTGATACACCCGTATTTCGCCGGGCCGCGCCGGAGTCGTCCCCGGCAGGCGGTTTCCGGATATGATTGTTAGAAAAAGTATTCCTGCCCTTTTTTGTCAAAGACTTTTTGCTCACTGGGAGCCGTTTGCGTATCCGGGGAAAAGCGACACCCCTTCCGTGGGGCGGGCTCGAATTTTCTTTGACACGTATGCCCTCGGGGAGATAGTGGGACGAGGATGCTGAAGATACGAAACGCCCTGACCTCCGACCTGGACACCGTCTGCTCCCTCGAAAACGAATGGATGCAGTCTCCGTGGACCCGCGCCGGATTCGAGAACGAGCTCTCCAACTCGTTCTCGCGGTTCGTGGTCGCCGAATACGAGGACGGAATAGCGGGGTATGCCGTGGCCTGGGAGGTCAGCGGCGAGATACAGCTCAACCGCATCGTGGTGCGCGGCGACCTCCGGCGCAGGGGCTGCGCCCGGACGCTCCTCGACCACCTCATCCGTGAGCTGCGACCGCCCGGCGCCGGCCGGGTCCTCCTCGAGGTGCGCGCGCGAAACGACGCCGCCCTGGGCTTCTACCGCGCTGCGGGTTTCGTCGAAACGGGACTGAGAAAAGGATATTACGGGGACGATGACGCCGTACTGATGGAGCTGACCATACCATGAAGGTTAAAGACGTACGCTTCCTGAAAAGCGTTTTCTCCGCGGATTCGTTTCCGGCACTGCCATATCCCGAATTCGCGTTCATGGGTCGCTCGAACGTGGGGAAATCCTCTCTTATCAACATGCTCACCGCTAAAAAAGACCTCGTCAAGACCGGATCGCGGCCGGGTGTAACGAAAAGCGTCAACTTCTTCATCCTGAACGGCAGCATCACGCTCACCGATCTTCCCGGATTCGGGTACGCCAGGCTCCCGGAGTCGGTGCGCGGCGGTTTCCTGCCGCTCATTAAAAGTTATGTCGAAAAACGCGACAATCTGCGGCTCGTATTCCTTCTTGTGGATATACGCAGGGTCCCGGGCGATTTCGAGCGTGAGATGATCACGCTTCTGGCCGGGCGCGGAGTTCCGGTGGCGGTGGTGGCCACCAAGTGCGACAAGCTCACGCGCAACAGGAAACTGACCTCCGCGCGGGCGATCGCGGAGGCGCTTTCAGTCGGGATCGATTCGATCTTTTTTTCCTCGTCGAAAACGAACGACGGCCGGAAGGAGATGCTGGGGCTTATCGATGAATACAGCCGGCGCGGCGCGGCGGATCGATCGTTGCCGGACCCGGCGGCCGGCGGGCTTCACTGAAACGGGTGACCCGTGACCGTACTCCGTCATGCCGCACGGGGGTTCAATAGGCGGTCGATTCCTTCAGGAACTCATACATCTGGCTGTCTGAATCCTTTATTCCCTTGGCATAGGTCTCGGCGATGGAGAGCAAAACCTGGTAGAAGTACTCGAGGTGAGGCACCAGGAATTCCCGCTTGAGGCTGTTGCGCACCGGGAAGGCCGTGGAATTCTTCACCTCGCTGAGGCGTCGCCCGTCCAGGAGCTTTTTCCCATTGATGGAGTGAGTGAACACGATATCGTCGGTTCCAGCCGCCGAGGGCGTGGGATCGAGAATCGTCACCTGCGTGGAAACGGCCGCATTATAATCACGATCCACGATTTCAGACTCGATCTTCGAAACGCCGGCACCCGACGAATAAATCCTGATGGTCTTTTTCTTTAATCGCGTGACCTGCTTGGTCAGCTCATCCCTCTCGAAGCTGTGACGCTGTATCTCAATATGACCGTCCGCCACCCTGTAGCTCACCTGGTAGGGAAGCAGCCGTATGTCCTTCACCGTCATCAGTTTATACCGGCCCACCACGTCCTCGATCTTCTTGCTGATCGAAACGATCTGTTCGTCAAGCGCCCTGCCCTCGTTGTCGAGCTTTTCCGAGGTGAGCGTGCTTCCACGTTCCGTCTCCTTTTTCTCCTGGGACCAGACGGCCGGGGCCGTCAGCATCACCGCCATCGTCAGGCAAAAAACAGCCGCTAACGCTCTTTTCATCGTAATAACCTCCGCAATTATGCCCCTGATGGCATTACCAGGACCATTGCATCGTCCCGAAGTGCCGACGAAACCCCGCCGCGGACCGCCGGAACGGACCGGGGACTGAAATCATGCAATAATCCTGATAATATCACAAGGGAACCGGTTTGTACAATTAAATTTTCGATATAATGAACGTCTTATTAAAGGAATTTTTGGGCCGCCCGTCACCGACATGGCGTATAATTCTTTTTAACGGGATTACCGATAATACGGTATAAGCCCTGAAGACGGGAATTCCGTCGCGGATGGTCGCCGCGTAAGCCGGACATTCAAGCCATGGAGACGGTGCTCCAATGTACAACATCCTGATCGTCGATTATTCCCCGTATCGCGAAACCATCGCGCGCATATTCAGCGAGGCCGGCTATACGACCGTCGCCTGCGAATCCGCCTTCGATGCCATGGCCCGGCTCAAGTCCGGCGACTTCGACCTCATCGTCTCCGAGGTGGAGCTTCCGGGAGACAACGCCTTCGACCTGTACAACTATATCGCCAGCTATTACCCCTTCATACCCGCCATTATGATAACCGAGAAGGATATCGACACCTTCTTCGAGCACATATTCCGCGAAGGGATCGGGAACGTGCTGCGCAAGCCGCTCAGGGAAAAAGAACTCGTGGGCCTTGCCCGCAAGCTGATAACGAGGAAAAACATCTTCGGGCTCGACAACTACATGGACACTCCCGCGGAGGGGATCAGGAAGATTCGCATTACCGCCTCGGACCAGATACGGCCCGCCATAGCGGCGCTCATGCAGCAGCTCGAGGAATGGGGAATCAAGATTAAAAACAAATCGGTGCTCAATCTCATCCTCAACGAGCTCATCATCAACTCGGTTTACCACTCGCACGGCTACACGCGCGAGAAGGAGGACCGCGTGCCGGTAAAACTCCGGAAAAACGAGTTCGTGGACCTGTTTTTCGCGCAGAACGAGCACGCTTACGGCATCTCGATCACCGACTACAAGGGCAACCTGACGAAGCAGAAAATACTGGACAGCATCCGGCGGGCGGTCGAGGAGTCGCAGATGATTCTCCGCGCCTTCGAGACGGGAGAGGAGATATCGGACAAGGTCTCCGAAACGGGCCGTGGAATCGACCTGGTGAGAAAGCTCACATCGGAGTATTACTTCGTCATCAGGAACAAGGTACGCACCGAGATCATCCTGCTTTTCGACCGCGAACCCCCGGCGGGATTCGAATCGCATTCCTCGCTCAAGATCATCGAAGACCCCAACTGAACGCGCGGCCGGCGACGATCGCCACGGCCACACAGACGAAAAAGCCCACGGCCACATACCAGAGCCAGAAGAGGGTGGTGAAGAGCAATACCGCCGTCACCGCCACCACGCCCGCGAAAACGCCGCATAATGCGGAGCGGTCGTCAACACCGGGTACGAACCTGCCGAGTATGAAAATTCCCAGCATTCCCCCGTAGGTTACCGACGCGATCGAGAGCCCGACCTCCACAAGAGGATTTTTCGAGTCATGAAAGAGTATCGAGACGGCGATGATCGCGAGCGTCCAGAAAAGGGAGATTCCCCGCGCCACGGCAAGCTTCTTACGTTCGGGCATGGAACGCTCATCCAGCCGCAGCAGGTCGAGCGCGGTGGAGGAGGAGAGGGAGTTGATCGACGAGCTGAGGGTGGACATCGCCGCGGCGAAGATGCCGGCGAGCATGAGACCCCTCAGTCCCACCGGCAGATGGTTGACGATAAAATAGGGGACGATGGAATCGCTCGAGTCGAAGGGACGCGCGCCGAGCAGCACCTTGATGAAGAGACCGAACAGCAGGAAGAGCGCAATCTGCAGGATGACCACCAGGCCGCTGGCCACCATGGCCTTCCGCGCCGAGTCGACGTCGCGACATGCCAGCACGCGCTGGACCAGCAGGTGGTCGGTGCCGTGCGAGGCGAACGACAGAAAAGCGCCGCCGATGACGCCGGTGAGCAGGTTGTACGAGCCGAAGAGCTTCGCCGCCCCGCCCCCGAGGCCCGTCGACACGAAGGACAGGTCGGCGGCGGGAATAAGGGAGAAGACCGATCCGAAGGTGAGTGAAAGCTCGTCCATCACACAGTACATACCGAGCCCGATGCAGAAAAGATACAGCAGAAGCTGCATCGCATCGGTCACGATAACGGCCCGTATGCCGCCGTAAAAGGTATAGATGAAGGTGGCCGTTCCGATGACGGCAAGGGACAGCCGGTAGTCCCAGCCGATCATCACCGTGAGCGGAATCGCCGTGGCGAAGAGGCGCACGCTGTCGGCGAAAAGGCGCGTTACGTGAAAAATTAGCGAAACCGTTTTGCGCGACGCCATGCCGAACCGGCGCTGGAGAAACTCGTAGACGGTCTCGTACTCGCCCTGGAAATATTTCGGCAGCAGGAAAGCGGCGACCAGTAAGCGCCCCAGGAGATACCCGAAGGTGACCTGTAAAAATCCCGTCCCGCTCGCGTAGGCGATCCCCGGGATAGAGATGAAGCTGAGGCTCGACGTCTCGGTCGCGACGATCGACAGGCACACCATTCCCCAGTGAACCGAGCGATTCCCGAGAAAGTAGTCGCGCACGCTCGAGCCGCCGGAAAAGCGCAGCCCGATGATGTTTACGATAACTATATAAATCAGGATTACGGCGATGTCGATGGTCATCGGGCCTTTTTCAGCATCATCTCCATCACCTGTGCCTTGATTCTGCCGGTGTATTCGGCATAGTTGAAGGCCGCACGGTCGAGCACGTACTGTATGATCGCGCCCTGGATGAGCGAAACGATCACCATGGCGATGTAGGGGACATCCACCCTGCGGAATATTCCGTTCCGAATGCCCTCGCTCATGATGGCGCTCACCTCTATGCGGAAGCTTTCGAAGAGCTTGACGTTGGCGCGGCGGATGCGCTCGTTGTGATTGATCTGCGTCCAGAAATCGATGAGAACGTGGAAGTAGTCCTTCTCGCGCTCGAC
>CAZVEG010000185.1:0-5475 GCA_964625625.1 uncultured Leptospirales bacterium | reverse complement strand
ATTCCCGGAAACGGCAGCGTCTCCCGCAACGAACGGTATGCCTCTTCCTCTTTGCCGAGCGCGATGAGCCGGACATAGCCCTGCGCGTTCACACCGAGCGGACAGGCCGCACTACACGGAGCGCTTTTCAGTCGCAAATTGTCCATCGGGCACCGCTCGACGCACACGCCGCAACCAATGCATTTGTCGCGATCGACCACGATGTTGTCGCTGAGCGCTTCGAGCAGGTTTCCAGCCGTTTTCCGTTCCATGCGTGTCGTCACATCCTGATTATTTTCTTGTCGGTCATCCTCACGTCCTCGGGAGCGTCTCCCATGCTGAGGACGATGTGCTTCATCCAGTCATCGTCGTTGCGCTCGGGAAAGTCCGTGCGGTAATGCCACATCCCCCAGCGGCTTTCCTTCCGCGCTTTCGAGGCGTGAGCGCTCATGGCGGCGCATTGAATGATGTTCTCCATCTCGAACGACTTGAACAGGTCGTGGACCGTGGAGACGCGCACGAGGTCCGAAAGCTCCGAGCGGAAGCGGTCCATCCACCACAGCGCGCGGTCCAGCTTGTATTCGTTCTTGGGCGGCACGATGTAGTCGTTGATGAGGCGGCGCACCTTGTACTCGAATTCCTCGATCGAAATTTTGTTCGCGGACTGCGAGAGGCGTCGTTCGCGGTGCGCGCTCACCCGTTCGGCCGTGGAGAAATCGGGCGTTCCCCTGCCGGCCTTCCTGGCATGCTCCAGCGCGTTCTCCGCGGCGATCTCCCCGAAGACGAAGGCGCCGCTTAAATGCCCCCGCGCCACGAGCGAGGTGTCGCCCGCGGCGTAGAGACCCGGCACGGAGGACTCCGCACGCTCGTTCACCCGAACACCCGTCAGCCCGTGCCCGCCGCAGAGAAAGCACTCCGTCGGCCACAGCTCGATCTCGCCGGTGCGGAAATCCACGCCCCTGCCTTTGTAAAAACGCTCCTGCACCGGGCGCTCGGTCGTAAAAAGTATTTCCTCGATACTGCGTATCCGCTCCTCCGGCAGGTGGCTCATGACGATCCGCATGGGGCCGCTCCCCTCGCGGTGATGATCGACCAGCATCGATTTGATCGACGGGTGTTCCCTGCTCTTGTCGAAGCCGAAGGCGTTCAGGAGCTTCGCGCCCCGGGTCAGCGTGATGTAGAGGAGCGGCGCGTTGATGTCCTTCACGATATAATAGATGAGGGTGTATTCGAAACCGCTCAGCTCGGCGCCCGCGCGATACGCGAGGCAGTAGCCGTCGCCGGTGTTACCGGGATAATCGTACACCCCGTAGAGATAACCGTTGTTCGGAAGGCCGAAACGCGCCGTGCCCCCCGCACAGAGTATCACCGCGCCCGCGGAAACCACGAAGATCTCCCCCGTCCTCACGTTCATTGCCACCGCTCCGGTAACGCGTCCATCGTCGACTATCAACTCCACCGCCATCGAGCGGTTTACGACGCGCACTCCCAGCGCCTTCGCGCGCGCCGCGAGCATGGTCTTGAGCTCCGGCTCTTTCATCGTCACGCAGAAGCGGCCCTTCGGATGCACCTGGAGCACCTCGTACGCGCCGTCATCATCCACGGGAAAGCACACGCCCCAGGCCTCGAGCTTTTTCATGAGTTCCCAGCTGCGCCTCGCCATCTCGTAACCGGGCGGTTCGTCCATGATGCCTTCGCAGGCCATGCGGTTCGCCTCGACATAGAGCTCGGGAGTGGAGATGCCCGGAACGGCCACGATGTTCAGCGCGTCCATGCCCCGGGCAATGCAGCCCGAGTACTTCATGTCGCCCTTCTCGAGCACCACGACCTCGCACGAGGGATCGATCTCTTTCGCCCGGATGGCCGCCATGGCGCCCGCGCTTCCGCCGCCGACGACGAGCACGTCGCAGTGCATGACGGGATACGGAGTTTTAACCGGTGTGCCCATTACGCTTTCCCCATCAGTCGATCTCACGGTATATGCGCCGGCGGCTCGTCGCGCACCAGCTCAGCCGGTATTCGTAGGGCATGTCCTTGTAGGTATACGCAATCATCTCTATCGTCACCAGCGGGACGCCGGCGCCAAGTCTGAGCGCCTCCGCGACCTCGCCGCCGGCGGAGGCGGCCCCCAGGAGTTCCCGGTTGTGGATACAGGGCAGACCGTAGTGTTTTTCGATGGCCTCGTAGAGCGTACCCTTCTCGAAGAGCGCGGGGGGGAATGAATCCAGCCCCTTGAAAAGCGGCTCCGGCAGATAGGACACGCTGTACACCATCGGTTCCTCGCCGCACAGAAAAAGCCTGCGCAGGCGGAAGAGCCGTTTTGCGGCCGAGAGTCTCAGCAGGGAGCACGCCGGATCGAAGCCGTCCGTCAACGAAATGCCGAGAAGTGAGACCCGCAGCTCCGCCTCGGCGTCGGCGAAGGATTCCATCATTCGATAATACCGCAGGCTCCCGCGCCTGAGTGTGGTGCCCGACACGAAGGTCCCCTTGCCCTGGACCCGGTAAAGATATCCCTCGTACACGAGGTTGCCCAGGGCCTTCTTGACCGTCCCTATGCTCAGGCCGTACTCCCCGGCAATCAGGCGTTCGGAGGGAATCGCCTCACCGGGAAGCCATCGCATCTCCTCGATCTTCTTTCTGAGGGCTTCCTGGAGGCGATAATAGGCCGGGACAGGCGGTCCATCGATCGGCGTGAAATGCGCCAGCGTATTCACAGCCCCCCCCGTCCACACGAGAAGTGAATGATTTCACTTTTGTAAGTCATATATATGTGTATATATCTATATCAGCCGGGACATGTCAAGGATTTTTCTCGAAAAAACGGCGTTCGGGCGTGATGTGGACGCGTCATCGGCCGGTTCGAGGCGCGTCGTGAACGGAATAAGCGAGGGAGCGTCGGCCGCCGGATATCCTCAGGCTTCGGCGTCGTGCCCCCGGAAGGAGCCTATCTTTTTCTTCAATACTTCCGCGGACGTCTCAACCTGTCGCGACAGCCCCGCGAGCGCCATCGCGCCATCGGCATTGGACTGGGTCAGCTCGTTGATCGTGCCCACCGACTTCGCGACCTCCGAGAGCGCGATCATCTGTTCGGTCGTGGAAATACGTATCTCGTCGGAACGCGACCGGACCTCGAGGGCGTGATCGTTTACAACGATGTTGATCTCGACCTCCTCGGTCATGAGGCGGTCGATCTCCTCCATACCGGCGGTAATCCTGTTGACATTGTCGATAGTTGCCCGCAAAAGCCCGACCGTCTCCTCCACGCCGTCGATGCCGATGCTCACCTCCCTGTCCGTGGACGCTATCAATCTGGAAATCTCCGCGAGGCTCTCGGCGGTCTGCTCGGACAGCTTCGATATCTCGTCGGCCACCACCGCGAAACCGCGCCCGGCGTCGCCGGCCCTGGCCGCTTCGATCGCCGCGTTCAGCGACAGAAGACTTATCCTGTCGGCGATCCCGCGGATGACATCAACTATGCCCGTCATCTTGCCGGAGCTCTCCATGAGTGACGCCATGGAGGAGTTCATCGATTCAAGAGTCGTGGCGCCCGCCGCCGACCGTTCGCTCGTCGAACGGGACATCCCGGCGGTTTCCGATATCCTCTTTTTCATGCCGCCGATGGAATCGGAAAGGCGGCGCAATTTAGCTATCAGGGCCTCCACCCCGGCAAACTGGCTGCCGGTGTTTCGTTCAACAAGCTCCATGCCCGCGTGGACCTCCTCCACGGCGGACGTGATTTCCTCGACCGAGGCCGCCTGGCTCTGTGAATTGTCCGAAAACCTGTTCGTCATTTCGGACATACGTTCCGAGAGGGCCGCCAGTTCGCTCGAGACGGCAGTCGCCGACTCCAGAAGATCGCGCAGGGAGACATACTGCCGCCGGTTCTTTTCCGATTCCGCCTTGAGCTCCTCCATGGAGTCACGGCTCACTTTAAGAATAAGCATCGCGAGCGAATACAGGAATATCAGCGTGATCGAACTGTCAAAAAGGCCCGTGGTCAGTATCGCCCGGTCGATACCGGGCTGTTCGAGCGATATCCGGTAAAACGCGATATTCCCGATGAACAGCAGCACGGACAGGACCGTGGTCCAGCGCCTCGTACAGAAAAGCGCCGCGAAGATGATTCCCGTGCACACAAGATAGGTCATGGACGAAAACCCGATCGCGGGCGTACCATGCAATTGATATGCGACACCGACCACTATCGTGAGCGTCGTTCCTGCCGAGGTTATGTTGGCCGCCATAACGTAACGGCCCCGGAACAGGGCGAACAGGCTTACCGCCATGCTGACGATCACGGGCAGGGCGATGACCGCCGGCCGCAGAATATCGCCCCTGATCGCGAGGACAACCGGAGGTACTGGAAGAACCACGGCCATGATGACGAGGTTCATGACCGTCAGAAGGTACGCCTTCTTCCTTGTGACGGTCGAGGCGCCTGAAAAGCGTTTCTCGATGAAACGTGACAGAATTGATTTCACGCGGCACCTCCGGGTAGCCCGATAATTTTGATTGAATGTTCAACCAATTCAGGTTTTGCAAAAAGGCCGTTACTCCGGCCCTCGCGCAATGTATGAATATGATTTAGATATGTCAACATTTTATGAATCCAGAACAATTCATATCTGACTATTTTCTTTCAGGATTCCGGCCGGCTTGCCCGGTGCGCCTTTCGGGGTTCGCCGGTGTTGCGGTGTCTGCGGATTTCATCCCGTCTTAGGCCGGATCGTTCTTAATATTTTAGCTTGCGTGACCGCGCTGTCACATGTTATTTTCCAGAGTCGTTTTGAAATACCGTGATGGATGGAGATACCATTATGCGAAGACCGGTCCAGACGATACTGTTGCTGTGCATGACACTTCTTGCCATACTTGCGGGCAGCACCGTAACCGGTGACGAAAAGCCCTCTTTCAACGCCGCGGGCATTACACCAAATGCCGAGGAGCAAAAGCTATATATCCTCATCATGCGCTACCGCGCGGAGCGTGGACTCGCCGCGATACCGCTGTCGCGCTCGCTGACGCATGTCGCCCAGGTACACGCCCGTGACCTCACCGACAACCGGCCGGCGAAGGGTGAATGCAACATGCACAGCTGGTCGGACAGTGGTCCATGGACCGCCTGCTGTTACACGAGCGACCACAGGCAGGCCGCCTGTATGTGGAACAAGCCAAAAGAGCTCACGACCTATCCAGGAAATGGCTACGAGATCTCCCACGGTGCCTGGGGGGCGGCCGTCAGCGCGGAAACGGCGCTCAGGGGATGGAAAGGCAGCCCGGGACACAACGCCGTCATTGTGAACGAGGGTATGTGGTCGCGCGACTGGAAGGCGATCGGAATCGGCATTTACGGCAATTACGCGGTTGCGTGGTTCGGCCACGAGGAGGACCCGGCGGGAACGATGAAGCCCTGAGGTGAAGCCTGCCGGTTTGCAACTGTTACGACTGAGTGATGCGCGCCCGGCAGGAGTCGAACCTGCGGCCTGCGGATTCGAA
>CAZVEG010000184.1:0-5480 GCA_964625625.1 uncultured Leptospirales bacterium | reverse complement strand
GTTCGTCTTGTCCACCGCGGCCAGCGTGAAGAAGTAGCGTCCGTCCTCCAGGTCTTCGAACGCGGCCTCGAAATCGGCGCTGAACGTGGCGGGGCGCACGGCGGCATCGCGCCTGATGCCGTAGAGAAAGCCCTTCAGGCGGACCTTCTCGCCCATGGTCCAGCGGAAGAGCGGCGAGCGCGAGGTCGACACCTGCGATTCGGGATGCGTCGGCGACACCACGAGCGGCCCGGCCAGCTGGTTCTTGCTCACCTGCAGCGGGTAATGGACCGTGCGGCTGTAATTGCCGGCCCCGTCGACGGCGCGGATATGGAAATAGCTGATGCCGTCGTCGAGGTCGGGTATGCGGTAGGTGCGGATATTGCCCTCGAGGTTCTGGACTGCCGGAATGAAGTCGTGCACCTTGTTGACGATTACGGCATAGCCCGCAATTCCCGACTCGTCCGCCGGCGGCTTCCACTGCACGAGCGCCGTCGAATCCTTCGACCACGCGTTCTCGGGATGGGTGGGCGAGGTGATGACCGGCGTATCGACATAGATGTCCGAGTGCTTCGCCGCCACCCGGTCGGCCTCCTCCCAGGCCGCGATCACGCGCGCGTTCGACGACACCATTACGGGCTTGCGGGCCGGGACGTTCTGCGGCGAAAGCCGGTTCTCCACCGAGAAGGCCCGGTCGGCGACCATGTACTTCCTGGACATGATGCCCGGTCGCACCTCCCTGGTGTCGTACCACACGATGACCAGCTCGTCGCTGCGGCCGGGCATCACCTGGGGAGAGTAACAGTTGGCGTTTGTGGACGAGACATCAAGCGGCTTTTCGGTCCAGGTCTTGCCGTAATCACCTCCCCGGAGCATTTTGATGGCCCAGCTTTTATCGTCGTTGTTCTGGTATACGCAGTAGATCGTATCGCGGTAGAAGGCGATCGACGGCGCGGCGTCGTTGGCGGGGCTGAGCGTTATCCTCCTGGCCGAGCTCCAGCTTCCGCCGTAATTCTCCGAGCGGATGAAATACAGGTCGTCGGCGAGCACGCCCCGGAAATCGCCCTTCCCCTGCCATACCACGAAGATGAAGTTACCCTCCAGGTGGACCGCCGGAAAGAACGCGCCGCGCAGGTCGCCGACCTTTGCCAGTACGTCGGGCTCGTCGAAGGTCTTGCCGTCGGGGCTTTCGGCATGGAACAGCGTGAACGCGCCCAGGCGCTGGCCGTGGTAAAAGAGATGAAGGATGTCGCGGTTGTCGTAAAACACCATCGGCAGAAGCTCCGTGTCGGAGGGCAGGTAAACCCGCGAGGGGGACGACCAGGTGGCCCCCATGTCGGTCGAGAGCGAATAGAACACCCGGCTCTTCGCGTCTTCGGGCAGGATGTTCTGCCACGCCACGGCCACCTGCCCCGATCCCGAAACGGCGATATACGGATAGTGGTCCATCCCCATCGCCACGTCCGCGATCGGTATGGGATCGAAGAAGGATTTCCCGCCATCGAACGAAAGCGCCGCGTAGATGCGATGGGCCTTTTTGTCCGCACCCTCGAACACGGCCGCGATGAACCTGCCGCGCGAGGCCACCTGGATGTTGCGCGCTGCGACGCCGGCCGGGGAGATGAAAAAGCTCTTCTCCCAGCCCACGGGAAGCGTCGATACCTTCGAGCTCACCGACACCACGACGACCACGCCCGCGGCCACCACCAGGCCCGCGAGCGACCATATCGCCTGGCGCACGTACGGGTAGCGAAGATGCAGACCGTAAAGGCCCGAAACGATCCTGTTCATTGGAATTCCCGGATATACCGCATAGTGACGCCGCTGCTTTATTAATCGGCACGGCGGGCGATCCGCACCCCCCGAAAATGCCCGGTGCCGACTGAAAAATAGCGATTCGGGGCCGTTTCTTCCAGCAAAAAACCCCCCGCTTTCGATAATTTAATTGCCACGGGCGTCCCCTCGCCTATTATACGAAACGGCGCCCGCACGGGCCGTTTTCCTCTTCAAAAACCGGGGATATCCCTTTCGAGCGAAATGAACACGCTTTCAGGCAACGATATCGTCGTCCTCTTCCTCGGCATCGCGCTCATGCTCGGCACGGGCAGGGTCCTCGGCGAGCTCTTCCGGCGCGTGCGGCTTCCCGCGGTCGTCGGCGAAATTCTGGCGGGTATCTGCATCGGGCCGAGCCTCCTGGGGCGATTGGCCCCCGATTTCTTCCAGTGGATTTTCCCGGCCGGCACGCGCGGCTCCACGGCCATGGAGGCCATCGTCTACATGGGGGTGGTGTTCCTGCTTCTCGTCGCCGGGCTCGAGGTCGACCTGTCGACGGTGCTCAAGCAGGGAAGGTCCGTCTTCGCCATGAGCGCGTTCAACATCGCCCTGCCCTTCGCGCTCGGGTTCGGCCTGGCGCTCTTCGCCCCGGGCCTTTTCGGTCGCGGCGACGATATCGTGCTGGCGCTTTTCATCGGCGTGGCGCTCTCCATCACGGCGCTGCCCATCATCGCCAAGATACTGCTGGACATGCGGCTGTTCCACACCGATTTCGGCATGCTCGTCCTCGCCTCGGCGATGATAAACGATCTCTTCGGATGGATCGTGTTTTCCGTCATTGTGCAGCTCGCGTCGACCGGCGCGTTCGACGTCGGCTTCGTCGCGAAGACGGCGCTATTGAGCATAGCGGTGGCCGTTACGATACTCACGGCGGTGCGCGCGCTCATCAACCAGGCGCTCCCCTGGATCGAGAGGCACACGGAGTGGCCCGGCGGCGTCATCGCCTTCGTCGTTTCGATCGGGCTCGTCTGCTCGGCGGTGACCGAGGCCATCGGCATCCATGCCATTTTCGGCGCCTTCCTGGCCGGCATAGCCATAGGGGACTCCCCGCACCTGCGCGAGCACACCAAGGACATCATCAACCAGTTCATCAACAACATCTTCGCGCCGCTCTTTTTCGTCTCCATTGGCCTCAGGGTCGATTTTTTAAGCAATTTCGACCCCGTTCTCACCCTCATTCTCATCGCACTCGCCTTCGGGGGTAAATTCGCCGGATCGCTGATCGGCGGAAGGCTCGCCGGTGTACCACTGAGAGATTCCCTGCTGACCGGATCGGCGATGAGCGCGCTCGGCGCCATGGGGATCATCATCGGAATCATGGCGCTCAGATTCGGGATCATACCGGAAAGCACCTACGTATCGATCGTGATCATGGCGCTCGCCACGTCCATGCTGAGCGGGCCGCTCATCCGCCTCTTCCTGAAATCCGGGGGGCAGCTCCCCCTCGCGGCGCTGATCGACGGAGATTCCTTCATAGCGAACCTCTCCGGCGACACCACCGACGGGGCGATCCGCGAGATGGCCGCCGCCGCCGCGCGCAGGACCGGGCTCGACGCGGGACTGATAGCCGAACGCGCGATAGAGCGCGAGTCGATCATGAGCACCGGTATCGGCGAGGGCATCGCGGTGCCGCACGCGCGCATGAGCCAAATAGAGAGGCCCTGCGTTATCGCGGCCCTCTCCCCGGCCGGCATCGACTTCGACGCGCCGGACGGCATGCCCGCGCACATCGTTTTTCTCATCCTCACGCCGCCCGGCGACCAGGACTCGCAGATCCGCATCCTCGCGGAGATATCGCGCGTCTTCTCGGACGATTCAATAAAAAGACTTGCCCTGCGGGCGAAGGATCATATAGAATTCATCGGGGCGATCGGCGCCGCCGGTGCGCGCGCGGAATAAACGAATGGAAGGGGAACATCCCGGATGGAACTCAGCGACGTAATACGGCAGGACGGTGACAGACTCTTCATACTCGACCACGACTGCTACGTGATCTTCACCGGCGACACCACCGACGACGAGAAACCGTTCATCCGCATCGGCAACTGGATCAACCTGCCGGTGGAAATCATTCCGCTCATCGAGAACATAATCGTCACCGACCAGCTGATCGGAAACCCCTCGTACGAACAGTTCAACATCGACGTCAACTACCTTCCCACCAACCGCTACATCGGAAGCAGGCTGGTGGTGAAGCGCTACCTCGATTTCCAGAAGACCTTCGGGCTCGACCTCACGAACGTTTCGGTCGTCGAGATCGAGAAGGACATTCCCGAAATATCGAAGGAAAAGATCATCTCCGACAGGGACTCCTTCATCGGCGTGTTTTACACCAACGGCGACTTCCAGGTAACGCACAACCGGCGCGCCATCTTCAACCTCAAACCGCGGCAGGGCCGCTACTTCGACGATTCGCGCATCCTCGACACCATTTCCGAAATCGGGCGCGAATCGGGCCGCTACGCGGGATGCGGATTCGTGGTTTTACAGAACAACCCGCTTTTTTACAGAAACCGGTATTTCAGCTCCTATCATTTCCCGCGATCGTGTTACGAGGACTTCGCCAGGCTCGAAATCGATCCCGCGCAGGTGCGCGAGCTCATCCTGCCGTCGTCCAACCTCATCAACATAACCCGCCTGGTCAAATGGAAACACCAGACGCACGGAAAGCTGAAAATATTCTCCGACCATCGCGAGGACATCGACCTCCTCCAGAAGCTCTTCACCGGGGCCACCATCGCCAGGAAGGACTTCGACGGCTTTTCCTTCGATACCGGCGACGGCATGAGCGCGCGCAACTACCCGGGGACCTTCAACGTGCGGATGCTGTATAAAAAGGCCAGGCCGGCGCTCGAGGACCTTTCGCTCGCCTACATCAAGGGATTCGCCGGCGTGCGGGACATCGTGAAGGAGGATCTCGACCTCATCATGGTCAGCTACCCGGTGTACGAGGAAACGAACCTGCTGTTCAAGTCCACCGACGCGCCGGTCATCCTCGTCCCCGAACCGGGGCGTCCCCTGCCCAGGCCGAGTGCCGGCGGGCCGGCCGTCGTCATTCCGGGCATACAGTACGAGCTCTTCAAGTACAACGACGCGACGGAGCTCGCCGCCGAAATCGCGAAGTACGTTTCGGCGAAGGAGATCGCCGAAAAGCTCGATTCGGGCGACGTCGGATCGATCGCGGACATGCTCCCCGCGGGCCCCGGAGCCGCGGACGGCGACCGGTTCGACTCGACGCGGGAGGCCATGAATATCCTGGCATTGCTGAAAATCCGCCGGAACACCACGACCGACCGTAAACTCTCCGCGGCACTGCAGAAGCTCATCGACAATCTCCGGTCAGCGGCCGACCCCGCCGGCATTCCGCTCAAGGGGGCCCCGCGCTTCAGGATATGCATGGCGCTGTGCGACGGCTCGCTGTACGAGTACCTGGAGGTGCTGCCGGAAGGCCACGGCGACTTCGTCGTGCTCGACGAGGTGCCTGAAGACTCGCCGGCCGAGCTCGAACGCATAGCGGACGTCGACCTCAGGCGCCATTACGAAACCATCATCAACGACCGCCGGCGGCTCCGCGATCTGCTCAGCCTCTTCGCCGGAAACATGAAGGATGACGCGCGCATCCGCGAGCTGCGCGCGGCCATCGCGCTCAAGAAAGAGCAGTACGAATC
>CAZVEG010000183.1:0-5518 GCA_964625625.1 uncultured Leptospirales bacterium | reverse complement strand
CGTACGGGGAGTCTGCGATCGCGGCGGTACGGATATTCGACGGTTTTGCCGCGGGGGTCAAGAAGGATTAATAGATATGGAAGGAGGTACTATGAAAAAGAAAATTCTTGCAGTCGGCTGCGTGTTTCTGATCGCCGGCCTCGCCGGATGCGGCGGGGGAGGAGGAGGGGGAAAGCAATATCCCCGCTTTGCCGGGGGCGACAATGAGATAATAGACTTTTCGTTTCCCGCGTCGTTGAATGCGTCCCTGAGCGGCGACGTGTCCGGCGTCATCAGCGGCGACACCATTTCACTAACCGTGCCGCATTCCGTGCCGGTCAACTCGCTGGTGGCCGACTACCTTACCAACAGTGTGACGGTTGAAGTGAACGGTGTCGTGCAGAACCGCGGGATTACGGCCAACGATTTCGGTTCGCCTGTCGTTTATCGCGTGATCGCTGACAACGGCGATGCCCGGGATTACACCGTAACGGTTGGCCACGCCCCCAGTCCCGAAAAGGCGATCCTTTCATATTCAATAAACGGAGTGGACGGGACCATCGACGCCGATGCCGGCACGATCGCGCTCGACCTCCCGGCCGGAACCGGCCCGTCGTCGCTGGTCGCGCTTTTCTCCGCGGCCGGTAAAAGCGTGACGGTCAACGGTGTTGTTCAGACGAGCGGGCAGACCGCGAACGATTTTACCCGGTCGGTGACGTATACGGTGACCGCCTATGACGGTTCGACGCGTGATTACACGGTGACGGCCAGAATTCTCCCGGCTTCGTGGAAGGAGATCACCTCATTCTCGATTCTTGCGGACGAGACCCGGGGTATCGGGGCCGATGTGCCGGGCGAGATCCGCGACTCGGAAATATCGGTCATATTGCCTTACGGCTCGAACCCGGCTTCGCTGGCCGCATCGTTCACGACCACCGGGAAAAGCGTAACGGTGAACGGAGCGGAGCAGGAGTCCGGCGTCAGCCGCAACGATTATTCCGCGCCGCTCGCATTTCTAGTTACCGCGGAGGACGGAAGCACACGCGAGTACCTGGTGACCGTAGGCATCGCGAAGAGCGACGCAAAATCGATCACTCGCTTTCAGCTTGATGGTGAGCCCGGTGTTATCGATGAATCGGCCCGCTCGATACGAGTCGATCTGCCGGCGGGCAAAAACCTGTCGAGCCTCATCGCTTCATTCGTGACGACCGGGGTCATGGTTACCGTCGATGGAAGGGAGCAGGAAAGCGGACGTACCCCGAACGATTACTCGCGATCCGTGTCGTACGATGTGACCGCGGACGACGGTTCGACACGGCGCTATACAGTCGAGGCGCGCCGGATCGAGGAGTTCGCCGGGCTGTGGAATTTCGAGTACCCGGCCGGTGATGAGTACACGGTCACGGGCGCGAGAAGCGAACAGGGGCTTTTCGGCAACGCGCTCAACTTCGACGGTCGAGGCGATTACGTACTGGTCCCCGACAGTGACGTGCTGACGCTGGCGAAAGCCGGAACTATCGAGGTGTTCACGCAGATGCTGTCAATAAGGGAGTTCGCCGGAATCGTCCACAAGGGTGTTGAGCCGGACTTCAGCGACGAATCGTATTCGCTGCAGCTCTGGGGGACCGATGGCACCCTGCGCCTGGGCCTGTTCAACGAGAGCGGCCAGTGGGCCTATGTTGACAGCGAGCGCAGGCTCGTCAACGGCGAATGGTACCATATAGTGGCCACCTGGGACGAAAAAGGCCTCGCGATTTACGTCAACGGGAAGCTCGAGGGCTCGGCGGAAAACACCCTGGGCGCGATACGGGACAGCGCCGGGGGCCTTGTCATCGGGGCACAGCTCGCGGACCGGCCCTACAGCAACAGGCTCGGGAATCTGGGATATCACGGGATAATCGACAGGGTGGCGCTGTACGAACGCTCACTCGACGCGGACGAAGTGGCGGCACGTTATGAGGTCTTCGAGTCCGTCGGGGGAACTGCACTTACCGCATATCTCCTCTCGGCGCCGTTGCGCAACACCTCGCTCGTGGTTGCCGCGCTTCTTGTCGTGATAGCGCTTCTGGTGCTCGTGTCGGTGTTCAACAGACGGCGCATGCGCTCGGTCGGTTGATTGATCGTGAAGGAATGAATAATGAAGGAGCGGGCGCGATCAGCGCCCGCTTTCTTTTATTCTAAGCTCGAGATCGAATTCACCGAGGTATTCCTCTATAGTTGAAACCGTGTCGGAGTCGATCTCATCATCCGCGTCCTCATTGAGTTCTTCAGACTCCAGGGCCTGGTGGATGTAGCGAAGCAGGTCGTCGGGTGCGGCGGGGATATCCCCGTTCAGGAAACCCGGGTCCAGCTCGACCGCGTAGGTGGAATCGATGCGCTTCTGACCGAGCATCCCGAGCACGAGCAGCAATGCGTTTCTCGCCTTCCAGCTCCTCACGCGCAGGAGTTTGCCCATGTAATCCATGCTCTCAGAGAGGGCCGTCTGGCTCTGATCAACCCTGTGAGCGAGCTTTTGCGCGAGGGCGAGGGCGAAGTCGGGATTGTTCTTTATCAATGCCTCCAGGTTGTCGGCGGACGCCTGGGCGAGGATGCACCTGGTTTCGCAGACCACGGTCACCGTGCGCTTCGTGCCACCGAGCAGGGCGAGCTCGTTGAATATCTGTCCCTGTTCCATGGACTCGAGGAACACCCGCTCTCCGGATTCGAGCTCCCTGTAGAAATTGACCCTTCCTTTTCTGATGAAATAGAAGATGTTCACCTCGTCGCCCTGTCTGAATACGACCGCCCCGGGCTGATACGATACCTCCTTCTGCATTACGGTGGCGGGCCGCATGAAGAGCCTGCGAATACCTTCGAAGCCCGGCAGCTTGAGGTTGAAGACGAATCCCTTCCTGAGCCGGTACAGGTAATAGCGGGCGAGAAAGCGGTAAAACGCCGCGCTCGGAGCGATGAGCCCGACAATCGAGCCGGTGGGACCGTTCTGCGGCAGATGGTTTTCCCAGATGAGTGAAACCGGTATTTCGGGCGAACGGAAGGTCTGTGTTTCGAAACATATGGTGGACACGCCTTCGGTGGGGAAGGGCTCAAAGGTTCTCAGAAAGCAGTTCGCCGCCGTGATGTCGAAGGTTACCAGGTTCTCCTCGGTGTCATCGCGACGCAGGACGGCGTCGAAGATTATCGGAATGCGCATGGCCGAGTACTTGAAAAAAGACGGGTTGACGGTGCCGACCATCATGAGAATGAATCCGATCGAGGCCGGATATATGGACACTATCAGCACCCGCTCCTCCGACGCCATCTCCAGTCCCAGCAGGGAAATGAGCTCGTTCCTGAACGGGAACAGAATCACGGCCGCCGTAAGGAACAGTGCCGTCAATGCCCAGAGCCCGGCGCCTCCCTGCGATTTGAACAGTCGGGCCCCGGAACCGGTGGGTGTTCCCATGGAATTCAGTATCCAGCGTTCATACCGGGGCTGGCGAAAGAGCACCTGCCAGTCTTCCAGTCGAAGCCCCATGCCGTCAAGCTGCGCGCGCTCCGGGATCATCTTGGCCCGGGCTATGAGCAGTTCGAGCGCCCCCACGGTGAAAACGATGAGCGGACCGATGCAGTACGAGTGGGGCCCGCCGTTGAGCAGAAGGACGTCGAACAGCCCGTGGAGGACGAATGGGATTACTGCCGCGCGCGCTAGATTCAGCATGCGGTTGAAGCCGCTGTAGCTGAGTATCCGGAGGCCGAGAAAGTAGCCGATGAGCGCGCACGTTGTGAGGTGAAGGGGCACGGAAAAGAGGATGCGCACAAGAATGACCGAGGGGCCGTAGCTGGCTGCATAAAAAACATTCTCGACCATGGAGAACCCCACCCCCACCAGGACGCCGCAGATGACACAGTCGAGCGGCCGCATGGGGGAACCGGTGCCGATAATCAGGTATAACGTGATCACGGCGCCGAGCTTCTCGACCAGCGCGGCCTTGACGAATGCATCGGTCAGGATCGATCGTACGGGGAGCATGGAATTGATGAAAGGCGCCAGCAGGATGATCAGAAGCGCAAGGGCGATCCCGCAGAGCAGCGACTCGAGATGCCTCGTGTACTCCGGTGTGATGGATTCCTGCCGGTAGTGCCTGAAAAAATGGCGGAAGTAAATGAGATAGATCAGTGGAACGGGCAGCAGGGCGGTGATGAGCGGAATGAACATGGTTCGTCGCGTCGGAACCCCGGCGCGGGTTTTCTCCATGAAAGGATTATAGACCGGCCGATCCGACGCCGGTACTGGTATAATGATCGATAAAATCGGGAAGGAAATTAAGACTAATATGGGCCTTCATATCCTTGTGCTTGACCGGGCCCGGTCGCCATGCTATCCTGATTCGAGGCCGGAATCGATTCATTGCGCCGGCCGGCAAATGGACAAGGAGAGGATACCCATGGCACAAGTCAAATGCAAGGCCTGTGGATTTGTAATGGACGAAAAGAGGCTCGGCGACGTCTGCCCGGCGTGCGGCGTTCCGAAAAAGGCCTTCGAGCCGTGGACCGACGACATGTCCCCGCGTAGAAGGGCGCTCCTCACCCTGAATCTTCATCCGATCGCGCTCCATTTCCCCCAGGCGTTTTCGGCGATGATTCCGGTATTTATCCTGGCCGGTCTGTTGTTGCCGCTCCCTTTCGGCTTCGAGGTGTCGCAGGCGGTGCGGCTGCTTTCGGTCCTGGTATTCCCTTTTGCAATTGCGGCTTTTTCCAGCGGCATAATCGACGGGATGACCCGCTTCAAGCGGCTCGGGACGCCTTCCCTGGTCCGGAAGATCATTCTCGGCCTGATTTTCCTGACCGCCTCGTTTTCCCTGTCCCTCGTGGCTATCCTCAATGAAGCGATCGAACCGGTGCGCTGGCACATCTTCGCTCTCGCGTTCCTCTGCGTCGGTCTCCAGGTGGCCCTTGCCCAGATAGGAAAGCGCCTCATGTGCATCTACCTGCCCGGTAAATAGGCCGGTGTAGTCTCGATCCGGGGACCGTACGGGAAGCCCTTGAACCTCCGGATCCCCGTCAGGATACGATTCTTTCGCCCCTTGAGATTCCGGGCTGTTCTGACGATCATTAATACAACAACCCGGACGAACGAAGAGGAGTGGCATGAAACAGGATGAATTGCTGGTGAACGCGCTCGTCTCAAGCGCACGGGCCGATATCGGCCGCGGAGTCAGGAGAGAGGATATCCTTAAATCCCTCTCATCCCTTGTTGACGCCGATCTGTATCGCAGGGTGCGCGATCGGTTGTAAAAAACCCGCCGAAAACATCGTTCGTGAATCCCGCCCGGCTCACGCCCATCCGCACTGTCCATATCTCCGCCGGAAGTTCCCGCTTGCATGATGGTTCGGGTATTGTTTGATTGAGTCGGGAATCCGGGGGTGTCCGCGGTCGCCGTTTAATGGAACAGCCCGGGGAGCCCGGGCTGTTCCATCGGAATATCCGCCAGGATTAGCCAGCGACCAGGATCGAACTGGTGACCTGCGCATTACGAGTGCGCCGCTCTACCAACTGAGC
>CAZVEG010000182.1:1235-5540 GCA_964625625.1 uncultured Leptospirales bacterium | reverse complement strand
ATATTATATTTTATAATACATAATTATTGTTATACATACATGGTGCTGATATCGTTGTGCAATGATTTTGAACGAAAAGGACGATTGTGTTGCCCGGCCCGGGCGGTGGAATTCGTCGGGAATCGAGTTCGCGCGCGAACGATCCGGCAAAGTCCGCCCGGCGGGATTCCGACGGCATGGCCGGCATCCGGGCGCCGGGCTGCGCCGAGGATGATTGTGGTTATTCCGCGGGAGCGGCGATGGGAGGATGCTGGAAAATAATAATGATTGAAAAATAAAGACCGGAACGTATATGCCGTATTCCGGTGTACCGGTACATGCGAAACGATAAAGTTCATTCGGCCCCCCTCTCGGCCGGCGGTGAAGGTTCTTCGCCCGGGGCGTTCGTCGAGCGCCTGCGCGGGACCCTGCGCGCCTTCAGGCACCGCAACTACCGGCTGTACTTCGCGGGCCAGGCGGTGTCACTCACCGGAGCGTGGATGCAGCAGATCGCCATGAGCTGGCTGGTTTACCGTCTTACCGGATCGGCCCTGCTACTGGGAGTGGTGAGCTTCTCGGGCCAGATCGCGCATCTTCTGGTAACACCATTCGCCGGTGTGCTCGCCGACCGGTTCAGCCGTCATCGCATACTGGTGATCATGCAGACGCTCGCCATGATTCAGGCGGCCGCGCTGGCATTCATCACGCTCTCCGGCGTGGTGGCCGTCTGGCACCTTGTCGTGCTGAGTCTCATGCTCGGGATCGTGAACGCGACTGAAATGCCGGTACGCCAGTCATTCATCATCGAGCTTGTGGGAGACAGGGAGGGGCTCGCCAACGCGATCGCGCTTAACTCCGCACTATTCAACGGAACGCGCATGATCGGCCCGTCCATCGCGGGGGTCGTGATCGCGCTCACCGGGGAGGGATGGTGCTTTCTTATAAATGCCGGGAGCTTTCTCGCGGTGATCGCCGCCCTGCTCGCCATGCGGATACCCCCCGGCCGGCGCGACAACGGCGGCCGCTCGGTTCTCGAGCGTCTGGGCGAGGGCTTCGGTTACGTGACACGCTCGATCCCCATCCGCTCGATCCTGCTTCTCATGGCGCTCATCAGCTTCGTGGGGCTGCCGTACATCATACTCATGCCGGTATTTACATCGGCAGTGCTGGGCGGCGGGCCCGAGACTCTCGGCTTCCTGATGGGTGCGGCGGGCATGGGTGCCTTTAGCGGCGCGCTCCTGCTGGCGACGCGCCGGAGCTCGGCCGGTCTCGGGGAGTTCATCGGCCGCTCCACACTGTTGTTCAGCCTCTCTCTTGTCGCGGTTTCGTTCGTGCGCTCGGTGATTCCGGCGCTACCGCTGTTTTTCCTCTCCGGTTTCGGTATGATCTCCGCGATGGCCTCATGCAACACGGTGCTTCAGTCAATCGTCGACGACGACAAGCGGGGACGGGTGATGAGCTTCTTCTCGATGGCCATGATGGGTTTCGCCCCGTTCGGGAATCTCCTCGCGGGGGCGGTTGCCGACCGTGTGGGTTCGCCCGCAACCATTATGACCGGTGGAGCCCTGTGCGCGATCGGAGCCATGGTCTTTTCGAGAAAGTCCGGCGCTATCTCCGCCGCGCTGCTTCACACCACCTCCGCGGCCCGGAATCCGGGTCCAGCCGTTCCGGACTGACCGGTGGCGCCGCCACCGGTTCGACGGTGCGCCAATAGTGCTTTACAATCCCGCAGGCCACACTATGCTGAAGCATGATCATCCGAAAACACGGGGGCGCGTCATGAGAACATCCGATCGCCGGTCTTATCATAAGCTCATCCTTTCGCTGGCGGTGGGCGCCCTCGCGCTTTTCTTCGTCCTTGAGACGGTGGTGCGTATGGTTATCGACCTGCCGGCGAAAACCGATTTTTATTCCTCGATAAACCGGGAAGATGTTCCGGCGCTTCAGAAAAAGTTCGGCGTGAAAACCGCTCACGGGCCGGGCTGGATACACCTCGGCTGGGTGGCTCATCCGGAAAAGGAGCTTTACCGTATATACCGGCTCGACGGCGATGCCGAAACCCCGCTCGGCGAAACCCGCTACGGGAGCTTCCTACTGGAAAGGGTCGATCCGGGAAAGAAATACGTCTTGCGTGTGCGTTCCGACAATGATGCATTCGACCGCACGGTCGAAATCGTCGCCGATACCGCCATCGCGGGCCCCGTATACGCTCCCCGAATCGCTTCATCGTGGCGACCGCTCTTCCGGCCACGTCAGAACGGGGATTACGTAAACGACCACACCGTCTTCCGCGACCGGAACGGCGTCTGGCGCCTGGTTGGAATCACCGCCTTCGGCGACGGGGATTACTCGAAGGAAAAATATTTCGCACACGGATCGTCACCCGTTTTTCCGCCACCTCCCGGCTCGATGATGGAAGAGGAGAATCCGGTGGCCGATTACGGACGGCTCGCCTGGGCGCCGCACGTCGTTAGCGGGGACCGGTACTACATGTGGTACTCGCCGCACCGGGCGTACTGCGCCGTGAGCGACGACGGACGGGCCTGGCGGGAAGACGCCGGGCTGTCCTTTCTCCCGTATAATCCACAGTTCCGCGACCCGATGGTGCTCGTAGTCGCCGACGGGCAATGGCTTATGTACGCGACGGCCCGCGACGGCTACTACTCATCGATCGACGTGTACCAGTCGTTCGATCTGAGACACTGGCAGTATATCCGCCCGGCCCTCTCCATGGCGTACGGCGCCGAGCGGGCCGGGGCGCAGGCCTCCACCGAATCCCCGTTCGTGCTCCGCCACGGGGGCCGCTACTATCTTTCATTCACTTATAACAACGACTCGTTCTTCTGGAGCCCGCTCCTGCTCACCATGAAGTTCTGGCCTGAGAAGGAATCGTATAACGATACGCTGGTGATGCAGAGCCCCAATCCGTACTCTTTCGGCGTTTACCGGGGCCGTAAAAATCCCTCATCACTCGTTGCCGGTCTTCGTGCCCACGCGCCCGAGTACGTTCAGGTCGTCGATCGGTGGTTCATCACCACCGCCGGCTGGCCCTGGGCGGCAAGCATCACCTCGGGTGAGGTCGCGGTGGCCGAGCTTGAATGGGATGAGGTCCCGTGAATCTATCCGGCGATTCTCGAAATCCTTCCGGTTCGGCATTATCCGGTTTATCCACCTTTCTCCCGATTTTAATTTGATTTTCTCCTCATGGATCGTTAGATTTTTAACAGGTACTTAAATACTGTTGCAGTGTGCGGAGGTGCACCATGTTTCGGCTCAGGAATATACTGGTAGCGACCGATTTTTCAAAGGATTCAGCGGCCGCGCTTGAAGAGGGGGCCCAGCTTGCGGCGCGTTTTCATGCCAGGCTGCATGTGCTGCATGTGGCGGACGAAGTAAGGCAGTGCGCGGCCGATTACTGTCTCAGCCGCGAGGAGATGGAGGCCGCGAGGCTCGGGATCGAGAAGCAGGCGAAACGAAGGCTTGCCGCCCAGGCGGCCAGGCTTAAAAAGAGACTGCGTGTTCCCGTACAGTCGGAGGTGCGATTCGGGGATGTCTACGATGAGATCCTGAGCGAGGAGCGTGACAAGAAAATTGACCTGCTGGTGGCAGCCCGGCACGCGCGTCATGGTGCGGCGAGCCGGCTGTTCGGCCATCTGTCGGAAAGACTGGCAAAGGGTTCGTCCTGCGACACCCTGCTGGTGAAAGCCCATACGTAAGTCTTCCCGCGCCACCATCGCGCCCTTATCCTCTCACGACCATCGTGACTTCCGGTCGTGAGAGGGAATTGCCGATTGAAATCAAAAGAATAATATAATTGACGTTCACCGGGAGCAGATAATCATGTTTGCGCACTCTGTCGGTGCGCATTTGTGTGTGTGATTTTTTGTTCAACGGAAAGAATAATGGACAATGACATTTACGCCCGCCTGGCGGAGACGCTTGATTCGCTACCCAACGGTTTTCCCCGATCTCAAAGCGGGATAGAACTCCAGCTTTTACGGAAGATATTTGAACCGGATGAGGCCGGGCTTTTCTGCGATCTGAAACTTAAAAAGGAGACGCCGGCCGAGATATCCCGGAGAACCGGAAGACCCGTGAATGGTCTCGCGGAAAAGCTCGATTCAATGTGGTGGAAGGGGCAGATAGAACGCCACGAGGCGGGCGGTGAGACGAGATATAACCTGGTCCCATGGATACTCGGGATTTACGAATACCAGCTCCGGGCGATGGACGAGGAGATGGCCCGCCTGCATGTCAAATACATCAAGTCCGTGGGACCGTACTTCCTCGCCAGAAAACCGCAGATCATGCAGGTCGTGCCGATCG
>CAZVEG010000182.1:0-1135 GCA_964625625.1 uncultured Leptospirales bacterium | reverse complement strand
GTGGGACCGTACTTCCTCGCCAGAAAACCGCAGATCATGCAGGTCGTGCCGATCGAGCGCGAGGTGTCGCCGGCCAACGAGGCCCTGCCGTTCGCGCAGGTGTCCGCCATACTCGACAAGAGTCGCTCGTTCGCGGTCAACCAGTGCATCTGCAAGAAGCAGATGCGCCTTATCGGAAAGGGGTGCGATAAGATGCAGGAGGTCTGCATGGTGCTCTCGGAAACCGAGGGTTTCTTCGATCACCATCCCATGGGCGGTCGTGTCATCACGAGGGAGGAGGCCGGCGAGATCGTCCGCAGGGCCGAGGAGAACGGCCTGGTCCACATGACCGGGAACGTCCGCGACGGCCATGTCTTCCTCTGCAACTGCTGCGGCTGCTGCTGCCTGCAGCTCATCGCGGCGCGATTTGGCATTAAGGACACGGTTAATTCCCACTATTACGCGGTAATCGATCCATCGCTGTGCACCAGCTGCGGTACCTGCTCCGACCGGCGCTGCCAGGTCGCCGCCATCGAGACGGCCGACGGTGCGCGAAAGGTCATTCGGGACAAATGCATCGGTTGCGGGCTCTGCGCGTCGACATGCCCGTCGGGGGCTATCAGTATCGTCCGCAAGGCCGATGCCGATATGACGCCGCCTCCCGAGGACGAAATGGACTGGTACCGTCGGAAGGCGGCCGAGCAGGGGATAGACATATCACGCTTTATCTGAAGACCGCCGCCGGCCTTCCGACGCAGATTTCATTCACCATAACGGGCGCATGTGCCGATTCGCGTGAGCGGAGCGGATGTCGCCGTGTTCAACACCGTTATCGGGTTTGATATAGAGTATTTTTCGGATCCGTGCAGGGGGCGGTTATTTTTTTAACACCGCCATGGTGAAAATGCCCTTGGCGGAAAGAATCGCCTTGTCCTGGTTCATGGAATAGATCTCCGATTCCACAACGGTAAACGACCCCCCCGCTCGAAGCACCTGGGATCTGCACCGCAATTTTTCCCCGCTCGCCGCCCGGAGCAGGTTCAGCTTGAACTCGAGGGTGATGACGTACTCGTCGGCACCGATGATGGTCGACGCAGCCCCGCCGGAGCTGTGGTCAGCGATGGTCGTCAGCACTCCGGCATGGACGTACCCGTTC
>CAZVEG010000181.1:0-5596 GCA_964625625.1 uncultured Leptospirales bacterium | reverse complement strand
TATATCATCATCATCGCCGGCATATGCGGCCTCATTACCACGATGAACGCGTTCATGGTGGGGGGCTCGCGACTGTTGTACGCCATGGCCCAGGATCGGGAGATGCCCGCACTATTCGGGACGCTGAGCGGTAAAACCAATGTACCCTACGCGGGTATCATTTTTATCGGGGCGCTGGGGATCGCGGGCAGCTTCATACAGGAACTGATCGTGCTTTTTGATACGGCGGCGGCGTCGGTACTGGTCAGTTACTTTCTGGTTGCGCTGACGGTACTCATGCTGAGGCGAAAGGAGCCGGAGATGGAGCGCCCCTACAGGATCCACGGGTATCCCTATATACCGATAATCGCGGCGATCGCCGTGGTACCGACCTGGGTTATAGCGCTGGCCATTCTGAAAATATGGGCGCTCGTGGTGTTTATAGGATGGGTACTACTCGGCTGCGGGTATTACCTGTTGGTCAGAAAGAACCGGTAAGCACGCAAGGGATCAGTAATGAACAGTGATATTATTCGAAGCGGCATTTTAGCTTCGCGGAATGAAATAACGGCCCTTTTAAGCGAGATGATCGGCATTCCTTCGCCGACCGGTAAGGAAGCCGAAATGGGTGGATGGCTGGCGCAATGGCTGGACCGTACCGGGTTTCAGGTGGATACATTCGACATTGATCCCGAAAGACTCGCAAAAAGATATCCCGAATCTTTTTACCGGTTCAGCCATCCCTATGAAAACAGGCCCAACGTTGTCGGCGTACTGCCCGGAAAGGGGAACGGACGCAGTCTCATGCTCAATTTTCATCTCGACGTGGTAGACGTCGACCGGTCGCTCTGGACCAGGGATCCGTGGAAAGCCGGTATCGAGGACGGGTTGCTTTACGGGAGGGGTTCCTGTGATATGAAAGGAGGGGCCGCCGCCATGCTGTATGCGGTGAAATCGATCATTGGAAGCGGTGCCTGTTTGAAGGGTGATCTGATCGTATCGGGCGTGATAGAGGAGGAGGGCCCCGGCAACGGGATACTCGCCCTGCAGGAAAGGGGTATCCGGGCCGATGCGTGCGTCATACCGGAACCGACCGATATGAAGCTTTGTACCGCCCTTACCGGAGGGGCATACCTCATCGCCACGGTAAAAGGGAGCGGTGCCCATTCCACCATGATGTGGGAAGGGGTGAACGCCCTGGAAAAGGCCGAGGTGGTGGTTGCGGGTATCAGAAAGTGGAGGGATCTGCGGAAGGGCACGATGACCGATCCGCGGTATTCTCATGCCCCGGATGTTGCGGCTTCATCGCCGGTGGTGAACATACTGAGAGCGGATAACGGGAATATCGGCAGGATACCCGGCAGGGCTCAGGTGTGGACCAGGGCGACGGTGATGCCGGGGGAAGATCCGAAAATGATAGCGGACGCGATGCAGGAAGTGATTCTATCGGTGACCGACTCCGATTCCTGGCTGGTGAAAGAGAAGCCGGAATTCGCCTGGATCATCCTCGGGGGAAGGAGTTACCCCGCCGAGATCAGCGAAACGCACGAAAGCGTAAGGCTTTTTCGCGATTCGATACGTGCGGTTACCGGGAACGCCGCCGAGCCCGCCGGTTTTGTCAGTCCCGCCGATATGCAGCAGCTTCTCAATATAGATCCCCGAACCCCGACATTCATGTTCGGTCCCGGCAGTATTACGCGAGCTCATACCGAGGATGAATATGTCCCCGTTGACCAGGTCGTAAAGACGTCGGCAATACTGGCTGATTTCATCCTGCGCTGGTGCGACGTTGAATAACGGAAAATCATAAGTTAAGAGGAACACATAATGAATGAAAACGGTACTACCGGAATAATCGACGTGTGCGTGATCCCTCCGCTTCCGGAGACACTGGAAGGTTTCGCGAATCCCGACGGGCCGTTCGCGAAATACAACCAGCTCTATTCTGACGAGGAGAAGGAGGCCGTAATGGAGGCGATGAAGGGGGATCCCGCGGGATTCCTCCTCGCCCTCATGGACGACGCCGGGATTGACCGGGTGCTCCTCACCGCCGAGGATGCGGAGACCACCTTCAATATGGTGACGCCGAACGAGACGGTACACGAATTCGTAATGAGCAAGCCCGAACGTTTTATGTTTATGGGAGCGGTTGATCCCCACAAAGGCATGAAGGCCGTCCGCCAGGTCGAACATCTCGCGAAAACAATGAATATGAAATGCCTCTGTCTGGAGCCATGGCTGCATAAGATCAACAGCAACGACAAGCTCTACTATCCACTCTATGCGAAGTGTGTGGAGCTGGATATGCCGGTGTGGATTCACACCTCGTTGAACTTCGTGCCGACGCTGCCCATGGATTTCGGGCGTCCCATCTACCTGGATGAAGTGGCCGGGCATTTCCCCGAGCTCAAGATCATCGCGGGACACGGCGGCTGGCCGTGGGTGCCGGAGATGATGGCGGTGCTCTGGCGGCACGAAAACGTGTACGCAGACATCGCGGCGATCAATCCCCGCTATCTTGCCGCCGACGGCTCGGGTTGGGACACGCTCATGCGCTACGGCAACACAATTCTCCGGGAGAAGATACTGTTCGCCACCGCGTGGCCGGCCCAGGACTTCAAGAACGGAGTGAAAGAGGTCATGGCCCTGCCGCTGAAGGACGAGGTAAAGGCGCTGTGGCTCGGAGGAAACGCGAAACGACTGCTGAAGATATAGCCTGCGACCATATCGGGGCGTTCGTCCCCGTCGTCCCCCCTGCGGGGGACGACGGGGACGGATTAAAATCGGTACCGGCAACGCGTTTACATCAAGCTTTCTCTATCTCTTCTTCCTCCACCTCGTCCCAGCCGGTGATCATCGCCCTGATGTGCGAGGTCGGCGTGTGACCGGTTGTCGTCATGTAGACGTGGATGATGGTGAAGGCGATCAGCGCGAAGGCGCCGAGCGTATGGATGACGGCGATCTCGCGGACCGTCTTGAGCGTCATGCCGCCGTGGGCCACGTAATAGTATATGATACCGGTGGAGACCATTATTGGGACGATCGCCACCTTGTAGCCTACGTAAGTGAGCCGCTGCAGCGGGTTGAGCTTGACCTTTTCGGTCTTGCTGACGGGCCTCTTCTCGTTGCGGAAGATGCCGGAGACGTAATACAGCAGCATCTCGCGCAGCCTGTCGGTGGTGGGTACGTACTGCCGCCACTCGCCCGTGGTGAAGTGCCAGAATATGGCGAATGCTATGAGTATAATGAGGCTCCACCCGGCGTAGTTGTGCAGCACCACCGCGCGTTCGAAGCCGAACACGCGGTACGAGCCGTGCACCTCGAAACCGGTAAAGGCCAGGAAGAAGATGAGGAGGGCCTGCGACCAGTGCCAGAAGCGCTCGAAGCGCTTGTACATGTATACCCTGCGTGTCATGAGCGGGCCTCCTTGTCGTCGTTTTTCTTCGCTATAAGGTAGCGCCTGCCGCCGTGGTACGCCACACCGGCGAAGCACCCGGCCACCATGAGCCAGCCCAGGATGTCGAGTACGAGACTGCGGTCCCTGCCGGGAATCCAGCACGCGGAAAGCCCCGCGAGCCTGCTCGAGCGCGCGTGGCAGTCGTTGCACTCCAGGGCCTTCTTGCCCGGGGCCACCAGGTGGGTGAGGGGCCAGTACATCTCGGTCTCGATCCAGTCGAATTTGCCGCTGTAGGGCAGGCCCGCGGCCTTCATTCCCGTCTCCGCCGATTTACCCCAGTCCCAGTCGCTCCAGTAGGCGCCGCTTCCCTTCGGCCCGAAGAGCTTGGGCACGATCATGGTCTTGTTCTCCGGATCGTAAAGCTGTTTGCCGCGCATCACCTTGAAGGGCCAGATCTTCGAGCCCTCCTCGCCGCACTCCCCGGAGATGCGGTTGAGGTTGACCGGGGTTTTCCGCGGGTCGATGGCGTCGCCCATAAGCACGTGGTCGACCCTGCCGTTGAACCAGAAGTAATCGGGAGACGCGTTCTTCACCAAGCGGAACTCTCCCTTCTTGCCGTCGTAAACGGGGTCGCCCTCGGCGTCCTTTGTCACCCTGGGCTTGCCCTCGTCGTTCTTCTGCCCCGCCTTGGACCAGTCCCACCATATCTTGGTCTTGTAGGTGGTCGAGTAGTACTTTATATGGCATGTCTGGCAGGCGATGCGGTCGATGTGCTTGTCGAGCACGCGGTGTATGAACGTGTCTTTCGGCGTCTCGCGTTTATAGAGCTTGTTCTTGAAGATATCGTAGGTGCGGTCGGGATGCGCATCGACGAAGAGCGTCTGCGTGTGCGGGCGGCGCGTGTGGCAGCGCTCGCAGCTCAGCCGGTCCCTGTTCTCCACCGAAACCGAAAAGAGCTGGCCCTTTATGTCGTGCTTGTCCGAAACGTGGCAGTCCACGCACGACATGTCGCCGCCGTCCTTGGACATGTGCACGTCGATATCCTTGGGCGGGGCCATGAGCGACTTGTCCAGCGCACCGTGCTTGACGGCGTTCCCGCCGCCGCCGTAAAAGTGGCAGCTTCCGCAGTTGCGCCGCTGGGGCTTCCCGACGCTCTGCGCCACGCGCGCGTAATCGGGTCGCTTGTAGAGCTTCTTGTTTTCGGGAAACACCTTGTCCATCTCGGCCGGGTAGCCCGCGCCGGTGGGGAACTTCTCGTAGGTGCCCGTCTGTTCGTGGCACACCAGGCAGTCAATCTTGTTTTTGTTCGTGAAGTCGAACGAGCCGTCCTTCCAGCCGTAGCCTATGTGGCAGCTCGTGCAGCGCGGTTCGTTCGAGACGAGCGCGATACAGAAATTGTTGATGATGTTCTTCTTGCCCACCTCGACCGACGTTCCTTCCCTGCCGGGCAGTTTGTCGGTCTTGCGCGCCCACAGCCAGTGCGATGTGCTCATGATCTCGGTCGAGGCCGTGTTGTGGCAGCGCAGGCAGGTCGCCGTAACCTCCTCGGGCGTCTGAAAGAAGCGTTGAAGCTCGGGGAACTTCGAGTGGTCGGCGGTCCCCGCCGCGAGGCCCGCCGAAAGGGCGAGCGAGACGGCGAGCACCAGCGCCCATACGCCGATGGTCCTTCGCATGGAAACCTCCATATCTGACGTCCAGTGATCCCGGGCTTTCCCGGGTACGCGACTGATCGTATATATGTCCGAGCCGCCGGGCGGCCGCCGTAATCAGCGGCCGGTGACCGGAAAACCGGCCTTCTTCCATGCCTCCATGCCGCCCTCGATAACGTACACCCGCGAGAATCCGCGACGCTCGAGCTCCCCGGCGGCCTTTTTCGTCTTGAGCCCGGTGCCGCAGTAGAGTATAACCGCGGCGTTCCTGTCGATGCGCTCCGTGTCGCGCGCGAACGTTTTCGGATGATACTCGGCGTTCATCGCGCGCCGAATATGCCCGTCGGCGTACTTTTTGGGATCGCGAATGTCCACCACGACTGCCGCGCCGGAGGACATCATCTCGTTCGCACGCTCGGGCGGGATCGTCTCCACGCGGGAGCACGCGGAAATAACCAAAAAGATCAGCGGGATGATGACGCCCGGCCTACGCATCGCCGAATGCCTCGCTCCTGGACCTGAGGGTTTCCATGATGCCCTCCCGTATCAGCCTGCACCCGGCGATGAACTT
>CAZVEG010000180.1:0-5623 GCA_964625625.1 uncultured Leptospirales bacterium | reverse complement strand
GTCCCGGCGGCTTCCCGATTTGGTGATGAAGCGGACCTGCATATCGTGGAAGTAGCCGTCGGATTGGATCAGCTTTCCCATCCGCGTCCGGATATCCGGGTCCTCCCATATGCCGAGCTCGTAAGAAGTGCTGCCGATCGTCTCCTCGCGCGTGTGGCCCAGTATCTGCAGCCAGCGCTCGTTGACGTCGATGAACCGTCCCGTGTCGATCTCGGAGAGCACCAGCGGCGCCGGGCTGGCGCGGAAGGCGGTCGAGAAGCGCTCCTCGCTCTCCCGCAGGGTCTCCTCCGCGCGCCTCCTTTCGGTGATGTCGAGGAACATCGCCGCCATATTGCCGGGCGAGGTCTGGAAGGCGTACACCTCGAAGGCCCCGGCGATGCGGTCGTCGGAGTACTCCACCTGTTCCGTCGTCCAGGGCTCGCCCCGCCCGGCCGCGCCGCGGTATCGCTCCGGCACCTCCGTGCCGGCCAGGGGCGGGAAGAGCTCTTCGATAGTGTCCCCGATCCGGGAATTCACGTCGATGCCCAGTATCCTGGTCGAGGCCGGGTTCGAGCCGGTAAAAACGAGCCGTCCCTCGGCGTCGAGAGTATAGGTATGAATGCCGAGCGGGGATTTCTCAATTACGCTGCGCAGTCGCGTTTCACTCTCCCTCAGTTCGTTCTCGGCCCGCTTGCGGCGTATGATGGTCCACAGGCCCGACATGAGGAGCGTGAGCTGGCGGACGTCGTCGTCCCCGTAATCGGCCGGCTTGTTACCGACCCCCGCCACGACGACGATTTTCGTCCCGTCGAATACGGGCACATTCATGTGGCGCGACACCCGGACATGTCCCTCGGGCATGCCCTTCTTCCAGGGATTGGGCGCCGCGTAATCGTTGGTGATGACCGCCCGGCGCTGGCGTATGGCTTCACCCCAGAGGCCCGTTTCGCAGACGGAATAGATGACGGGTTTGTCCGCGATCGCGCATTCCCTCATCGCCGTTTTTGACCAGGCGTACATGGTGAGTGTGGTCTCATCGCCGTTCGTGAAGGCGATGTATCCGATGGTGCTGCCCGTAAGCCGTACGGCCGACTCCATCGCGAAATGGGTGAGCGCGCTTTCATCCGCGCCGGCCATCAGGTTCAGCTCGAGAAGCGCGTTGAGGCGCTCCTCCTCGAGCCGGAGCGCCTCCCCGGTGCGTTTTTGTTCCGTTGTATCATAGAAGAACGACAACAGAACGACCTTCCTCTCTATCTGTATGGTTTCGGTCGAGATGATAACGTCCCGGGTTTCGCCGGACCCCGTTTTAAACCGGGTCGGGAAGTCGATAATGATTCTGTCGTTCTTGAACAGGGACAGCATCCGCTCCCTGTCGCCGGGATCATTCCACAGATCCAGTTCAATCGACGTGTGGCCGATGACGCGGTCCCGCTCGTATCCGATCATCTCGAGGAACCGACTGTTCGCGTCGATGAACCGCCCCGTTTCAATTTCGGAGATGGACATTGGCGCGGGACTCGCGTTGAAGGCGGTGGAAAAACGCTCCTCGCTCGTCTCGAGCTCCCGGTTGAGCGTGACGAGCTCCTGGTTCTGCGCCTCGAATTCCTCCATGGTGGCCTCCAGCTCCTCCATAGCGGCCTGCATCTCCTCGTTGGCCGCGGCCAGCTCGTTCCCGCGTTCAACCGACAGGTCGATGGATTCCTCGAGGCGTCCGATGAGGTAGCGCAGCGCGGCCGCGATGCCGATAAAGGCCGACGCGGCGATCAGAATGCGGTTGATGAACGCGGTCTCGTCGCTGCGGATGGCGACGAGTATGCCGATGTTATGGAGCACGGCCAGGGCGATATAGGACGCGAGCGACGCGGCGAAGACGAGGGTCTGCACGCCCTTTCCCTGGAGCATCGCGCTCAGAACCACCGCCAGCACGTACATTAAAATCGCCGGCGCCCCCATGCCGCCGATGTAGTTTCCGTAGAACGCCCCGAGAAACATGGCCGCGATCGGTACGTGCCGCACGACCCGCCACCGGCCTCCCGCGGCCATGCGCCAGCCCGCGAAGAAAAACACGCTCAACAGCAGGAGACCGACCAGCGTGTCCGGTGGGACGGTGGAGAGGAAAAGCCCGGCCAGGGCGAGCGCGGTGGATGCCGTCGATATAGCCGTCATAACGGCGAGTACCCGGACGGTCATGATCCGGTACCGGGCCTCCTCGATATGGGTTGCGGTCCAGCCGGACGGAAGATCGCGCGACATTCTCGATGGTCTCATGGGTCACTCCGCTGGTCGATCGGTCCCGTGGATATTGGAGGAGCATGTTGTGGGGAGCGGGGCCGGTTCCCGATGGTGAGAACGATTTTCTGTTTCATTATATTATTGCACAAATCGCGCGGGGATAAAGCATTTTTTAAGGGATATGCGTCCGCGCGTTCGGGCCGGAAGACGGCCGAAAGGCGATTCATGTGCCGGCGCTGATACCGGCTTGACATCCTCCCGCCGCCGGTTATAGTACCGATCACGCGCCGCCCGGCGGCGCCCGGAGCGGTGCGCGGATTCGGATGCGTAAAGGAGCGGGAGATGGAAACGGTTATCGCGACAGGCTTGTTGCTTGCGGGCATCGCGGCCCTGTATTTCGGAGCGGAATGGCTGGTGCGCGGGAGCGTCGCCCTGGCGCTCAGGCTCGGCATTCCGCCCGTCATAGTGGGCCTCACCGTCGTCGCCTTCGGGACCTCCAGCCCGGAGCTTCTGGTGAGCTTCAACGCGGGGAGGATGGGAAACGCCGACATCGCCATCGGCAACGTCATCGGCTCGAATATCGCCAACGTCCTCCTGATCCTCGGCGTGTCGTCCCTGGTGCGGCCCATCGTGCTCAACATCCGATCGATCCGCCTCGATATTCTGTTCATGCTCGCGGTGAGCGGCCTGCTCACCCTCACGGTTCTGGATCGCGATCTGGAGAGATCGGACGGACTGCTGTTCCTCGCCGGAATGGCCCTGTACATGGTCTACAAGGTGCGCCAGGCGATGCGGAAGATGAGAGAGGGAAGGCCGGACGTACTGGCCTCCGGGGTGGAGGAGATCGAGGAGAAGGCGCGCACGCTCCCGCGAAGACGGTCCATCCTTCTTGTCGTTCTGGGCATAGCGGTTCTCGTCGGAGGATCGGAGCTCTTCATCCGCGGCGCGGTCGTGTTTGCCCGGATGCTGGGGGTAAGCAACGTGGTGATAGGGCTTACGGTGGTGGCATTCGGCACCAGCCTCCCCGAGCTCGCCACCTCCGTGCTCGCCGCGGCGAAGGGCGAGGGCGACGTGTCGCTCGGAAACGTGGTGGGTTCGAACATCTTCAACATACTCTTCATACTGGGGGCCACCGCGGCCGCCTTCCCGATCGGCACGGGCGACCTCAACCTGGTCGACCTGCTCGTCATGCTGGGGGCCTCCATCCTCATCATCCCGGTTTCGCTCATCGGTGGCAGGGTGACGCGCCCGGAGGCGGCCGTGCTGCTCGGCCTGTACGGCGGCTATGTGTATTACCTGTACACGATGCACGCCGCGGGGCTCTGAGGGCCCCGTCCGCGCGCCTCAGTCGTATTCGTACCTGAGGAAGGTGTCGTTGTCCAGGTCCTCGAAGGCGCGGCGCAGCTCCTCGCGCGTGTTCATCACGATGGGCCCGTGCCAGGCCACGCTCTCACGGATGGGCCTGCCCGAAACCAGGAGAAAGCGCACGCCGTCACTCCCCGCCGAAACGCGCACGGCGTCGCCGTCGCCGTAGACCGCCAGCGTGCCGTTTCCCAGGTTCCGCCCGCGCGCGAGATCGAAGTAGTTCGCGCCGACCGCGTCATACGAAAACTCGTCGCCCTCGCCGCAGAAGACGCCCGCGCCCGCGATGACATAGGCGAGCACGGTGTGTCCGGGGGTCGTGGGGTGCGTGAATACGCCGTTTGCGGGCACGGAAACATCGAGATATTCGGGATCGATGACGACGTCGGTCACCGGGCCCCGCGTTTTCCCCACGGTCCCGCATATTATCTTGATCCGCGCCCCGCCCTCCGCCTCGACCTCGGGTATTTCATCCGCCGTAATGCCCCGGTAGCGCGGCTTCATCATCTTGCGCGACGCGGGAAGATTGGCCCACAGCTGAAAGCCGTGCATGGAGCCCGCCCCGTCGCCCTTCGGCATCTCCTGGTGCACGATCCCGCCGCCGGCGGTCATCCACTGCACCTCGCCGGGCGCGATCACGCCGCTGTTACCCAGGCTGTCGCCGTGCTCCACGGTGCCCTTCAACATGTAGGTGATGGTTTCGATACCCCGGTGCGGGTGCCAGGGGAAGCCCTTGCGGTAGAGCTCCGGCTCGTCCGAGCGGAAGTCGTCCAGCAGCAGGAAGGGGTCGAAGAGCTCCGTCTCGCCGAAGCCGAACACGCGCCTCAGGTGCACGCCCGCTCCCTCGATGACGGGCCTTCCCTTTATGATTTTTACGATTTTTCTCATGCGGTGCCTCCGGATGGTGGTCTCGGAACGCGATGGCAATGGATCAATTATGGCACGGGAACGGGCGTGAGTCAAGGCAGGAACGGACACAAACAAAGGCGACATTGGCCAATGTCGCCTTTGTGTGAAACAGGGCCGGGGGGTGAGCCGGCCGTTGCCCTCAGCATTTAAGCCCGCGCCCCAGGTCCACGGCGATGGCGAGATTGCGCAGTTCGATCGGGAACTCTGTCGAACGGAAGTAGTCGATCAGGCAGCGCTCCACGTCCGGCGGCATCTCCGCTCCGCAGAAGCGCCCGAATGTCCTCTCGAAACCGGCGAATCTTCCCCGCGCGTCGATGCGCAGAACGCCGCGCAGCACCACGGCCGTGCACCCGCCGCAGCTCACGGTGATCCCGCGCCTGGCGAGGCAGGGGACGAAGGCCTCCCGATGGAAGCCGTCGCGCACGGCGCGCCATGACCCGGCCGCGGCGCCGGAAAGCCTGTACTCTTCCACGGGAGCCCGCGCGGCGCCGGTCGCGCACGCGAGGACGAGCGACAGGGCGAGGGCGAGCGCCAGACCGGCGCATGCCGCGCGGCGGTCAAGGCAGGAACTCACCCCCTGTCCCCCTCTCTTTGAACGAAAGAGAGGGGGGATCGTGGCAAGGAGCTCGATTATGGAGCTCCCCCTTCTCTTCGCCGAAGAGAAGGGGGCCGGGGGGATGAGTTGTCGGGGTCCGCTCAACATTTGAGCCCGCGTCCTCACCCTATAAGGTCACCGGCACCGCGAGCGAGATGCGCGCCAGGTTCTTTCTCGCCTTTTCGTATTCCGGGTCGAGCGCTATGGCCTTCTGGAAGCTCGTCCTGGCCGTCTCAAGCGCCTTCTTCGCCTCATCGGCGGCGCCCTTCGCCTTGAGCTCCTCGGCCTTCATGACGGCGATCTCGCCCCGGTAGTTGTTGAGCGAGGCGTCGACCGAGCGCGTCTCAACATTTTTCGCGATGAGTTTCGCCTCCCCGGCGCTGAGCATCGTGTCGAGATAGGACGAGACCTTCACCACAAGCTCCTTCTGCAGCTCGAAGAAGCCGTCGGTCTTCCCGGCCACCGCGGCCGCGCCGAGCTGTGCGCCCGTCTCGACCGA
Organism: uncultured Leptospirales bacterium; assembly: GCA_964625625.1. Classification (GTDB taxonomy): domain Bacteria; phylum Spirochaetota; class UBA4802; order UBA4802; family UBA5368; genus MVZN01. Next base: position 47 of record CAZVEG010000180.1, on the reverse strand, counting down.
GTACACGCGCGACTCGATGCGCAGGCTCCCGTTCATTTCCATGAAGG
>CAZVEG010000179.1:0-5627 GCA_964625625.1 uncultured Leptospirales bacterium | reverse complement strand
AAGAGCGGATCCGCCGCGACATTCAGCCCCACGTGCTTCATGGCGGCCATGGAGAGCGCCCCCGCCACCGACGACCCGGCCACCACCTCGAGCGCCACCTTTTCATTCGGCGACCACTGGGCGTAGATCTCGCGGTAGTCGGCGGCGATCGCCTCGAGGATCTCGGTGCTCGGCGTTCCCGGATACGCGGCAGCCACCGTGCAGCCGGCCTCCCAGGCGCCGCGCGCGATGGCCTCGTTTCCCAGCATTACCTTCCTGGCCATTGGTTATTCTCCGATGATGTCGATTTTCTTGACGATCTTGTATCCTTCGCCGGCAAGCGCCTTTTTGGCCGACTCGATGTCATCAAATCTAAAAATCATCACGGCCTTGTCATCCCTTTTTTCGGTGAACGCGTACATGTACTCGATATTAAGGCCGTGCCGGGAGAAGGCCTCCAGCGCCTTTTCGAGCGCCCCCGGTTCGTCGGAAATCTCTATAGCCAGCACCTCGGTCGTGGAGCAGGTGAAATGGTTTTCGCGGAGCACCCTCGCCCCCTCGTCGGGATTGTTGACGATCATCCTGACTATGCCGAAATCGGTGACCTCGGCGATGGTGAGCGTGCGTATGTTGATGTTCTTCCCGGCCAGCACCTTCAGCGCGCTCTGGAGCCTGCCCGGTTTGTTTTCGAGGAAGAGTGAAAGCTGCGTGATGTTCATGACCGCCTCCGTTTTATGTGATAAGCCGCGGGCGCAGCGCGCGACGGCCTACTTCAGTTTGCGTTTGTCGACGACCCGGACCGCTTTGCCTTCGCTGCGGGCGAGCGTTTTCGGCTCAACCAGCGTTACCTTCGCCGAAACCCCCAGCACGCTCTGCATACGCTGCTTGATGCGCGCCGCGAGCTGATTCATAACCTTGAGCTCGTCGGAGAAGATCCTCTCGTTCACCTCCACCATCACCTCGATATCATCAAGCGCGTCCTTGCGGTCCACGATGATCTGGTAGTGCGGCTCGGTCCCCTCGACCTCCATGAGCACGGCCTCGATCTGGGTCGGGAAGACGTTCACGCCGCGGATTATGAGCATGTCGTCCGAGCGGCCGGTCACCTTTTCCATTTTAACCAGCGTCCGGCCGCACGAGCACGGCGTCCGGTACAGGCGCGTGATGTCCCGCGAGCGGTAGCGGATGACCGGGCAGGCCTCCTTCGTGAGAGAGGTGTAGACGATCTCGCCCTTCTCCCCCTCGGGAAGCACCTCGCCGCTTTCGGGGTCGATGATCTCCACGTAGAAATGGTCCTCGAACACATGCAGGCCCGACTTCGCGCTGCATTCGCACGAGACGCCCGGACCGATAACCTCCGAGAGGCCGTAGATGTCGAATGCCTCGATACCCATTCGCGTTTCGATCTCGGAGCGCATCTGCTCGGTCCATGGCTCGGCGCCGAAAATGCCCGCGCGCAGTTTCGTCTTCCGGAAATCGTAATCGGGCCTGTTTCTCTCGACGTGATCGGCCATGTTGATCGCGTAGCTCGGCGTGCAGGCGAGCATGGTGGTGCCGAAGTCCTTTATCAGCATGAGCTGGCGCTCCGTGTTGCCGCCCGAGATCGGGACCACGGTGGCCCCGATCTTTTCGGCCCCGTAGTGCGCCCCGAGCCCGCCGGTGAAGAGCCCGTAGCCGTAGGCGACCTGCACCACGTCCTTCGAGGATCCGCCCGCGCAGGCGATCGTTCGCGCCATCACCTCCGCCCATGTCTCGATGTCGTTTCTGGTATATCCGACCACCGTGGCGTTGCCGGTGGTTCCCGACGAGGAGTGTATGCGCACCACCTTTTCCATCGGGACCGCGAAAAGTCCGAACGGGTACGCGTCGCGCATGTTCTGCTTCATGAGGAAGGGCACCCGTCGCAGGTCGTCGAGGCTCTTTATCTGCTCGGGCTTGAAGCCCGCCGCGTCGAACGACTGGCGGTAAAACGGAACGTTGTCGTACGCGTGCTTCACCGACCACCGCAGCCGCTCGAGCTGGACCTCTCTCAGTTTTGATAACTGCATCGCTTCGTATTCTTTATTGAACATGGCCTGACCTCGTACCGCTGGTAGTTATATCCGCTTCTTTCCCGCGCCCCCGGCGACGGCCCGGACGGACGGTTTTCTCTTAAGAAGGAGGGAGAGTACCGTAGAAACTATTTTATATTTTGTCAATCGAAAGTGCCCATTAATTTAAAAATATTCAATAACAACGCTTGATGCCATATTCGACAATCCCCGATTGGGCTGGAAACGCCACTCCGTCCGGCCGTTCGCGCTCCACCGGTGGCGGGGCTCCGGCGATATCCGCAGAAAATCAACTATGCAAAAATAACTATATGTTAACAATCATTATTACAATATAAATTATTTTTTCATTGAAATTAGAAAAGGGTGTTTTAAGTTATGCACAACAGGTGTACTGCCAAGTCGAGGCAATCGGCAGGTCCGGCTCATACGGTCCAACCTCATCACCGATCAGGGAGCGCCCCATGGACAAGTTCTTCAACCCGTCATCCGTCGTCGTAATAGGCTCTTCGAACTCCCCCTTCAACCTCGGAGCGACTATCTCGAATATACTGCACTATCTCGGCTATAAAGGCGAGCTGTACGTCGTCAACTCGAAGGGGGAAGACGTCCATGGTTCCAGAGGCTTCAAGTCCGTGCTCGACATCCCCGGCGAGGTCGACCTTGCAATCATTCTCACCCCCGCCCGCGTGGCCCCCGCCGTAGTCAGGGAATGCGGGATGAAGGGAATCCGCCACCTGGTCATCGAAACCGCCGAATTCTCCGAGGCGGGAGAGGAGGGCAAACGGCTCCAGGAGGAGATAAGCGCATGCGCACGAGAGTTCGGTATACGCTTCCTCGGCCCCAACTGCCTGGGCACGCTCAACGCGCACAACAAATTCTGCTGTTTCTTCGGGATCATTCCCGGAATGTACGACGAGGTCTTCGACCGGCCGGGCGCCATCTCCTATGTCATCCAGAGCGGCGGCGTCGGCGCGCTTATCATCGACTCGTTCCGCAAGGACATCACCAACGTCAACAAGATGGTATCGATAGGAAACAAGGAGGACGTCGACGAGGCGGATCTCATCGACTACTTCAACGGCGACAACACCGAGGTGATCTGCCTCTATCTCGAGAACGTCAAAAACGGAAGGAAGCTCCTCGAGACGGCGAAACGGATCAGAAAGCCGGTGCTCGTCTACAAGGTCGGACGGACCGGCGAGGGCTCGAAGGCCGCCATGTCGCACACCGCGGGGATGGCCAACAACGACGTCATCTTCGAGAGCGCCTGCAGCCAGGCGGGCATCGTGCGCCTCAAGTCGATCTCCGAGCTCTATACCCTGCCGAAGATGTTCACCGGCATGCCGCTCATGAAGGGAAAGCGCGTGGCCGTCTTCACCAACTCCGGCGCCTTCGGCGGCATTACGGCCGACCTCATAGTCGAAAGCGGTCTCGAGATGGCGTCCTTCTCGGAGGAGACGAAGGAGCGCCTGCGCGCCACCGCCAAGCTCTTTAACGTTTCAAACCCGGTTGACCTGGGACCGACGCTGGGCAAGCAGACCTTCATCGATATCTGGGACGCCATTCTTTCATCCGACCGCGTCGACGGGCTTCTCGCCGTTCCCAACGTATGGCAGAAGGTCGTGGTGGAGGCCATCTGCGAGCTCGAAGATATCTGCAGAAAATACGATAAGCCCGCCGCCATCTACATACCCAACGCGATCGAGCGCATTCTCGCCATCAGGACCGAGTTCAACCTGCCGATCTTTGAGTCGCCCGAAGAAGCGACGCGGGCGCTGACCGTTTCGCACCAGCATTACCGATCGCTCGGGAAAAAAGTGGGTGAGGCCCTGCCGGTTTAGCGCCCCGCGGGCGGCGCCTCCAGGGCCGTTTTCCTTAAAACGTCCGGGCGGTTGGAGAAGATACCGCCGACACCCATCGCGATGAGTCGCCGCATCGTCTTTTCATCGTCCACGGTATAGATGTTCACCGGCACGCCGTGCGCCGCGCAGTCCGCCATCCATTTTTCGGTGATTTCCTCTTTCGAACAATTGAACGCGTCCGCGCGGAGATGCTCCACGATCGCCGCGGGCGTCTGCGTCCGCAGATAGTACCGGTCGTCGTAAAGTACCGCCGTAACCGCGGACGGATCGATGATTTTGCAGTGAAGGAGCGCCCGCGGATCGAAGCTCGAAAACGCGACGTGCGATTCCATACCGTGCCGGTAGACCAGGTCGATACAGAGCTCCTCGACACCGCCCAGCACCACGTCCTGCACCGCACCGGATTTTATCTCGATGTTGAGCGCGATGCGACCGGCGCACAGCTCCAGCACCTCCTCGAGCGTCGGGATCCGTTCGCCCCTGGCCGCCTTGAACCTGTACCCGAAGTCGAAGCGCTTGAGCTCGGCAAGCGTATAGTGCGCGACCCGCCCGCGTCCTCCCGTCGCGCGGTGGATGCGCTCGTTGTGCACCACCACCGGCACCCCGTCGCGCGAGAGGAGCACGTCGATCTCGGCCATGTCCGCATCCATGTCGATCGCCCCCTCGAGAGACAGTAGCGTGTTCTCGGGGAAATAGGCCGAGGCGCCCCGGTGGGCGATGACGGCGAACCCTTCCCGCGCGGGTTGTCTGAACAGCAGCGTGTGGCAGGGGCGTCCCATCTGCGGCCTCCTCGGATAATGGCTTACGGAATTACTATCGGCCTTCCCTGAAAAGACTTGCAATCAGAAAAAACGCCGCCGTACCCTTGGAGGCGCCCGGAGGAGCAAGGCCGCACCACCAGGCCGGAAGCATCGAGTCACGAAGCACGCGGAGGTAGAGATCGATGACAGCGGAAGAAATAATCGCCTTGCTGCACCTCGTACCACACCCCGAAGGAGGATACTTCGCGGAAACCTATCGATCGAACGAATCGGTCGCATGCGGGCATCTGCCATCGCGCTATACCGGCGACCGGGCGTTCGGCACGGCCATCTACTACCTGTTAACGCCCGGTTCCTTCTCGTCGATCCACCGACTGGCGAGCGACGAGGTGTTCCATTTCTATCTCGGGGATCCGGTCGAGATGGTGCTCCTTTTCCCGGATGGAAGTGATGAAGTGCTGCTGATGGGCCCGGACCTCACGACGGGGATGCTGCCGCAGGCGGTCGTTCCCGCGGGAGTGTGGCAGGGAGCCCGGCTCGTGCCGGGCGGAGCCTACGCGCTCCTGGGGACGACCGTGGCACCGGGATTCGATTTCGCCGACTTTGAAACCGGTGAGTGCGACATACTCGTCGAACGCCATCCCTCACGGTCGGCGCTTATCACCGCGCTCACCAGGTGACGGCCGCGCGTCACTCTTCGGTGGCGAGCACCTGCTTCTTGAGCATATCGGCGACAATTTCCACGTTCTTCGCGCTCTTGGACAGCCTCTCCGCGCCGACGGCGTATGACTGTGTGAGCTCGTTCACGCTCGCCACCGAGCGCACGATCTCGGTGACCGCGGTCTTCTGCTCCTCGGTGCTGTTCTTGATTTCGTCGGAACGCTGTTTCACCTTGGTCGCTTCGACATTGACGTCCCTGTTGATGTTCTGCTGTTCCATCATCTGCGCCGTAAGCGACTCCATCATGGAAC
>CAZVEG010000178.1:0-5638 GCA_964625625.1 uncultured Leptospirales bacterium | reverse complement strand
TCCGCCATCCAGCGCCCGAAGCCCCTGGCGTTCCATTCCCGTGGATAGCGGAGATAATGGGCGTATATCTTTTTACCCGCCGCGGTGGCGGAGCTCAGCTTGAGGAGGAGTCCCGGACGCGAGATGCCGTTTATCAGGGTCGTCATCATGGTCTTCGGATCGGGCGCGAAGAATATCCCGTTTATCGACGGCGTGAGCATCTCTCCGCTCAGGATGTCCTTTCGCATTAAAAAGGCGAGCTCATCGTGCGAGAGGTTCTGTAAAATGCTCTTGAGCCCGCCGAGCGCGGCGAGGTTCGCGCCCCGCTTCGATTCGACGAACCAGCGGCGATTGTAGGCCCAGAGGCTGCCGATGCCCGCGTCACCCCTGTCCGCGGCCTCGACGATCGTTTTCCCGGCCTGCATGGCGCCCGCGAGGCCCGAACCCACACCGCAGCCGGTGGTGGGAATGACCTGCCCGGCCGCGTCACCGATGGTGAGGAAACCGGACGCGACGAGCGACCACGGCGAGCGCCCCACCAGCACGCGCCCCGCGCCCTTTCGCAATTCTTTCGCCGTGATCGCCGGGTACGACGCTATGATTTCCTTTATCACCGCAACCGGGTCGATCCTGCCCGGCTGGTCCGTCACGCCGCCGCCCACGTCGATCGTTTCGTCGTCGTGCAGATGCGTCCAGAAGTATCCCCTGTGCGCGCCGTAGCGGTAATGGTCCGGGATGCCTCCGGGCCCGAGCTTTTTCCTGTCCAGCCTGCGAACCGTCCTTGCGGCCCAGGCGATCTCGCTCTGCGAGAAGGGGCGCTCCACCGCCCCGGACGCGGAAAGGCCCGTGCGCAGCACCGAGGCCATGCCGGTGGCGTCGACCGTTACATCGGCGCGCGCCTCGATGGTTTTGCCCCCGGGGTCCTTTACGCGCAGGCCCTCGACCCGTATCATTTCGAGCCCGCCGCCCGTCCGGCCCAGGAGCCCGGCGGCCTCGTGCCCGAAGCGCATTACGGCGCCTGCCTTTTCGGCCTCGGCGCGCAGCATGTCGTCGAGCGCGATGCGGTCGGTGAGAATATAGCCGAACTCCACGTCGGAGGTCGTCTTGCACGAGAAGTCGGGCGACCAGATCTGAAGCGGATTGACGACGTGCTTCTCGAAGAGGCCTTTGCCCGACGGGGTTTTCTTCACGAGCCCTCCCCTGTAGTTCCCGGCTTCGGCGACGGGCATGTCGAAGCCCGCGTCGCGCAGGACGGCGTATTCGATCGCGTCGGACCAGTCGTGGGCCTTCGCGCTCTTTTTCCGCTTCTCGTACACCGTAACCAGTATCCCCGCGCGCGCGAGGTCGCGCGCGAGCAGCAGTCCCGCCGGACCGGCGCCGGCTATAACGACCGAAAAGGCCTTTTTCTTCATCGGTATCCCCTCTTCACCGCAGATCGGATGGCACGTTCAATTACGCGACAGACTCACAGTTGATTACACAGAAAGCGCCCGTGTCAATCATAACCGGATCATGGCGCGAATAAATTTTATGCCGCGCGATCGAGGGGTGAATAAAATCAGGCGGAAATTGCCGTCATCGCGAAGAGTGCGGCGATGCGGCGATCACATGAGACCGGTAGTTCAATCATAGAATAAAGGATTTCATGGGATCGACATCCGGCATGTTCGCCGCGTGCGGAAGCGATCCGGGCTTCTCGATAGAAGCGTACGAATCGCTCACACGCAGGGCCGTCCGGTCAGCGGGTCTATTCTACCGGGGAAACGCGGCGGCCATCTCGAGAACGGCGTCAACCCTGGTCCTGATCTGTCCCGCGTCAGAGTCGGAATAATCCGTAACGATTTTCAGGAATTGCAGACCATGCTTCCTTTTGACATGCTCGCCGACCCGGTACGATTCTACATTGTAGGAATGACATGCGTACAGTACGAAATCGATGACGACGTCCGGCCTGAAGCGCTCAATATACCGGTCGAGCTCATCGAGCCGCCTCGAGTTGGGGGTCATGCATGAGCAGGGCAATTTAAGATAGCGGTCCGCGATAGCGGCAACCGGATCGGGGCTGCCTTCGGGAATCGTGTCGGCGAAAGCCTTCATCCCGGTGCACGAATCGAGAGCGACGACGATTCCTCCGGCCTCCTCGATGATTCTGAATATCTTGGTCGCGTCGCCGCCAACCGGACAACCGGTTATCAGAACGCGGGGAGCGGCCGGTTTTCCGAAAAATACACCTTCCCGTACGCGTTTTTCGAGCCTGGTGATGCACTCCTCCACGATGGGCTTCATTTCCGCACCGCTTGAGACCTGGGCGAGATAAATTACATCGTACAGCTCCGTCCAGTGTACCGGCGGCGGGCTCATCGCGCCGAAATCGAACAGTTTCTGCATCAGCGCGTTTTTGAGGTTCGTATCGCGTATCTCGAGCTCTATCCGCTCGTTGTCTATCTTTCTGCCGAAAGTCGTCTCGAGAAAGCCCTGAAGCTTACGGATCATCACCGTCCAGTTCTGCGACGCCTCTTTTTCATCGGGAAGCTGGGGAAGGTCCATGACGAACATCGGTTTGATGTCGGCGATGAGCTCGAACATCTTTTTCTTCCCATCACAGGTGGTTTCGGCTATTACCGCGTCCGAAACGCCGAAGAACGGGCATGTTCCGTTTACTATGAAGCCATAACTCGATTTGATCAGCGGGCAGAGGTTTGACGGAAGAACCGCCTCCGCCGTTTCAATGGGCACGTTCGAAAACGCGCACAGTATGGCCGGGACGGCGTCCATCGCGCGAATCACCTCGAGCGGCGCGTATCCGCAGTAAATTCCGACCACGGGGTCGCCTTTCTTTTTTCTCGCCTCGACGTAGGCCAGAGCCCTCTTCGAGGGTGCGCCGGCGAAGCCGTCATTCATGAGCGGTTCAATTGTAGCGTTCATTTAAAAACTCCCTTAATAGGATATCGATGGGCTTATACGAGCACCTAAAACCGGATAACCTGCGACGCACGGAACAAACGCTCCGTGATGGTGTACATGTTGCTCACTTCACCGACGAGCAATTTCTCTTTGAGAGCATAAAACTGAAGGCATGTGCCGCAACTGAGGATTTCCACGCCGAGACCCTGAAGATTTTTGAGCGATTCGATAACGGGCGAACCTTCCGTGGTCAGAAACACCCCGGAATTCGCGAAGATGATTGTTTTCGGAAGAGGCTCGATCTGGTCGAGTATGTTTATAAAGGCGGTCATGAGCGTCGCGCCCAGTTCGTCATCGCCCTGACCGTACATGTTCGACAGGATGGCAAGGGCGATTCCAGCCGTATTCACGTGAACGACGGCCTTCCCCGGCGCCGGCTTGGAAGTGCTTACCGGCTCTCCTTTTCTTACGGTGAGGATGAAGCCGGAGCCGTCCGTACGCGATTCAATGCCATAACCGAGGGATTCGACAAATCTCGTTATATTCTCCCTGGGTGTATCTCCCGAGACCAGGACTTCCATGATGGAGGGATCGCCGGTTTCGATTTCCTTTTTAACGAGAAGTACGGGCTGCGGGCAGGCGAGCCCACGGGCGTCTATTGTAGTCATTGCTTTCCTCGTTGAAGAGCTTTATTATTATTTCCCATACGGGATTACTGGATGGCTTCGGTCAACAATATTATTAATACTATAAATAAGAAAAACTAATAAATGAACCGATATGCCTGTCGGGTGTATGAAAAATTACCTCGCGACCGGTTCACGAAATTCGATGTTCGATGAGTCGAAAAGCAGGTGGGGAGAGAGGATAATCGGTGAACGCCGACAGTAAGCGTTTATCCCGGCGGCGGGGACGCTTCACTGTCGGCTTCCGTGTGGAGATGCCGACGGAGTATCGTCGCGGGAGAGCCGGTTATCTCCTTCCAAGGGCGGGGACCCTGGACTCCTCCGCGAAAAACACCCTCGAATCGACGATGCCGACCCCCATTCCCTTCGGATAGACGATGACCGGGTTGAGGTCGATTTCTGAGATCTCGGGATGGGCGCACGCAAGCGCTGAAATCCGGCAGATAACGTCCACGAGGGCGTCGATGTCCAGGGGCCTGCCGCCGCGCGCGCCTTCCAGGATGGGATGGGCCTTGAGCTCCAGCAGCATGTCCCTCGCCTCGTTCATGCTAACGGGAGCGAGCCGTATCGAGCGGTCCTTGAATATCTCGATGAATATCCCTCCCATCCCCGCGAGCACCACGGGGCCGAACACGGGGTCCCGTCGCGCGCCGACGAAAAACTCGACTCCCCGCGGCGCCATCTCGTGTATGAAGAATCCGTCCACGCCGATGGAGCCCGGGGCGTTTTGCACCGAAAGGCGCATGTCCGCAATCGCTTTTTTAAGGTCCTCATGACTTCCGATATTGAGCCTGACACCCCCGATGTCCGACTTGTGGCTGGCGTCGCGGGAGAGGAGCTTCAACGCGAGCGGAAATTGAAGATCGATACCGTCCGGTTCCTCGTTCGCGGAAAGGCGTACGCCGCGTACCGGCGAAAGACCGGACGCGGCGCAGACCTGAAGGGCCTCGTCGGTGAGCGGGATGCGGCCTTCGTCCGCGCTGATGCGACGGACCCTCTCAACAATGGCGGAGTCGATCTCGCACACGAAGTCGTCGCCGCGCCGGTCGCGCGAATTCTTACGCTCCCAGTAGGTGGCGGATACATTGAGGGCGTGGGCCGCCTTGAGCGGTGACGTGTATGTCGGGTACGGGTGGTTCTTGGTGATGTCGACCACCTCATCGATATCGGAGATCATCGCTATCGATACCGGTTTTCCGAATTCCCTTACCATCACGCCCACGCTGTCCAGGAAGGTGCGCGACATGCCGGATTCGTACTCCGACTGGTAGAGATGGTTGAAGAGCACTCCGTCAATCTCGGGGAGCGCGATCGCCTCCCGCAGTATATTGATGAAAATGGTGTAATCGAAGATTTCACCCAGGTCGAGCGGGTTCTGGTGTGAGATGACCCGGCTTTTATACATTGATTTGACCTTCTGGATGAAGGATTCGGGAAAGGGCACCATCTCGAAGCCGAATTTGTCGCACGCATCGGCCGAGATGACGGCATGCCCGCCTGAACGGGAAAGCACGGCAACCCTCCTGCCGCGCATGAGGGGAAGCTGCATTATCTTCGCGGCCGACACGAGCTCCTCTTCATCTTCAACGCGTATAACCGCGGACTGCCTGAATGCCGCTTCGACGATGTCGTCTCCCGAGGAGAGCGCGGTGGTGTGGGACTGCGCGATACTGGCGCTCGCTGCGCTGCGGTTCGATTTCTGGACGATGACCGGCTTGTCCGCCGCCATGGCGGAGTCGAAGAACTCACGCCCCCTGCTGAAACCCTCCAGATAGGCGACGATGGCCGACGTTCCCGGATCCGAGAGGTAATACGAGAGAAAATCGGCCTCGTCGAGCTGAAGCTTGTTCCCGACGGCCACGAACTTGTTGAGAAAAACATGATTGTCCGGAAGGGCATGAAGGAAGGTGTTGCCGACTCCACCGCTCTGCGAAATCACCGAGAAGCTGCCGACCGTAAAATCCCTGGAGTAGAAGACGAACGGCATCATCATGTTGATCTCGAAATTGATCGTGCCGATGCAGTTCGGGCCGATTATCCTGATTTCGAATTCGCGGGCGATGTCGACG
>CAZVEG010000177.1:0-5672 GCA_964625625.1 uncultured Leptospirales bacterium | reverse complement strand
CCCGCGGTCAAGTGACAGGGTCGACTGGTTCCCGGTGCACAGCACGACGAGGTGGTCGGAAAAAAGGAAGCCGGCGAAATGATCGAAAGTCTTCTTCATGCCGGACAGTGCCGCCTTCAGCGTGCCGCCCGAGCTGTACGAGAGGTTGAACACCTGGACGAACAGGCCGTCGCGGGACATTGCCCGACGGGCTATGGAATAGTACTCTTCGGAAAATCGGAATCGGTTGCAGGCCAGATCATAGAGATTGGGTATGTCGACGATCATTCCCATCGGTCCGCGCTGGACGCTCAGATGGCGCAGGATCTCTCCCCGCTCGGTGAAATAGAATTCCTTCCCGGTATACGGCGATTCCCTGAAATCGACCGATCGATCGGGAATATAATCGAGGCAAACGGCATCGGGAAAATAACCGATGGATGGATTTCTGAAAAAGCGCTGGTTGCCGTCGATGAAGAGGATCCCGGGCTCCCCGTCGCCGGAACCGGGCGCGAAAAGGACGAGCGGGACGAGCGAGCGCTGAAGATTTTTTATCGAATCGTCACCCGCCGAGAAGATGTCCCTCCCGTTGAACCGGATCACCGATCCGGTGCGACCGGGTGCCGCCGACCCTTCCGCCGGGGCGAGATCCGCGAAGCCGGCGATACGGGACACATACAGCCTGCCGTTAAGCGGAATATCGAAATTGATATGGACGAACAGCATTAGCGGGATGAAGGCCGCCGCGCCGGCCAGATAGACCGCCTTCGCCCACGATCCCGCCCTGGCCTGCATAAGATGTATGACGGGAATAACGGTGTTGAGAAGCGCGGCGACGTAAAAGATCACGAAGAACCAGAGATTGGTGAAGTCGATCAGGTTAAGCGCCGCCAGTATCGGTGTGGGTAGAATGAAAAGTGAAAAATCGATAATCGCAAACCGCCGGCCGTGGTCGTATGTCTCGAGTATATCGCGAAGTGTGTGATAGATGGAAAACCCGAATACGCCGGCCACGGGGAGAAATACCGCAATCCCGACCGCAAGAGCGATCGTGCCGCCGAGTGCGTTGATCGCCACGAAAAAAAGGATGAATGCCGGGGGGTAAAGCACCTCGGTATAGAGTGGAAGGTACGCCTTTTTTAAAATTCGCGCCGCGGCGAAACCCGCCAGGAGGGCCGCCGTGCACGCGAAAGCGAAAAGCAACTGCACATGCAGGAAGTCGCCGTAAAATTTTATGACGGTCTGGGAGCCGAGAAAGAGATAGACCAGCACGTAGGAAAAATTCAGGTATGCGAAAGCGAGGTCTTCCCGTCTCCTGGCGGCCGTTTTCTCTTCCGGGTGGTGTTCCTTGTATTCCTGGGCGTAGAGCGTCGGAGGATTGTAGGGTAACTTGATGAGCGGGAGCGTCGGCAGGAGCAACAGGAACGCGAAGGCGGCAAGGTAATAGGCCGGATGAAAGTGGAAGGCCAGAAAACCGTGCGCCATGCCGGCCGCAAGAGCGATAAAAGTTATAATGAAGAAAGCGATAATTCCTTTCCTGTCATCGATGAACTCGCCGCATGCGATTTTGAGGAAATACGCGCCCTTTATTCCCGCAAAAAAGGATACGCACAGGATCGTCGCGTAAAGTGCTCCCCGTGCGGTGAAAAAAAGCTCAAGCAACGGCTCCCCGCCGGAGGGGGTGAGGAATTTTCGGGCGAAAAAAAGAGCGGCACCGATCGTAAAGGCCAGATCCGAGATGGCATATATCATGCGGAAGCGACCGATTCGCGCGAAGAGCAGACGCCCGGCCAGGTTGCCGAGAAAAACGCCGGCCAGCACGGCGAGGATGATGATCCTGAAAGCTGATTCGTACGGGGCATAATAATCAAACGTCAGGGACATCGTCGAGATGGCGAACGATACCAGGAAAACCGAGGCCAGGAGGTTATAATAAACCAGTCGTCGCTGGAGTATGTCCGGATAGCTGAATTCCTTTAGCAGGCTCATTTTCGTAATGTGCTCCGTGGGGATGCGGATGGTTCAACCTGATTATGGCCGAAAAATTGGCCAAAATTACAAGAACTTTTTCCGGCCCATCGGACGCGATGCCGGTGAGACGGACCAGAACGTCGTCCCATCGTTCATTTAATCGTGAAAAAAGTGTAAGAAAATGGGAGCGTTTTTCCGTTAATAGAATAGAATCGTTACGTGATTGTAGCGGGCCCTTTCCGTTCGCTGGATGCGCCCGATGATACGGGAATTATTTATTGAACTTTTTAGTCTGATTCCATAAGTTAGTATTGATAACGGACTGCCGCGGACCGACGGCGGAAACGAAAGATCAGAGGCGCTCATGAAGGTCGAGAACGTCCCGGAAAACAACCTTATAGTCCTGTTCCTCCTCATGGTGCTTACCGGGGGCCTGTATTATTTCTGGTGGCTCGCGAGGGTAAGCCGCGTATTCAACGACAAGCCGGTTTCCAACATCCTGCTGGTGCTGCTCACCCTGGGATTATGGAGCCTTTACATCAATTTAAAGTACATGCAGAAATCGGAGGAGCTGAACGGAAGGGACCTTAAGTGGTATATGATTCTGTTTCTCCCCATATCATTTCTGATCGTGCAGCATAACGTCAATGAGCGATACTACCCGGGTAGATAAGGTCAGGAGAGCGCGATGATAGTACGGTGCACACATTGCGATGCTGCTTACGCGGTGGACGACGGCAAGATAACCAACAAGAAATTCGGTTTCTCGTGCCCCAAGTGCGGGACCAATGTGATCATCGACAACCGTCGTGAAAAGCGAACGGTGGCCGCCGCGAAGGCCGAGCGCGGGCGGTCCGACGATTTCGACGCGGGCTTCGACCTTCCGGCCGGAGGCGAAGGGCCCGGACCGGGCGAACCACTGCCCACCGACGAGGAGCTGGCCAGGGCTCTCGAGGAGTTCGATTCCGTTTCGCTCGACGCCGAACCCGGGTTGAAAGACGAGTTGAGTACCGACGACTTCGGCCTCGACGCGATCGACAGCCTCATGGCCGAGGAGCCGAAGAGCGGAGAGACCGCCGGGGACCACGAGCAAGCGGAGGATGAGGCGCTGAAGCTTGAAGACTTCGGGGAGAGCCTCGATGCGGAGATGAAGGAGCCCGCGGGAGAATTCGACGATATCAGTTTCATCGAGGACACCGACATCACGCCCGCACCCGCAAAACGTGGCGTTGAGGTTGCCGACGACGGGATCGATTTCGATTCGATCATGCTTGAGGACGAGCCCCCTCATGTTAAAGCCGGGGCGAAGGGGCGTGCCGGAGAGCCGGCCCGAAGCGCGGTGGACTTTTCGGACGAGATCATCCTCGACAGCGAGATAAAATCCGACGAGGTCTTTTCCAAGGATTCGGCCGACGTCGACGAGAGCATAACGATAGACCTCGATTCGCTCGACATAGAGCTCGACGAGGGAGCGCAGAAAAAAGGCACGATACCCGACAACGCGCTCCCCGGAGACGATTTCATGTTGGACGACCTGGAAGAGACCGCCCCATCGGGCAGGCGCTCCAAGCCCCCCCGTCCCGCCGACGATGAATTCGATACGACCATCGACCTCGATACGCTCGATATAACCCTCGACGAGGTGGAGGAGCTCAAGCGGGGCGTTGATATCGATGATGACGAGCGCCTCACGCTGGAAGATACCGGCCTCACCATCGACGAGCTCGGCGCCGACGATACACCCGTTTCGACGGGAGCTCACTCGCTCGATGACGCGCTCGCCGGGGAGGAGGACATCAAGCTCAACCTCCGCGAGATCGATCCTTCACTGAGTGTGGATGATCTGGCGGGCGAGAGCGAGCTTCGCATACTTGACGAGGTCGAGGAAAAAAGCCTCCCGGAGATCGATCTCGAGAAGCTGCAGAAAGAGGAGTTCGCGGATGACCTGTTCGAGCCGGCCGCGGGCGGAAGCGTAGCGGTGCCGGGACGCAAGGGGTCTTCCGAGGATTACCTCGACATAGAGACCAGGCAGGAATTTTCGCGTTATCAGGCCGACCTGGAAAAAGGCGGACCGGCAGGCGCGGATACGGTGCCCGGCGGGGTGATCAATTTTTCAATAGACTACTCTCTTACCCATTCCCGTCTCGGAGCGGTACTGAGGCTTTCGGGCCTGTTCCTTGTGGGTCTTTTGCCCCGGTTCTGCGTCAATTTTCTGTATACGGCGGTCTCGGGGATACTGGGTTTGATCAATACGTTCCTGGTGCTGTTCAGGGGCTATCCCGACGAGGACTTTCTCGAGGTGCAGGAAAACACGCTGCGCGGGGCGATTTCGCTCGCCGGGTGCGCGTTCGACGTGGTCGAGGACATGCCCGGTTTCACCGGGCGAAAGAACATCGATTACGCCCTGCAGCTTTCGGTCACCTATCCCGTGCGGTACTCGCGTTTTCTGGCGTTTCTCCGCCTTACGGGGATCGGCATCGTGCTGGCGCTCCTGCCGCACCTGGTTCTGCTCGCGCTGCTTTCCCTTGGTGCGCTCCTCATTTATTTCGCGGGACTCGCGGCAATCCTCGCGACCCGGAAATGGCCCAACGTGCTTTTCGACTTCATGGTGCGCTATTTCAATTACCTGTCGAACGTAAGCGCCTTCATGGTCGGACTCGTGGACCGCTACCCTTCGTTCCGGTTCGAATAAGCGCGCCGGCTCCAAATAGTTCTTGATTATTAATACCCGCCGGGCCAGCCTTCGGCCCGGCATGAGCGGGCATATCCCATCAAATCAGTCCGGTGTCTTCCCATGAAAGAAGTATTCGGACAGAACGGCATACTGTCGTCGGTCGACGGGCGTTTCGAGCCACGCGAGGAGCAGACGCGCATGGCCGATTTCATCCTCGAGGCCCTCTGCGACGGGGTGGGCTGTTTCGTCGAGGCCGGGACCGGTGTCGGGAAAACTCTCGCCTATCTCGTGCCGGCCATAAGCTACTGTATCGAGAACGATAAACGGCTGTGGGTGAGCACCGAGACGCGGGCGCTGCAGAAACAGCTTCTCGAGAAGGATATACCGGTGGCGCTCGAGGTGGTGCGGCGCCTCACCGGCAGGGAGTTTTCTTTCGAGCTCTGCATGGGGAGCGCGAACTATCCATGCCGCCGCCGGTTCGAGGCGCTCGTCGAGCGCGGAGAATTCCACAAGGCCGAGCTGCACTGGCTGGAGGAGTTGCGCGCGCTTCTCGACAGGGGGGAGCCGGTCACGCGGTTTGCCACCAGGATGCCGCAGCCGCTCTGGTCGCGCCTGTCCCGCGAGAGCGACGCCTGCGGCATGTTCGCCTGTCCGTTCGCGTCGACCTGCGCGTTCCAGCTCGCGCGCAGGCGCTGGCAGCAGGCCGACGTGCTCATCCTCAACCACTATCTTTTTTTCGCGAACATCGCCTCCGGGAAAACCTATCTTCCGGCCGCGGACGTCCTCATCTTCGACGAGGCCCACTCGCTCGAGGACGTCGCCTCGGACCAGCTGGGGTTTTCCATCAGCTTCTCCGACATGATGGACATAGCCGAGCGTTTTCATCGACGCGGCCGCAGGAAGACCGTGCTCTCGCAGATCACCCGCGAGTCTCTTCGAAAAAAAGCCGTCGCGAAACACGAGTCATTCTTCGCCGAAGTTCAGAAATTTTTTGAGACGCTCCGCTCGCAGCTCCCCGGCGACAGGCCGTCGTGGAGGCTGAGGGAGC
>CAZVEG010000176.1:0-5732 GCA_964625625.1 uncultured Leptospirales bacterium | reverse complement strand
CCCCCAGGTGGTATCCCGCCAGGAGATCGTGGTCGTCGAAGAGAAAGTATTGGCTTCCTGTTTGTTACTGTAAAAATACGCTGAAACACCGGTTTCAATTTTATCGGTTATATTATATCCCACACGTCCATTGACCGTATATTTTTCGTATGAAGTATGGTTCCACTTTCCGGTATCGTTTATATAGTTGTTTTTTGATGAGAGAGTCACCTCGTCGTACGTGAAAGGCAGTGTGGTAGCGACATTAGTGAAGAGATTATACTGCACTAGCCTGTCGAACCATTTTCGCCGCTCGCTCTTATCCAGCTTCTGCGATACCTCGTATCCATCCGAATGCTGATACGAGGCCGAGACCCACGCGTAAAAATCACCGATCGGCGCCCCGGCTTCGGCGGAGACCATATAGTTCTGGTACTCACCGTATTCGACCTTCGCGGCGGCGTTGAGCTTTTCGGGTCTTTTCGTAATCACGTTTATTGAACCGATGCTGCCAAGCGCTCCGTAAAGTGCCGACGCGACGCCGCGATTAACCACGATACGGGAGACATTCGCAACAGGGATGGTGGAGATGTCGGTATTATTGCCGCCGTAATAGGGATCGAGTACGGGAATACCGTCAATGAGGATCGCGACCATCTTCTGGTCGAAACCCCGCATTGAAAATCCCTCGTATCCCTTGGCGGTCTGGTATACGTTTACACCCGGAACCATACGGAGAGAATCCCCCAGCGACTTGTCGCCGCGCTGCTCTATTTCCTCGCCGGTTATATTCGTCGTCGTCGACGCGTCCTCGATGTTCGCGATGGCGCGGTCTTTCACCACGATCTCACCCATCTCGAAGGCCTTCGTCGCCTTCGTTCCTTTCTTCGTATCTGCTGCCTTTTCCTTGGCCACCACGGCTTCCGCATCCACGGTCGCGTCCTGCGCGAAAAGCGGTCCGGCGGCACATGCCAGCGCCACGGCAAATAACAGTATGTACAGTTTTCTCACAACGTCCTCCATCCACTTGAATGATAACACGGGCCGTTACATCCCTGTCCCGGTTGGAAAGGGCGGCGGCCAGGGAGGTAAAATGAGCGGTTTTACCGGGGGAAACACCCGCATGCCAGGAGCCGTATCACACGGATGATTCTGAAAAACCTGTGCCGTACCCTTTCCAACGCGGGAGGCCGCTCCGTTTCCGATCCGGCCCTGACGCCCTCGTCTCCATGGCCGGTGGCTTTAGGAAAAGAGGGTCGGGATCACAATCCATATCGTTCTACAGGGAAGATAGATGTCAACCACATTTAGGAAAAACAAGACTAATTTGTAATTTTTTTAGAATACTTTGAGGCATCCAAATAATATATTTACAAATTACTACTAAATACTTCAACTTTGATTGACATTCAAAGCTAGCCATCCAGCATATTGCGGCTATCATCAAAAGCGGCAAGGAGCGGAGACGATATGAAATCATCAGTCAGACTGGCCATCATCGGGACACTCGCGGCGGGCATCTGCGCGATGACGGCCGGCACGGCCCGCGCGTGGAGCATACAGGTTTCCGGAAGCGTGCGACAGCCGCTCATAATGACCGGCGACGAGCTCTCGAACATGCAGACGGTACGCGTACGGCTGAACGAGATGACGATCAAAAAGGAATACGGCGGCTCGTTCGTTTATCGCGGCGTGCCGCTCAGGAGCGTTCTCGAGCTCGCGGCCATAGAAAAGGAAGAGACGGACTTTCCCAAACAGGTCGACATGGCCGTGATAGTCCGCGGCGCCGGCGGTTCGCGCGCGGTGCTGAGCTGGGGGGAGGTGATGTACCGCAACGCCGGCGATATCGTACTCGCACTTTCGGCCGAACCGATCATGCCGATGAAAAAATGCTCCGACTGCCATAAATCCGTCGCGGACTACCGCAAATGGTGGGACCCGCTCCACAAGAAGGTGGCACTCCCCCGCCTGGTCGTCACCGGTGACTTCTACACGGAGCGCAGTATCGAGGGCGTCACCTCCATCGAGATCGTCGATCCCAGGCCGAAGACGCCCGTTCGGAAGATGGGCGGCGCGCAATCGCCATCTTTCACCATCGTAAACGGAAAAGACACCAGAGGCCCCGTCTCCGATCTGGCGTCGTTCGCACGGATCGGGGTCAGCGCCAAGCAGGTCGGCGACGGAAAGGGATTTCACGGGCTGCGCGAATTCGAGGGCGCGTCGCTCGCGGCGGTGTTTAAAAAACTCGGCATCGATCCCGGGCTCGATTCGGTCATCATCGCCTCCGCGCCCGACGGCTACCGCTCCCTTATCTCCGCCGGCGAGCTGCTGCTCTCGCCATCGGGAAAAAATATAATCCTCGCCGACAGGCTCGGAGGGAAACCCATCGACAAACTCGGGAAATTCGTCGTGGTCGTGCCCGACGACCTTTCGGCCGACCGCTGGGTGCGCGCCGTGGAGAAGATCGAGATCGTCAGCTTCCCGGAAAAGGCCTCGCTCAGCATAATCGGCGTCGGATGCGGCGACACCAGCCTCATCACGCTCGAGGCGATCTCGGCCATGGCGAAGGCCGACGCCTTCGTCTGCACCGCCGACATCGCCGCGCGTTACTCGAAATACATGTGCGGAAAAACCGTGCTCTACGACCCGCTCCTCAACCTGGCTCACTATTACCGAAAAATGAATCCGGGCGTGAGCGAGGCCGAGGCGAAAAAGAAGGTCGGGGAGCTTCGCGCCGCAAATATCCGTTCGATCAGGGAAACACTCGCGTCCGGGAAAAGCGTGGCCTTCCTGGAATACGGCGACCCGACCATATACGGTTCGTGGACCTACTGGCTGTTCGAGCACTTCAAGCGCGACGAGGTGCGCATCATACCGGGCGTCAGCGCCTTCAACGCCGCCAACGCCATGATCGGCCGAAACGTCGCCGCGCGCGGCTCCGTGGTCATCACGGTGCCCGACGGCATCCGGACTAACGAGGAGATGCTCGCGGCCGTGGCGAAAAACGGCGATACGATCGCCATCTTCGTGGGACTCGCCGAACTCCCGAATCTCATGCCGCTGCTCAGGAAGCATTACACGGCAGGCACGCCCGTGGCCGTCGCCTACAGGGCCGGTTACGCTGGAAGCGGGAAGCTCGTCCGAACGGACATCGCGCGGGCGCAGGAGGTCGTGGAGAAGGAGGGCGAGCGCTTCCTGGGGGTGATTTACATAGGGCCGGAGGTCAGGTAGGTGAGTGGGGGCGAATGGCCATTCGCCCTCACGGCGTCGAGTACACGATCTTCCCGGAGTCGTTGAAGTCGTAATTTCCCAGCGCGGCGACCTTTGCGCGGAAGTCGGTCGAGTTGAGCGCGCCGATGAAGACCTGCACCCCCTTCTTGAAGAAGGTCTCCTTCGTAAGCACCATGTCGAAGCTCTCGCGCACGATGGGAGTGAACGGAAGCCCCAGCAGGCGCGACACCGCGACGGTGGCGATTCCCGCCTCGGCCTGGCCTGCCATGATCGCCAGGCCCGCCTCGAAGTGCGTGTAGACCTCGGTTTCATAGCCCGGAATGGCCGACGAATCGATGCCGCTTTTCTGAAGATGGTAATCCAGCAGAAGCCGCGTTCCCGAGCCCTTCTGGCGGTTGACGAAGCGCACGCGCCCTCCGGCGAGATCGGCGAAGGCCTGTACGGGCCGTTCGAGCGAAGGACCCGAGAGAAATCCCAGCTCGCGGTAGAACAGGTGCACCACGGCCACGCCGCGCCCCTGGAGATAGCGCGCGAGATACGGGATGTTGTACTCGCCGCTCTCCGGATCGAACAGGTGACACCACGCGATGTCCGTGGCGCCGTCCGCGAGGAGGCGCAGGCCCTCGCTCGAACCGGTCGAAGAGGAGAATATGTTGAAGCCGTCCCCCTCGTGCTTCATCGTGCCGAGCAGGATGTCGAGTACCGGATCGTTGCTCCCGGCGGCCAGAAGCGCCCCCTCCGTCCCGGGGCGCACGCGGTGCTCTTCCTTTATTCCCTCGAGCGCGTGGGAGCGTATCCACTGGTCGATGAGCTGCCGGGGGAACAGCCACTTGCCCGTGACGCGCGTGCACGGTATCCTTCCATCCTTGATGAGTGCGTACACCTGCTTCTCGTGGATGCCGAGGTACTCCGCCACCTGCTTTGTATTCATCATCTCGCCGGACATGTCTCCCCGCCGCTCCGCCTTCATCCTTTGACGCGCTCCCGGAAGCGCTCGAGCTCGCGTGTGACGGTTTCGAGCTCGGCCGTGCGCGAGGCGATGCGCTCTTCGAGCTCGCGGTTGAGGCGCTGTATCTCCTCCCGTGCGCGGCGGTGCTCGGTGACGTCCACCAGGCTGAGGATGAGACCCCCCACCCGGCCGTCGGCCTCGCGCACCGGCAGGAGGCTCCAGTCACAGTAGATCACGCCCTCGCCGGGACGCGGCGAATACTCGATCGGGTCCATGAAGGCATAATGCGGGCGCGCCGTCTCGACGACACCGCGAAAGGTAGCCCTGTGCGATGGGTTCATGAAAACCTCGAAGTGGTTGCGGCCCGGATAAAACTCGGGATCACGGCCGTTAAGCCATGCATAGGCGTGGTTGACGCGTATGTAGTTGAAGTCCGTATCGAGATAGGCGATCATCAGATTGATGTTCGAGAACATCTTCTCGAGGAGCTCGTTGTTCCGCCTGAGAGCCTCCTCCACGCGCTTCTTCTCGGTGATGTCCTCCGTGCTCGCCAGCAGGCGCGCCGGCAGCCCGTCCGCGTCGCGGTTGAACACCACGTGCCGGCTCCGCAGCCAGCGCCATTCGCCGCTGGCGTGACGCGCCCGGTACTCGATCTCGGCGATCTCGCTGTCGCCGATCGAGGCCGTCTTCTTCAGATACCCGATCATGTTGGGCGAGTCGTCCGGATGCACCACGATCCCCGCCATGTCGGGCCCCTCCTCGCGTATGTGCTCCGGGGTGTAGCCCAGGATTTTGGCGACCTGGTCGTTCGAGTAGACGGTCCGCCGCTTTTTAAGATCGTACACGTGCAGAATGCTCGGCGTGGTGTCGGCGATTCGCCGGATGAAGTTCCGCGTTACACGAAGCTCCTTCTCGTGGTGCTTGAGCTCCTCCTCGACGGAGGCAAGGTCGCTCAGGTCGGTTATCACCATGCAGGCGTGCGTCACGCCCGCCAGCTTCAGGGGGAATATGGATACGTACGCCGGAACGGTGCGCCCGTCGGCGGCCCGGAGCTCCAGCTCGATCCTGCCCGCGCGGCCGTCCAGCCCCCCGTAGAAGAAGTCCAGGAAGCCGTCCATCTCGTCCTGGCCGACAAAATCGTAGAAGCTCGCGCCCGCCGCAAGCCCGGTCGAAACGCCGGAGAGGCGAAGGAAGCCCTCGTTGCAGGTGCGGATGGTGCCCGCCGCGTCGAGCACCACGGCTCCCTCGTTCATGGTGTCGACGATCGCGCGGCACACCCTCCCGGCCTCCGCGGGGGCGAAGGCCAGGGGAACAATCGCGGGTGGCGGGACGTTCGCCTCAACCCGGGAGTCCCTCACGCTTCGTCCGGTCCGTTTTCCGCCTTTCGGCTCGGAGCGCCCGGTTGTTGTCCGCTTTCTGCCCATGCCGGGGTAATTACACCCGCGGCGGCGGGACCTGTCAATATAAAATACCGGCTCGAACCGTAGCACCGCGCGGTTCAGCCACCGGCGAGCCTCTTCGCGAAGACCAGCCCTCTCGCCTCCGGTGCATCGGGCCAGAGCCCGGGAGCGAG
>CAZVEG010000175.1:0-5792 GCA_964625625.1 uncultured Leptospirales bacterium | reverse complement strand
TCACCTTCCAGGTAAAGAGCATGCCGGTCGAGGTCGAGAAGGCCGACGGCGTGTATGATTATGACACCCTCATCGGCGCGGCCGTCGAGGCCGAGCCCGCGGTGGAGGTCGCCTGGAACGACACGGCCCTGCTGCAGTACACCGGCGGAACGACCGGCGTCTCCAAGGGCTGCAGGCTCTCCAATTACAATCTCGTCTCCATCGCATACCAGGACGTCGGCTGGTTCGCGCCGCTCTTCGGACCGGGAGAACTGCGCACGCTCGCGGCGATCCCCGTATACCATATCTTCGGGTTCAACTGCAACGTCAACGTGAACCTGGCGAACGGCGGAACGATCATACTGGTGCCGCAGCCCACGCCCGACAACATACTGGAGGCCATCAACAAACACGAGCCCAACTTCTTCGCGGCGGTCCCCACCATGATCATCGGGCTCAACCAGCACCCCGAGACCCCGAAATCGAAGATACGCTCCATCCGCGGCATGATCTCCGGTTCGTCACCACTGGCCGTCGAGGCCATGAAGACCTTCGAGGACCTCTCCGGGGCGACCATCATAGAGGGCTACGGCCTCTCGGAAACCTCGAACGTGCTGACCTGCAACCCGCTCTACACAAAGCGCAAGCCCGGCAGCGTTGGACTCCCCTGGCCCGACAACGACATAAAAATCGTCGACCTCGACACGGGGACGAAGGAGCTGCCGCTCGGAGAGGCGGGCGAGCTCATCGCGAAGGGCCCCACCATCATGTCCGAGTACTGGCGCAACCAGGCCGAGACGGACATCGCGATGAAGGACGGATGGCTCTATACCGGTGACATCGCCTACATGGACGAGGATGGCTACATCTTTATCGTCGACCGCAAGAAGGACATGATCCTCTCCAGCGGCTTCAACGTGTACCCGCGCGATATCGACGAGGTGATGTACACCCACCCGAAGGTGCTGCGCGCGTGTGCCATCGGCGTTCCGGACGACAAGCGCGGCGAATCGGTGAAGGTGTTCATCGTACCGAAACCGGACGAGACCATCACCGGGGACGAGGTGATCGCGTACTGCAAGGAGCGCCTCTCGGCCTACAAGGTGCCGCGCTTCGTCGAGTTCATCGACGATTTGCCGCTCACGGCCATAGGCAAGCCCGACCGCAAGGCGCTCAGGCAGCGCGAGATGGAGAAGCTTAAAAAGTAGGCGCTATCACCTTTTCTGGACGGCCGGGTGGCCGTCCAGAAACAAAAGAGATCTCGGCCAACGCTCAAACAGGGAAGGCGGAGACCGTCCGGTGCGCGGCTCACCGCCCTCCGGGCCGATCCGGGACGCCTGAACGCACCCCCCTGCCCCGGCCATAACCGGGTGAAGCCCCCTCCGAGTACGAACTCTTAATCCGCTCACGCGCGTCGTGCAGCCAGACAACGGGCGGGAGCCTATACGCCGCGGCCAGAAAAACCAGAAGGGTGATGACGGCGACCAGGGAGAACAGCCACCGTGGACGCATGGAACCGCCGGCGGTATTGACCGCATACTTCGCGAACACCGCCCAGTTCAGAACCAGGTGAACGAGCGCGCACACCACGAGGAGCACCGCGAAGAATACATGCACGGTCTCCCACGATTCCTTGCTCAATCCCAGAAAGCTCCATCCGGTGATCTCGGCCAGCCTGCATGACGGCGCCACGTACAGGGCCGTTCCCGAAAGCAACAAAACCAGCATTGCGAAGGCCGAACTGACCGAAAACACCGATCGCAGAATCGCGGTATTATTCTTTCCGCTCATTGATACACCTCTCATCTGGAATACTGTCCGTGCGGTTGCATCGCCCGGCCCCATGACCGGCGCCGGTGGTCTCAGCCGATACCGGGTCCTTCCCCGCGCGAACGACCGCACGAAGCCGGCGGAAGACCCCGCCACCGTACTGCTTCACGAACGCCAGAACGGCCGCGACGAGACCGAACGATCCGATTCCCGTCGGACATCCGGCATTGCCGCATACCGGGCACACGCTGTTGAGGGCCAGGGCGCCGGCGAACAGCGACCACCATCCCGCGAACCGCACCAGGCCGGCGGCCGCCGTCCTTCTCAATAACACGCGCCCCGCCGCCACGAAGCGGAACCGCTCTTTTCCCGCGCCGGAGGGCGGATCGGGGATTTCGTTCATAATCCTACTTCTCCCTGGAAAACGGCCATGCCATAATGCCGCCTTCCATCACCTTCACGTTCTTCCAGCCCCTGCCCTCCAGCACCCGGGCCGCCTCGTACCCGCGGAGCGATATCTTGCAGTAGCAGATGATCTCCGCGTTCTTGTCCCCGGGGAGCTCGTTCAGGCGGTTCCGAAGCGCGCCGATCGGAATAAGGCGTTCGCCCACGCCGATGCGCATCTGTTCGTATTCGTCGGGACCACGGGCGTCGAGAATAAAAGGTGTTGCACCGTCATCGAGCTTTTTCTTCACATCGGAACAGGATATCCCCTTCATCCTGCCCTTCAGCTTGTTTTGCATAATATGCGCGGTTGCAATCGAGTGGTCGATCGCCAGAGAAAAAGGCGGAGCATAGGGAAGATCGGCGTTTATCATATCGTCCACGGTCAGCTTTCCTTTTATGGCCATGGCCCAGGTTGCCAGCTGCTTGCTCACGTCGCCGGGGCCGACACACTGCGCCCCCAGTATTTTCCCGTTCTTTCGCTCCACGATCAGCTTGGTAACGAGAAGAAGGCCCGTCATGAATCCCGGCTTATCGGGGCTGGCGTTGATGACGGTTTCGATGTCCGTAAAGCCGGCCGCCTGCGCCGCCTTCTCCGAGAGCCCGGTGGAGCCGGCCGCAAAATCGAAGACCTTGCAGATACCCGTCTGTATGGTGCCCGGGAAAGTGGCCCTGTTGCCGCTCGCGGCGTTCTCTCCGGCGACACGCCCCTCAAGGTTGGCGAGGTCTCCGTATGGCGCATGAACCTTTTTCCCCGTAATCAGGTTCAGCGAC
Organism: uncultured Leptospirales bacterium; assembly: GCA_964625625.1. Taxonomy (GTDB): domain Bacteria; phylum Spirochaetota; class UBA4802; order UBA4802; family UBA5368; genus MVZN01. Next base: position 2,825 of record CAZVEG010000175.1, on the reverse strand, counting down.
TCCACGCAGTCGCCCGCCGCATAGATGTCGGGATCGGAGGTCTGCATGTATTCATTGACTACAACCCCGCCGGTAACGCCGATCTCGAGACCCGCCTCTTTCGCAAGCTTCGCGTTGGGGCTGACACCGATGGCGACCACCGCGAGCTCGCAGGGCAGCTCGATGCCGTTCTGCAGCTTGACCCCGGTAAGTTTTCCGTTCTCGCCCAGAAACTCGGCTATTCCATTGTCGGTGATGACATTGGCGTTCTTGCTCCGTACATGGTTTTCGACCAGCTTCGCCAGCTCCCAGTCGAGGAAAGTGAGAAGTTGCGGCAACATTTCGATTACCGTGATCTCGATTCCGGCGAGTTGCAACGCCTCGCAGGTTTCAATGCCGATGAGCCCCCCGCCTATGATTACCGCCTTTTTGATTGTCTTCTCGTCACGCACCCGTCGCAGGTAATCGGCATCCTGCATGGATTGCAGGGTGGTAATACCGTCAAGTTTCGCGCCGGGAATGGGTGGGATTTTAGGGACTGCGCCTGTGGCGAGAATGAGCTTGTCGTATGAAAGGTTTTCACTTTTCCCCGTTTTCAGATCTTTTATCGAGACGGTCTTCGCCTTTCTGTCTATTCCAACGGCTTCCGTTTCCGTCATGGCGACGATACCCTTGGCATTCAGGTAGAATTTAGGATCGCGCACGACCCCGGTCGGCGTGCATATCAACAGGTTGCGATCGTCAAAAAAGCCGCCCACATAGTATGGATAGCCGCACGAGGCCATTGACAGGTCCGGCGACTTCTGTATGATGATGATCTCGGCATCTTCATCCAGGCGGCGCGCTTTCGCCGCTGCTTTCGGCCCGGCCGCCGAGCCACCGATAACGATAATTCTTTTCTTTTCCTTCATATCTCTCTCCTTTCAATTTTAATCTCCAGGGCATCGGTAATATACCGTTTCGCCCGATGTGGTCTTTTCAATCAAGCCGCGCGCGAGAAGCTCCTCGATATGCTTGATCGCTTCGTGCATGTGTATGCAGAGTCCGCTGGATATATCAGCCACCGAGCAGGGCCTTCTACGGATCGTCTGCAGCACCGAGTCCCTCGACGCGGTAAATTCGTCACGGGCGGACGCATGCCGGTAATCGGCTATCACCTCCGCGACAGGATCGAACAGGCTGGCTATTGCGCGCATCCTATCTTTCGAAACCCTGACGGCAAAATCCTCGGCCGGAGGACGGGTCACCGTATTGAGCTGCACCCGGTCCGGGGCGATCTTTCGCGCAAACTCCGCGATCTTAACCGCTTCATCACGCAGGGACGTGTATCCGCCGAGGATAAACACCTCGAGCCACAGCTCACCGCGATAGTCGCGACGAAATTCCGCAAGCCCTCCGGTCATGCCCTCAAATGTTATATCCGAAACCGTCCTGTTGATCAACTCGAACATGGCTTCATCGCCCGCATCAAGGGAGGGCACGACGAGCTGGGCTTCCAATAGCTGGCTGCGAACCTCTTTATCCCATAAAAGCGAGCCGTTGGTCAGCACCGCCACCGGAATTTCGGTCATAGACCGTATGCGTTCGATAAGGTCACCCATTCTAGAATAGAGCGTGGGTTCGCCCGAACCACTCAGTGTGATGTAGTCCGGTTGAAGCGGTAGCTTTTCCCTGATCTCCGCGATTGTGTCGTCGAGGGACACCCATTCCTTCCTTTCTCGGGTCTTACAGGTCGTTCTGCCAAGCTGGCAATACACGCAATCATAGGTACAGGTTTTAAAGGGGACGAGGTCAACACCAAGCGAACGGCCGAGCCTGCGGGATGGAACTGGACCGAAGACATTACCCGACTGCATATAATTTCCCCTTGTTGATGCCTTTAAATTTCTCATGGGGTGGAAACGGCACTTCCACGACCCCTCCAATTCAACCCCCGCACTTCCGCAAAGGCGCCACATGGAGATGTCCCTTCAGAAAATCAAGCTTCCGGTGGCAGGCTATCGACAACCTTCATCACCCCGGCAAATACCATGCATTATATGGAAATGAAAACTATTTTCAGTTACAGTGTACAACATCAACCTCTTTTTATCCAAATGTTTCCCTGATTTACGATCGTTTTTTTATCCATTCTTCCTATTATCTTGCCTCACAAACCGAGCAGAAAAACGATTTGTCTCATTTTTTCAGAAATTTAATTGTCTTTCGTTAATAAAAAGCAGAACATCAATAAAAAAGTTGACGAATTGAGGATGTGGCTGTATATTGATAATGAAAATCATTTTCATTAAGTGATTACAAGGAAAGAGCGATGCATGGAAGAGGGCCCTGGTGGCAGGACCGGTTGCAGGGAATGGGTGCGCGAATCACCGTCCCACGCGAGCTGATCATCGAAATTTTACACGAAACCGATGACCACGTCAGCGCGGCGGACGTGTATATCCGGGCGCATCAGATCAATCCGTCCATCGGCCTGACCACCGTGTATCGCACGCTCGACATGTTGACCCAGATCGGGATCGTCCAGAAATTCGATTTCGGAGACGGGAAGGCCCGGTACGAACTGGTGAACAATCCCAATGGGAAAAAACATCACCATCACCTGATCTGTCTGCGCTGCAAGTCCATAATGGATTATACCGAATTTCTCGATGAGGAGCTCGAATTCGTAAGCAAAACCCAGGGAAAGCTGTCGAAAAAATACAACTTCACCATCACGGATCACGCCATCAGCTTTTATGGTTTGTGCGAGCGATGCAGGTAGAGAGGCATTTTTTTTTGTTCATATAATGAAAATGATTTTCATTACTAATAGCTACAGGAGGTGTATCATGCCAGGTGGAGAC
>CAZVEG010000174.1:0-5877 GCA_964625625.1 uncultured Leptospirales bacterium | reverse complement strand
TCGGCGAAATACCCGCGGTTTATCGCGCTCTGTGTAACATTCTGCGCTCTTTCGGTCTCTCAACTTGCGGCCCAGGACGCCGGTTCGCGCGCCTCGTTCACGCGCAGCGGCTGGGTAGGCTCGCGGTACATCGCCATGGGGAAGGCGGCCGAGGCCATAGCGGACGACGTGTACGCCATATACTGGAACCCGGCCGGGCTGGTGGACCTCGGGGAGCAGCAGACCCTCTCGCCTGACGATATCCGCGAAAAGGTGCAGAAGGGCGATGTAAAAGGCATCTCCGAGCAGGACCTCATTCGGTTTTCTGACGAGGGGGACACCCGGTCGTTCGTACAGGCGGGAGTGTCGGCCGCGCTCCTCGACGTGGAGCGCGAGGCGGGCTTCGCGGGCATCGCCTTCGGGCTCGGGAAGGGGGTGATGGGCTGCGGGCTCTACCTCATCCAGTCCAGGGGCATAGAGGGGCGGGACGAGCTGGGCAATTATACCGGCGACCTCGATTACGTCGCCTCGACCGGATTCCTCTCCTACGGCTTCAACACGGGGCTCGCCTCGATGGGCCTTTCGCTGAAGGGGATGCAGGAGCGGATCGGCGAATCGACCTATTACGGCGCGGCGGCGGATTTCGGGGCGAACGTGGACGTGCTTCCCTTTCTGCGGTTGTCCTTCGTAATCCAGGACATAGGGCAGACGATGCAGGGCGATGACGGTGAGGAGAAGATGAAGCGGCGTTACGACTTCGGCTATCCCTCGCTCAAGGTGTCCGCCGCCCTCACCAACAGGAACAGGGATTTCACGCTGGCGGTAAGCGGCGTCAAAAAGATAGAGCAGGAGAAGTACGAGCTCAACGGGGGCATCCAGTACAACGTCTCCGGCGCGCTCTCCCTGCACATGGGGCTCAACGAGGCGAACTTCGCGGCGGGGCTCTCCATTCATCTGCTCGGCATGAATATCGGTTACGCTTTCAGCGTCGACAATATAGATTACGGGTACAACAACATCGTGTCGCTGAGCCTGGTGTTATAGCGCATGAGCGAAGGTGACGGAAAGCGCCCCCGCATAATGGGCATAGTGAACGTAACACCGGACTCGTTTTACGACGGGGGGAAATACTTCGATACCGCAAGCGCGAAGGAGCACGCGGGGCGGTTGTGCGACGAGGGCGCGGACATCATCGACATAGGCGGTGAGTCGAGCCGTCCGGGGGCGAAGAGGATATCGGAGCAGGAAGAGATCGACCGCGTGTGCCCGGTCATCGAGTTCGCGGCGCGGAATTTCGATACGGTCGTTTCGGTCGACACCTGCAGGGCGGGTGTCGCGGCCGCGGCCCTCGGGGCCGGGGCGACGATCATCAACGATATAAGCGCGCTGGTCCTCGACGATGAAATGGCCCCGCTGGCCGCGCGCACGGGGGCATCGGTTGTGCTCATGCACATGAAGGGCACGCCGGAGACGATGCAGGACAACCCGGTATACGGGGACGTCGTGGCCGAGGTGGCCGCCTTCCTCGAGGAGCGGGCTGACTTCGCCATGCGCGCCGGTGTGGCCAGGGAAAGGATAATCATCGACCCGGGAATCGGTTTCGGAAAGACACTGGAACACAACTATACGATACTGCGCAATCTGGAGCGCTTTACGCGATCGGGTTTCCCGGTTTTAATAGGGCTGTCGAGGAAATCGCTCATCGGTAAGCTGTACACCGTCGAGAGCGACCGCCTGCCGGCGACGATCGCGCTGAACGCCATCGCCGCGTTCGGCGGCGCGGACATCATAAGGGTGCACGACGTACGCGAACACCGCCTCGCGATGGAGGCGATCACCAGGCTTTTAAGGGTACCGGATGGAAGTCGTATTTGAAAGAGCGGTGTACTTTATCTCGACCTTCTGGGAGTACGCCCGGATAATCGTGGACGTGCTTCTGGTCGCGTTCCTGTTGTACTGGGTGTACACCTTCATCGCGAACACCAGGGCCATGCAGCTCATAAAGGGCCTGGTGGCAATCTTCGTGGTGGCCGTGCTCTCACACCTGCTGAGACTCGATACGCTGAACTGGATCTTCACCAATCTCACGCTGTACATCGTCATTACGGTCATCATACTCTTTCAGCCCGAGCTCCGCAGGCTCCTCACCCAGTTCGGGCAGCGCAACTGGATATCCAACGCCTTCACGACCGACACCTTCCCGCTCGATGAGATGGTGAACGCCATCGCGGCAATGGCCGAGGATCGCATCGGCTCACTGATCGTCATCGAGCGAAACACCGGGCTCAAGGCGTATATAGAGTCGGGCGTCGTCATCAACTCCGTCATTACCGAGGAGCTCATCCGCACCATCTTCTTTCCCAATACGGCGCTGCACGACGGCGCCATCATCATAGAGGAGGCGCGGCTGATGGCCGCCGCCTGCTATCTGCCGCTCAGCGATTCCAGGCAGCTCAAGAAACAGCACGGCGCCCGCCACCGGGCGGCCCTCGGCATAGCCGAGGAGACCGACGCGCTGGTGATCGTCACCTCCGAGGAGACCGGGGGCATATCGATAATGGTGAACGGGAAGATGTTCTCCCGGATAAAGGTTTCGGATTTGAAGAACATGATACTCTACTTCATGAATCCGAAGACCGCGTACGAGGAGAAGTATTCCATTAAATGATCAACTTCTTCGACGAAATCAGGAGCATCGCCAGCGGCAGGGACTTCAAACAGAAGCTCTTCTGCCTCATGGCGGCCGTGGGTCTGTGGGCGTACGTCGGAAGCTCCCGGTCGGCGGAGATAAAGCTCCGCGTCCCTGTCGAGTTCCGCAATCTCCCCGCCGGCATGGTCGTGGAGAACAGCCGGGACCAGTTCGTCACGGTCAGGCTGAGCGGCAGGCAGGAGGACATCAAGCTGATCAACGCGAAAAACATAAAGACATACGTCGATCTGGAAAACGCCGTGATCAGTGACGAGGTGCGATATCCTCTGGAGCTGGTGAAGACCGAAATCCCGGACGGCGTGCGGATCGACCTTTCGCGCGAGAAGGTGCTCCTGTCGATTCAGCGGAAGCTCACCAGGCGCGTGCCGATCGTCGTCAGGACCACCGGCGAGGTGCGGGAGGGCTTTCTCCTCGGCGTTCACAGGGCCGTTCCGGCGTACGTGAACATCGTCGGGGCCGAGTCCAGCGTCCGCGAGGTCGAGTCGATCTTCACCAGGGAGGTGAAGGTTGACGGCCAGTCAAAGAGCATAACGCGGGAGGTAGCTCTCGACCTGGAGGAGCACCGCGACCTGAGCACCGACGTGGAAAAGTCGGCGGTTTTTATACAGATACTCGATGTGCGCGGGCTCGTCCGCGTGGAAGCGAAGGCACGGATACGGAATCCCGACGAGCAGTATGAATACAGGCCCGCCGCCGACACGGTCGCGGTGTATCTCAAGCCCCTCCATGAGGGAGAGGTCGCCGACGGCCTCGTGTTCGATGTACTGATCGATCCCGGCATGGTGTCCGCGCTGGATTTTCCCGAAGGGAGCGCCGATGCGGTCACCGAGCGGCAATGCCCGGTTACCGCGATTTTGAGAAACAGGCTGGATAATTTCCGGATAATGCATGTGCTTCCGGATACCATATCGGTTAAAATAAAGAAGAAAACGGTCGGCACTGAGCCGCGCTGAGGATGAAATGCGGGAAACGATTCTTTGCGTGAATATCGATCATATCGCGACGCTGCGACAGGCGAGGGGAGGGGTCGAGCCCGATCCGATAGCCGGGGCGGTCGTCTGCGAGGATAACGGGGCGGCCGGCGTCACCGTGCACCTGCGGGAGGACCGGCGGCATATCCAGGATCTCGATGTAACGGGTCTGCGGGACGTGGTGCGCGGCAAATTCAACCTGGAGATGGCGCTCTCCGACGATATCATCGCGGTGGCCCGGGCGATCGTGCCGAACCAGATAACGCTCGTTCCGGAGAAACGGCGGGAGCTTACCACCGAGGGCGGGCTCGATGTCGGCGCGAACATGAAACGGATATCCGAGGTGGTGAGAATCTTTCACGATCTGGGCGTGGTGGTATCGCTGTTCATAGAACCGGACAAACGGGTGGTGGACCTCGGCAGGGAGACGGGCGCGGACTTCGTCGAGCTGCATACGGGCACCTACTGCAACGCCAGGCCCGGGGCCGAAGTTCAAAAAGAGCTTGATCGAATTATCGAGGCGGCGCATCATGCCGTTAGCATCGGCATACGGGTCAACGCCGGTCACGGGCTGAACTACCGGAACCTGTCGCCGATCCTCGCCACGCCGGGGCTCGAGGAGCTCAACATCGGCCATGCCATAATCTCGCGCGCCGTTTTCACCGGGCTGGCAAAGGCAGTAAGGGAAATGGCCGACCTCATCTCGACCGCTCGTCCCGCGTAGGGGCCTGCCGGATCCGCCGGAGAACGACAATGCTGGGGAACCTGCTTAGAATACTCCTGTTTTTTTTCGCGATTTACCTCGTCTACAACTTTATACGGGGAGCTCTTTCGATGGGAAAGCGCAACCGCCGTCGCGACCCGATCGATGAAGCCTCGGACGATCCCCGGCGCCGCCCGGGACGGAAAAACGCCAGGGTGATCGAGCTCGACAAAGACCAGTACAAGGTGGAATAGGAGGTGCCCGTGAAATCATGGCGACGCGTCGCGCTTCTCGCGGTCTTTTCGATGACGCTCTTCCCGGGCCCGGGTTGCGGTGGCCTGAAGGGCGAATTCGCCGTCAGGAAGCCGCCTGCCGATGAATATCGCAGAGTTGCGGGAATACCCGAGTTCCCGGCATCGGAGCGAACCGAGTGGGTCTATGCATTTCCCAGGGTCGAAGAGGAGCATACGATCGGGGTCGTGCTGATGAAAAAGGAGCTCGTCTGGGTGGATGTAAACGTTCGGTCCGAACGGATCGATCCGTTGCAGAAAGTAATATACGGCACGATTGAGGGGCTCGAAAAGGGGAACTACCGGCTCATCATGGCGGAGAAAGGCAAAATCCTGGACGAGATGGAGTTCGTCGTTTATAACGAATTGGATGATGAAGAAGCGGATATCGCCGAGCAGAAGTGATCATAGTACAAGGAAATACAGTGCCGCGAAAAGCACGAAATTGAGGTCCAGAAGCATCTCGTATTTAAGGGCGATAAAATAGTCCTTCGACCTGATCCTGAAATACACCGCCGTGAAATACGCGAGATTGGCCAGGAATAAGAGAAAAAGGGCCTTCCCCGCCGCGAGCGTAAACGCCGCGAAGACCGCGCCCGCGGCAACCGAAACGGCGATGGCGATCCTCCCCGCCGATTGCACTCCCAGCATCGTTGAAAAAGTCTGCATACCGAAGATGAGGTCGCCCTGGAAGGCGATGATGTCCAGCAGGATGTTCCTGAACAGAACCAGCGCGAAAACGAACGAACAGGCGGTGGTAAAGCTCGCCGCGTCCGCGCCGGCCGCCGCGAGGGGAAGCGCCGTCGTCGCGATCAGCCAGCCGAAGGTGGATACAATATTTTTAAGATTGTAGGCCCTCTCAATCATTCCGATGCCGGTCTTCATCACCAGGCGCTTCATCGGTCGCGTGGAATAAACCGCGCCGAGCACACAGGAAACAAGGTAGCCGAGCGTGACCGCGGGCTCGAAGCGGGCGGCAAGATAGAGACAGGCCCCCAGGGCCAGGACGGCCATGGGAAGCAGCAGGTGTTTGTAGCGGTTCTGGATCGCGTATTTCACCGGATTCCGGATGAGCAGCGAGTCCATCTCGAAATGGTTGTTGAGGGTGTACATCGCGAAAATATACAGAAACGAGGCCGCCGCCAGCGGAAGCGCCGGGGGCACACCGGCGATCTTGAGTGCGAAGAGACTTATGAAGGCCGCCGCCGCCGCGGACAGGAGGTT
>CAZVEG010000173.1:0-5974 GCA_964625625.1 uncultured Leptospirales bacterium | reverse complement strand
GAAAAGACCCGCACGATTTCGCGCTGCATGGCGGTGAGGATTTCGAACTGGTGTTTACGGTTCCACCGGGGAAACTCCGGAAACTCAGGGAGGAATTTTCGGATTTCAGCGTGGTGGGCTCGATACTCCCGAGCGAAGAGGGGATCTTTCTGGTAAAAGACGACGAAAGAAGCGGCATCGGCGGCGGATATGACCACTTCGCGAAATGAACGCCGTTCATCGATAAAAACATAATGATTCAAAATAGTATTGATTAATTTACGATCATTTGAACTTATTAGTCCAACCGTACGACTGCGCTACGTGACGGCGAAGTGATGCCGATGGAGGGAGAACCCGGTCTTCAACGGTTTAAAAGATGTTATGAAGTATCGTGATATCGCTCGACACTACGGCGTTGCGCGTTCCCGGGAGGGTGACCGATGAACAGATTATGGATCATTCCATCGGGTATACCCGTTCAGGAAAAATACCTGCGCATGACGCGCAACGTCCTCGTCGGATATATCGCCGTCGAAATATTCGCCGCGATCGCCCATGCGCTGGGTCTTTCCAGCATCACCTATTCGGAAATACTTTTTCTCGCGCTGACCGCCAATGGCGGAACCATTCTCTTCATGATGTACATCCGGCGCAGAAGGGATTTCACGCCGAAAACCGAAACACTGCTGTTCTCGCTCGAGCTGTCGCTGTACCTCCTCATGTATTCGATAGCGGTTTACCGGCTTCAGGAGATAAGGACGGCCGGCCTCGTATTCGCGCTGATAGCCGTGACCATCCTGCTGCCATATATAACGTTCATCGAAAGCCTCGTGATCTCGATGAGTTCGCTTGCGGCGTTCGCGTCTGTTTCTATTTACGCGGTTTCGCTGGCGGGGCAACCCGGGTCGCTCGCGACCGACCTGTTTTATTGCGCGATGTTCGTTCCGGTAATGCTTCTCGTCGCCTACACCGCCAGGCAGCTCCAGGAACGCACGCGCGAGGTCGAGGAGGACCGCAGGGCGCTCGAGATTCTTAACGAGGACCTCCGCCAGAAAAACATCCAGCTTGAACATTCGAGCGAACGCGACCGGATCGAGATGGAACTCGCCGGCCTTGTCCAGAAGTCATTCTTCCCGGCAGAATCGCCGGAATCGAGAATATGGGACATCGCCTTTCGCTTCAGGCCGGTGCACGAGGTTTCCGGCGACCTGTACGATTTCTACACCGTCGACGGCGAGGTGAAGGGCGTGTCACTCTTCGACGTCTCGGGGCACGGGCTGTCGTCGGGACTTATCACCATGATCGTGCGGCCCATTTTGTACCGGCTCTTCAACCGGATGGGAGAGGAGGGGCTCGCCTCGATGGTCAAAACCGCCGCGGATATGATCCATGAAGAAATCGAAGGTACCGAGACCTTCGTTACGGGCATCCTGCTCCGCTTCGATCAAAACGGAATCGAGTATGTCAACCAGGGTCACCCGGACATAATATTGCGTCGCGGCGCGACCAACGAGTCCCGTGTCGTGTCTCCGAAAGATTCGAACTTCAGGGGATTGCCCATCGGCATGGACGACCCCGCCGTCAGCGCGCGTGCCCTGAGGTTTAACATGAACAGCAACGATTGTCTTCTGCTCTACACCGACGGTCTGCTCGATGGTTTCGGCAACGGTATGACGGCCCTGGGGCTCGAACGGATACGCGAGGTTTTTTCCAATGCTCCCGGGGAGACGGCGCAGGAAATATGCGATCGCGTAATGCAGAAGTACGACAAAGAGGTCGGTGAATTCGGTGCCACCGACGACGTAACGGTGATCGTGATACGCAGGCGCTGACGACATTCCGGGAGAGGGTTCACTTGCCGTCCACATCGATTCGCAACCGCAGCTTCCCCGCCCCGGTCTTCGGCGCGGGTTCCGCCGGCCGCACATCGCCCAGAAGTTTCAGCTCATCCACAAGGGCCTTGTAGGAATTTTCCTTAGCTTCCAGGGTGAACGATGAACATCGTCCTGTACCCCCGTCGCATCGCTCCTCGATGATCGTGGCACCCGCGCGCCGAACGGCGGTCCGTATGTCCGCGGACGATCCGGCCTTCTCCAGAGGTTCGGCCCTCTCTTTTTTCTCTTCCGTTGGCGGCATCTGCCGCGCGGCGGCGACCTTCGCCTTGCTGACGTAGGCGTCGGCCGCCTTCATCTCCTCGTGTTCGCCGGCGCGATCCTGCCGGGCCTCGTTCATGGCGATCGCGGGCGCGGAAGCCCGTCGGGGGCTGAACTCGATAACGTACACACGGGTCGCAATGGATTTTTTGACGGACGGTGCCGTTTTAGGGACGCGCCGCGCCGCCGGCAGCCCGGCGACATCGTCAATGTCGCGTGTTCCCATATCTCCGCCGTCCGTAACGGCGACGCGTTCCCCTGGACGGGTTTGAAGATCAGCCTTCCGGGCCTCGTCGGGAAGCAGGATAACGAACACCAGGGCGGCCGCGGCCAGGAGCCCGGCGGCCTCGATGGGCAGTTTAACGCGCGCGGGATGGAAGAGCGTACGCACGATACCGCGGCGCGGCTCCGGGGCATCAAGCCGACTGTTGAGCTTATAGAGGAAATCCGCGGGCGAGGCCTTCCGTTGAAGAGCGGACATTCTTTTTCGGTAAGACCTGAGGAAGGCCAGCTCCTTCGCACAGGCGTCGCACGAGGCGCAGTGTTTCTCGATCGGGCGTTCGAGCCCGGCGGGCAGCCTGCCGTCGATGTATTCGGACAGGCGGTTCTGTACGGTGCGGCATTTCATGCTAAACAATCCCCTCGAGTTTCGATCGAAGCCTCCGGCGCGCCCTGGCGAGTCTCGATTTGACGGTACCGGGGCGCATGCCCGTCAGCATGGCGATCTCCTCGTAGCTCCTGCCCTCGATGTCGCGGAGGACGGCCACGGTTTTTTCATCCGGCGGAAGGCCGTCGAGCGCGCGCTGGATGACCGTCTCGCGCTCTTCCCGCTCGAAGCGCGCCGTCGGATTGGAGAACGAAGCCCTCCCGTTCGCCGGCAGCAGTGTATCATCCGCGCCGGTTCCCTCCAGGCGGACGGCCTTCCTGTATCTTCGGTACTCCGCCGAGGCCAGGCGGTTCCTGCAGGTGTTCACCGCGATTCGGTACAGCCATGTCGGGAACGCGGCTTCGCCCCTGAAGCTACCAAGCGCGCGGTACGCCCGGATGAAGGCGTCCTGCGCGCAGTCGGAGGCCTCGTCGTAATCGCCGAGCATGCGGAAGCACAGGTTGAAAAGCATGTCCCCGTGGCGCAGCACCAGCAGGTCGAATGCGCGTCGGTCGCCCGCCAGCGCGTCGCGCACCAGCGTTCCGTCGTCCCGTTCGGTTGTGGACACGCTTCTTTTCATTTAGACAGGGGTGATGCGGAAAAGGATCTCGTTTTTTTACGGCGGGATGGATGATAGCACGGCGCGGGGATTTGTCAATACGCATTCCCGCGCCGTGTCGGCGCGTCAGGGTTTGAGCACCAGCTTGCCGGTCACCGTGCCGCTTTCGAGCAGCTCGTGGGCCTTCGATGCCTCCGCGAGCGGGAATGAGCGGTGGATTACCGGTCGTATCGTACCATCCTTCAGGTGACCGAGGAGCGCGACCAGGGCGTTGAAGACCGCCATGGGGTCGGCCTTGGCCGTGCTGCCGAGGTGGAAGCTCCTCATCGAGATCCCCTTCATGAAATGACGGTTGAAGCGGGAGGCCATGTCGGCGGGCAGGTCGCCGCCGATACTGCCGAACCAGATTACCTGCCCCAGCGGAGCGAGCATGTCGAAGTTGTCGCTGAATTTCGGTCCGGCAACATGGTCCATGATGAGGCGGACGCCCTTGCCGCCGGTGAGCTCCATCACCCGCGCCGGAACGTTCTCCTTCGTGTAATCGATGATGTGGGTGATCCCCTGGCTCTTCGCGTACGCGGCTTTTTCGGGGCTGTCGGCCAGGCCGATAACCTCGATTCCGGCGAGTCCGGCGAGCTGTCCCATCGCGGTGCCGATTCCGCCGGCTGCAGGGTACAGCAGCACCGTCTGCCCGGATTCGACGCGGCCGAAGTGGTGCAGCATCAGGTGCGAGGTCAGGTAAGTGGTCGGGAACACCGCGGCCGCGTCCATGTCCACGCCCTCGGGCACGGGCACCACGGAGAACGGGCCGGCCTTGACGTACTCGGCGTAGCATTCCCCTCCCATCACGATGACCCTCTGCCCGGGCGCAAGGTTCGTTACCTGGCTTCCGACGGCTTCCACGGTGCCGCTGGCCTCGGTGCCGGGAGTGAAGGGCAGGGGCGGCATATCGGGATAGAGCCCCTGCCGCATGCGCACATCGGCGTAATTGACCGAGATTGATTCCGTTCGGACCAGCACCTCTCCGGGGCCGGGTTCGGGTGTGGGAACATCGACGTATTCGAGGACGCCTGAAGTGCCGGTTTTGCTTACGCGTATCGCTTTCATTGAAATCACTTCCATTTTTAATGATTTGTCATGACATCGTGAATTTCGGGTTCGGATTGAATACAGGCGGGAGAATGTTTCCGAGCCCACGACGTCTGTTTGACAGGTGTTATGTGAACTATGTTCATTATATGAAACATGTTCATATAAGCAAAGGGTATGTCAATAGATTTTTATCCAACATGACGGCTTCCGGGCGACGATCACGATTGTCATCCGGAAGCATGCCGGGGTGATTACAGGCTGACCTTCAAGCCTTTATCCCTGAGATACTCCTTCACCTGGCGTATGCTGAAGGTACGGAAATGGAACACCGAAGCCGCGAGAAGCGTGTTTGCGCCGCCCTTTGTGACTCCCTCGTAAAAATGCTCGAGCGTACCGGCTCCGCCCGATGCCACGGTGGGCAGACCCGATGCCACGGCCACCGCTCTGGTGAACTCCAGATCGTATCCCTTTAGCGTACCGTCGCCGTCCATGCTGGTGGGAAGTACGGTGCCCGCGCCGAGATCGCGGCATCGGCGCGCCCATTCGATCGCATCTATGCCGACCGGTCTGGTGCCGCCGGAAACCACCAGTTCGAAGCCCGAAGGCATAGCGGCATTGCGCCGGGCGTCGATCGCAACGGTAACGCGCGAGGAGCCGAATTTTTTCGCCGCGGCGCCGACCAGTTCGGGGTCCTTCACGGCGGCGCTGTTCATGGACACCATGCCCGCTCCGGCGTCGAGCACCAGTTCGATGTCCTCGAGGGAATTGATACCGCCGCCCATGGTAAGCGGAATGCTGATGACGGCCGAAACCTGCCGCACCCACTCGAGCCGGGTCTTCCTGTTCTCGAGCGTGGCGGCGATGTCGAGCATGGCGAGCTCGTCGGCACCCTCGTCCTGATAGAAGCGCGCGTTCTCGACCGGGTCACCCGCGTCGCGGATGTTGACGAAGTTTACGCCCTTTACGACGCGGCCTTCCTTCATGTCGAGGCAGGGCATGATTTTGATATATTCCATGTCGGGTCTCCGATGGTTTTGATGGGACAGCATGATCGCATGTCAGCTGCAGGTTTACAGGGATATCGAGGCCGAGGCAAGAGAATTTATATTTTCAGGAGGTCCCCTCCCGTCCGGCTCTGGCGTGTCAGGAAGGGGGGTGTCATCGCGGCATACACGCGGGACACGGGAGCATGCGAAGGAGAAGCGCCGGAATCGACCGGCGCCTCCCCTGACGAATCGGATGTCAGGACTGTTTACGGATGGTTGGTAAACTTATCGGTCAGCGTCCCCTTGTGGCACAGGGCGCAATCCATCTTAACCTTGGCCCCGTGCTCCATTTTCACCTCGTGGCACTTGTAGCAATACTTGGCATGCTCACCCAGGCCACCGAACTTGAAGCTTCCGGCGAGATTGGCGTTCAGCAGTTCGGCCGTCTTTCTCGCCACGTCCGCGGTCACCCTGGCGCAGCGCTCCGAGCGTTCGGCGGAGTCCATCGTGAATCCTGACTTCTTGGCCCATCGGGCCAGTGTGGAATGACAGAGCA
>CAZVEG010000172.1:0-5987 GCA_964625625.1 uncultured Leptospirales bacterium | reverse complement strand
GGTATTGCCGTTACGGGAAAAGTAGACGAATCCGTCGATATTGCGGCTGATCTGGGGAATGGAAACGGTTGTTTTCACCTTTGCCATGGAACTGCTCCTGTAGTGTATAATGAATGCTGTTCAGTCGCCGCCTCGCTGACGGCACGTACGGAAAAAACGAACATCGTCACGCTACGTCCGGTTCATGCGTTCACCTCCATGGCGTTCTCGAAATTAATACGAACGGCGAGGGGCGAATGTTAAAAGTTTTTGGGCCGGAGAGGAAAAAAGTGAAAAAACGGCGTACGAAACCATACAAAATGGAATGCGAAGAACGGGGCTACGGCGGGTGGTCGTGGAGGTATGGTAGAGGTATGGAACAGGAAGAACGGAGGAAGAACGGAGGTAGAACGGAGAAACAACGGAGGTAGAACGGACGTAGAACGGACGTAAACGGGGAGGGACAAGCGAAACGGGCGCCGCGCGAGACGGCTAAAGAGCCTTATTAAGCATACTGTTTGATTGTACCCTGGCCAACCAACCAGAAGCCCATCCACCAGGAGCCCTCTTTATTAAAGGGGGCGCACCGGAGGTGGGAGGATTCGTTGCGCCCACGGCAGCGAATCAGTACTCTTTTCCCCGGGCAGCCGGAAACCATGTGCAGAGGCATGGGACGTGAAAGCTTCATGACGCTGAACGAATCCTCTCAGCCGCTGGCAGCTCCCCTTTGATAAAGGGGAGCCGTATTGAGGATACCGGTTGGTTGTACCCTGGCCGACCAACCACAAGCTCATCCAGTATCATCCACCAATCGTAAAGCAGCGCGCACGGACGCGCGCGAGGCGAGGATGGTCCACGAAGGACCTTCCGCAGCCGAACAATAAGACCACGGAAAAACCCTCAGTAAAACACACAGCACCATCTACACTACCCATCCCGAACCATCTTTAATTTCATATAACTGGAAGTAAAGCCGCGCGGCGTGTGAGCGCAGCCCGCCGGCGAGGCGCGTTTTCTTTGGTCCTTTCTTTTTCGCCAAAAAGAAAGGACAGAGCTCCATCGCGCGGGAAAGCGCGCCGCACCCCGCCGGGAGTGTTATGCGCACACCACGCCGGTGGTAAGGCGCCGCCGGCCCGGCATACCCCCTCACCGCGCAAACGCCTTCTTCACCTCCTCCTTCAGCATCACCTTGTTGACCTTGCCGGTGGCGAGCAGCGGAAGCTCCCCGCGCACGATGTACTTCTTGGGCACCTTGAAATTGGCGAGCTTCGATTTGCACAGCGAGCGCAGCTCCTCCTCGCCGACCGTCTGCCCGGGCTTGAGCATAATATAGGCCCAGCCCACCTCCTGGAACATCTCGTCGGGAGCGGCCACCACGGCCGAGAAGAGCACCGCCGGGTGCGATTCCAGCACCTCCTCGATCTCGCGCGGGAAGACGTTCTCGCCGCCGGTCTTGAACATCTCGGACTTGCGGCCGGTCATGAAGAGGTTGCCCTTCCCGTCGGCGTAGGCAAGGTCGCTGGAATGGAACCAGCCGTCGGCGTCGAATGCCTTCGCCGTCTCCTCGGGCCGGTTGAAATACTCCTTGAAGAGGAACGGTCCGCGGAACACCATCTCGCCCACCGAGCCGTTTTGCACCTCGCGGTTGTCGTCGTCCACCAGGCGGAACTCCATGGGCGCGGGGACCCTGCCGATCGATTTTGCGATGAAGTCCAGGCTGTCGCCGTCGGCCGTGTAGGTGATGAGCCCGCAGGCCTCGGTGCTGCCGTAGGCGTTGTTCACCAGACAGCCGGTCTCGGCACGGATCTTTTTGAGCGACTCGATAAGCGGCAGGGGCGGGATGGCGCCCGATATCACGAAGAAGCGGATGGATTTGTACCAGGGCGTCGTTCTCCACAGCGGCGTCTGCATCTGCATGAGGTACATCACCGGCACCTGCCCCAGCACGGTGATCTTCTCCTTCATGATCATCTCGAGCGAGGCGGTCGGATCGAACCTGTCCATGAAGACGATCGTGGCGCCCGCCATGATGGCCGAGTAGCCGATCTCAACGTCGGAGGCGACGTGGTTGATGGGGAAGTGCAGCAGGATGCGGTCGTTCGGGCTGTAGTGGAGTTTCTCCATCATCACGCGGACGTTCGCGACGATGCTCGCGTGCGTCTGCACCACGCCCTTGGGCTTTCCCGTTGAGCCCGAGGTGTACATGAGCAGCGCGCTGTCGGAGTCTTTCACGGCGGCGGAGCGCCTCTCGAGCGCGGCGTCGAGCTCGGGCCGGGGTGCGCGTGCGTACGCGTCGTACGATTCGGCGCCCTCGAAGAGCTCGCCCATCACCAGCACCTTCTTTACGAAGGGGAACTCCTTCATGAGCGGCACCAGGTTCTCGGCGAGGTCTTTATCGAGAAAACGGCGCCGGGTGATGATGACCTTCGGTTTGCTGTCGCCGATCTGGTAGCGCAGCTCCTCCAGGGTGAACTTGGGATTCAGGCCCAGCCACATGGCGCCCACCTTGCCGGCGGCCATGTAGCTAATCTTGAACTCCGGGCAGGCCATCGAGATCATGGCCACGCGGTCGCCCGGCTCCACGCCGGCGGCCAGGTAGGCCTTCGCGACCAGGTTCATCTCGCGCCTGAAGTCGGCCCAGCTCAGGCGCACGTCGCCGAAGACCAGGGCCTCGGCGGCGGGTCGCGCGGCGGCCCATTTTTCGACATAATGCCAGGTTTGCGTTCGGGGTGCGGCGCTCATTCCATCCTCCTTGGCAGTGCCGCGCCGGGGGAGGGGCGGCCGCTGTCGATATATAAATTAATATAGATATTAGTGTAGCGCGTGTCGTGGGGGTTTCCGTTTTTTTCGGAAGGGCGACGGGCCCTGCCACCGGGGCAAGGGGATCGTGCCGCGCCGTCAGGCGAAAACCGCGCGATTTATATCTGTTGACACGCGCTGCGCCCCGGTTGTATAAAAAGCTATCGCGGTTCACGGACACTCCCGCACCACGCGCGGAACCGGCGGGCTTCAGGCGCGCACGGGCCGGGTGCGTTATTCGCGATCCTCGCCGTAACCCGGACCGGTGGAGCCAGATGAAAAGCGCGCTGAAAATCGTACTGATCTATATCCTGTTCGCCTCGCTCTGGATACTCGTCTCCGATACCGCCATACACCTGTTCTCCGAAGGGCTCGAGGACATGTCGCGCTACTCCACCATAAAGGGACTGTTCTTCGTGCTGGTGACGGGCCTCCTGCTGTTTTTCCTGGTGCGAAGGGAGGTGAACGCGAAGAACGTGCTCATCGAAAGCCTTAACCGGGCTCTTGCGGTAAAACGGCAGCTCATCCGCGAGCTTCACCACAGGATAAAAAACAACCTCCAGGTCGTGATAAGCCTGTTGAATCTCGAATCGCGCGGGAAGGGGCTGTCGGCCGAGGCCATGGGTGGGTTCGTCGGAAAGCTCCTCTCCATGAAGGCCGTATTCAACATCGTCTACAACGTCGAGGACATGAACACCGTCGTGTTCAGGGACGTGCTCGAGGAGTACGCCCGGCTGAAGCGAATACCGCTCACGGTCGTGGAGGCCGGGCCGGGTAAAAGCGAATCGATCGAAACCATGGTAAGCCTGCTGCTGGTCGTCGACATGCTCGTACAGGGCGCGGGGAATATCCGGGATCTCGTGATAGAGCTGATGGACGACGGCACTATCGAGATATCATCGGGTGAGACGCTTCTGACCGGAAAACCCTCGCGGGAGAAGGACATTGAATTGATGAACGTGCTCCTGGAGTCCGTTCACGGATGCGTCGATCCGCCGTCGGCGCCGTCCGGCTGTATCAGGATACGGTACAGCGACGCCGCCGTGTAGGAGCGGGCTCAGGATGGGCCGTCCCGGTGTACTCGGCGTGCCGGATATTCTCACCCGGTAAGAGAGGTTGCGAGCAGTGGGCCGAGCCCGCGGGCGCGGATTAAAAATACAAAGGGAGGGAATCACATGACGGGAAAATTCGAGCTGTACAGGGACAAGGCTGGCTCATACCGGTATCGTCTGAAGGCCGGTAACGGGCAGGTGGTGCTCACCGGCGAGGGTTATAGCTCAAAGACGGCGTGCATGGACGGCATCGAGTCGGTGCGAAAGAACGCACAGAAGGAAACGGCCTTCGCCCTGTACGTGGACAAAAAAGGCGAGCATCGCTTTCGACTGAAGGCCCCCAACGGTGAGATCATAGGCCATGGCGAAGGCTACAGTTCGAAGAGCGGCTGCATGAAGGGGGTCGCCTCGATTATGAAGAACGCGCCCTCGTCCAAAGTGGTCGAGCTGTAGCCCGCGCGGGCATATAAAAAAACGGGGCTTCACCGCCTGCGATGAAGCCCCGATTGCGCGAGGTATTGAGGTTGTTCTAAATGAAACCGCGTACCCGGGTACGGCGTAAAACCGCTTCCCTCAGTATGTCCATCCCATGATCCCCAGGCCGATGATGTTCATGACGATCGCCACGGCGTAGACAAACGAGATGAAGATGACGCGCTTCTTCGTGGTCTTGAGCCACAGCATGAAGATGATGGCCGCGAAGAAATGGAAATAGCCGATGAGCAGGATGAGCCATATCCCGGCGAAGGTGCGGTTCCAGCAGGGCCAGTCCCACACCAGGTGGCCGCCGACGTTGAGCATGCACTCCACGAACACGCAGAACACGGTGAAGCCGATCGCCCAGAACCACTTTTCCGGAAGACCGAGTATCTTCTGGTCCTGGCTCTTCGACAGGGTGTGATAGTAGATGATTCCCGCCAGCGTGAACATGAACATGATCTCGATGTTCCATCCCACCATGGTGCGAAGCGCCGTGTCGCCGGGCGCGGTCCAGAAGGCCGAGTAGCCCGAGAGCACCATCAGCCAGCCGTTCCACGTCTCGTTGAAGAAGTCCATGCCGAACAGGGTGAGCCCGGCGAAGACCGCCTCCCAGTTGCCGTTCTCCCGCGCCTTCTTGATCTCGGTGGCGTAGATGTACATCACGATCGCCAGGAGCGGAATGACGTACCATTTGAGCGTCGACAGGTCGCGCAGACCGTCGAGAGCCTTAAGCGTTGCTTCCGTCATAATATCCTCCCTTGTGTCTATCGGGCGCGGCGCGGGGTCCGGCCTTGCCGGATGCCACCGTGTCGGGTCCCGTTGTCGGTCCCTTCCGGGGCCGTTATGCGCGACCTTGAGCCGTTCCGCGCGCGGCACGGCTCTTTCAGTTTCAGGGCCTCAGCGGCACAGTCCGCGCAGGATGAGCCGCAGGCCCTCGCGGAACATCTCCTCGACGTCCCCCTCTTCCTTTTTCACGTACGCCCTTATGAGAAACATGATGTACACCGAGAAAAGAAAGTCCGTCGCGCGCTCCACGTTCATTTTATGAAACGATTTTTCCCGCACGCCCTGCGCGAGGATGTCCCTCATGATCCGCATGGCCCCCTCGTTGATGTCGCGGAAGCGGTCCTCCTCGGGTGACAGCGTGAAGATATCGGGGTCGCGCGAGAGGATCGCCGTGATGTCGTCGCGGTCACGCAGGTACTCGAAGGAGCGCTCGGCCATCACGACGAACTTTTCCGGCGCGCGTTTCTCGAGCGCCACCGCCGCCGCCACGCTCTCCCGCCAGCGGTCCAGGGCGCTGCGCACGGTCTTCTCGTAGAGCTCCTTCTTGTTCTTGACGTAGAAATAGATGTTGCCCGGGGTCATGCCGAGCTCGCCGGCCACGTCCTCGAGAGTGGTCTTCCGGTAGCCGTACTGCGCGAAGAGCTTCAGCGCGGCGTCGAAAATCCTTCCTTCCTGTGAGGCTCTCTTCATCGGCGGTGTCCGTTGACGAAATTAAATAATTGAAGATATTATTCAATTATTTAAAATATGTCAAGAGTTTTTCGCGTTGCCCGCCGGCTGTCGGGGGTGGCGTTTTGGAAACGGAAGTAAAGTGTGAGATCTTTACGCGGGGCAAGGTGATTGCGAGAAGAGGACGCGAAGGGGCGAGGATGCGAATCCGCGCCCCTTCGC